>JAILDA010000073.1 GCA_024689865.1 Clostridia bacterium | reverse complement strand
GCCGCAAATGGTACAAAGCCTTCAGCGCGCTGGGCTGCGATCCCCGCAGGGCAGGCCCGGGAGATCTTCTTCTGGCGTTGGACGACGCGCTCATAGCCGCGCAGAACGCCGTGGTGGCGGCGGAGTCCTATGGGATAGGATCCTGCTACATCGGGGACATAATGGAGAACATAGAGATCCAGAGGGACATACTGGGGCTGCCGGAACTTGTGTTTCCTGCTGCGATGCTGGTCTTCGGGTATCCTACGGAAGGGCAGAAGAAAAGGCCCAAGCCGCCCCGCTCTGCAATGGAGCACATAGTGCACGAAAACAAATACCGTGACATGGACGAGGACGAGCTTCAGGACATGTTCGGCAAAGGCAAGAACGAAGAAGAATACCGCGAGTGGATGGATGCGTTCTGCAAGCGCAAGTACAACTCGGACTTCGCGCGCGAGATGAGCAGGTCCGTAAAGGAGTACCTTAAGCAGTACGAAGACTGAAAGACCGGACAACTAAAACGACCGGCAGACTCAGAATGCCGGGCCTTTCAGCCTGCAGAAGGCAGAAACGGACAAGACACCATGGATAACATAAACAATAATGCTTCGGAAAGGATAGTGTTACACATTCCCGTGGAGCTTTCCGCGGAGGAATTTGCCGCGCTCTGCAGGATAAAGCCGGACTCTTCCGCGTTCGAAATGCTGGAGGAGACTTATCCTCTTATAAAGCAGTACGGCGCGCCGAAAGCCATAATAAGATGGGCGAACGTGGACGGCGTAGAAGAAGACCGGACCACGATAGAAGGCGTAACGTTCCGCAGCAAAGTGGCAGCGGACAAGCTTAAGGATACCCCCAGGGTGTTTCTGTCCGTGATCACTGCCGGTGAAGGGCTGGAAAACAGCGGAGAATTCGACGACGACCCGTTTCTTAACACATACAACGGAGCGCTGCTGTCCCTGGCTTCCGGGTACGTCGTCAGGTACATGAAGGAAAAGTTCGGGTTCGACGGCGGCTCAACGCTCAATCCCGGTTCGCTTCCGGACTGGCCCATAAAAAATAATTTTGAACTGTTCAGGATGATAGGCAGCGTGGACGAGATAGGCGTGTCGCTGAACGAGGCGGGGTACATAAAGCCGTGGAATTCCGTGTCGCACATACATTTTTCCGGCGACGGCTACCAGAACTGTTCGCTGTGCAAGCGGGAAGGCTGCATAGGCCGCCGCGCAAAGTTCGACCGCGCGGAGTACGAAAGGATATTCGGTAAGGAATGAGCAGACCCAAATGGCAGATAATGCACAGTGATCCGGACCCTAAGGCCTTGCTGGTGCAGCCCGCAGACGACAGCGATCTTAGCGGGATGGACAGGCTTATTGCCTATGTCCGCGATAACTGCGGGGCTCCTTTTGCGCTTGCCGTTTTGCCTGTAAACGACTGGAACAAGGATCTTTCACCGTGGGAGGCTCCGGCGGTCTTCGGAGACCGTTCTTTCGGGTCCGGCGCTGAGGCAACGCTTAAGATCATAGAAAAAGAGCTTATACCGGGCGTCTGCTTGCAGCTTGGTCTTCCGGCGGAAACTCCGGCAGTACTTGGTGGTTATTCGCTTGCGGGCTTCTTCAGCCTCTGGGCTTCTTGCCGGACGGACCGGTTTTCGGCGGTATGCGCAGCTTCGCCGTCTGTGTGGTTTCCGGGATGGATGGAATACGCAGAGCGGCACGTGCCTAAGGCAGAATACGTTTATCTTAGTTTGGGCGATAAAGAAGAAAAGACGCGCAACTCGGTAATGTCAACTGTTGGCGACTGCATCCGAAAACAATACGAGCTGCTGGGAGGACCCGGCAGCCCGAAAGCAGCTTTGGAATGGAACCAAGGTAATCATTTTAAAGACGCCGACATACGCACCGCCAAAGGTTTCGTGTGGTGTCTAAGCAAACTGAAGGAACTATCAGACTAAGCATGAACCCCGGATGGGCCGGCAGAGTATGGGCAGGCTCGAGGTCTAGTCTCCGAACCCGTACATGTCGTCCATAACTTTATATGCATCTTGATAAGGAGCGTCCTGAACTGAGATCTGAGAATCCAGTCTCAGGACCTTTCCGTTTCCGGAGCTCTTTTCCCACCTTGGCAGACCGCTTCCGTTGGGGTCGCCGGCGGCAATGTAATTCTTGAAGTACTGAAGCCAGATGCGGCTCAGCTCGCGGTCGTCCGAGTCGTAGAGCGCGGAGCCTTCAGGGATGTTGCCGTAGAGGTAGACTTCTTCGCCGCTGTGCCAGGCGCTCAGCCTGCCGTTCTGTTTGGTGAAGTAGTAGACGTAGGTGGGAATGTTGTTCTTAAGAGCCTGTCTTTCCCAGCACCAGTGGCCGTACGTAAACAGCACTATGTTATTGATGTGAGCCCAGTTCTCGCGCGCCTCTTCGTTGGTGGATGCCGGGAAGATCTCCAGTATCCTGTCTGCGTAGGAGTCTTTAAAGAACGCGCGGACTTTCTTTTCGTAGTTTTTCAGATTTCCCTGACTGAACAGGATGAAGGGCGCTGCCTCGTCGCGGTTGTAGCCGTGCATCTGGGCTTCTTCGTTGTGTATGCCTTTAGCGTAGGATTCGTAAGGCGTCTCCGTAAGCACGTAGCCGTCTATGGTGATGTGATGGTGGAAGTCCATCTCGGAGGCCAGCTTCTCGGCCGGGATGGCCCGAAGCTCTTCTATGGTAGAGACGTTATAGCGTTTTTTGGTGCCTGCTGAGCCTGCAAGCGCCGCATCGTAACTGCGGAATGAGTGAGCAGGTGAGGGCGCAGTAACCGTGGAGCTTTCGCCTACGACTCTTCTGAACAGTCCCTTTGCCAGAGGCGATGTGCATAGCGCGGAAACGCAGGCGGAGCCCGCGGATTCTCCGGACAGCGTAACGTTATTCGGATCCCCGCCGAAAGCCGCTATGTTCTTCTGCACCCACTTAAGAGCCAGTATCTGGTCCAGCAGTCCGTAGTTTCCGGTGGTGCCGTTGGGAGATTCCTTAGCAAGTTCCTCGTCCGCGAAGAATCCGAAAATGCCCAGGCGGTAGCCCATGTTCACCACTATCACGCCTTCGTGCGCAAGTCCAAGACCGCTGTAATCCTGATACCAGGGCTGCCCGGTCTGAAGGGACCCGCCGTGTACGTATACAAGCACCGGCAAGTTGCTGACGTCGCCGGCAGGCTTCCATATGTTAAGGTAGAGCGAGTCCTCGCTTGCGGGGGCGCGCCAGTTGTCCGAAAGGGATATCTTGTAATCGTGATAACCTATTATCTGGGCCAGGGAATCGTATATGGGCAGTTTCTGCGTCTGCATGGACATGGGGGCAAAGTGGTCCGCTGCCAGCACGCCTTCCCAGGGATCCGCAGGCACAGGCTCCTTCCAGCGGAGCTCGCCCACAGGTGGCTTAGCGTAGGGGATGCCCGCGTAGACCTCCACCTGCTTGTCCTTTGTGTAAACGCCTGTAAGGTCGCCCTGCGCGGTGTGGATGACATCTGTCGTACCGCCGTTTCTGCCCTGCACCGCAGGTACGGCCTTTACCGGAGGCCAGGATATCCACAGGATGGCGCCGAACAAAGCAATAAGGCAGATCCAGCTGAGGAATCGCGGCAGCTTACCGGTCCTGTTGAGGAAGCGTTTTCTTAACAGTACGAAAAGCGCTATGAGCACTGCCGTAAGGATCCACCCGAAAACGGTGTGCTTGCCGAGCTCCAGCACGGCAAAGAATATTACCGAGAAGATGATAAGCAGGACCACCCAGAGCACCCTGCGTTTTTGTTTTCCGTCCTTCATTACAGATCCTCTTTCTGACCTCTATACTCCATGCAGAGCATGGTAATGTCGTCGAACTGCGGCGCATCCTTAACGAATCCGCGTATCGCGGCATCGACCGCCTCGATTATGGACTTGGGATCGCTGTCCTCTGCGGGGCGCAGGGCGTCGATCAGCCTGCCGGTGCCGAACAGCCCGTTGCTGCTGTCCGTAGCTTCCGGAACTCCGTCCGTGTATACGAATATCTTGGAACCCGGCTCCAGATCCCATTCATATTCCTTGTACTTGATCCCGGATATGCCGCCGACCACGAATCCATGCTTGTCCTTTATAAGTTCGAAGCTGCCGTCCGGCTTTTTAAGGGTCGGATACTCGTGACCCGCGTTTGCCGCGGTCAGCTTTCCGGTCTTTATGTCCAGGATGCCCAGCCAGACCGTAACGAACATCTCTTCGCGGTTGTTGCTGCAGATCTTGTTGTTTACGTTTTCCAGCACTTCGGCGGGGCTTAGACCGTTGATGACTTCGTTCCTGATAAGGATCATGGATACCATCATGAACAGCGCGGCCGGGATGCCCTTGCCGGACACGTCCGCTATCACCATCGCCAGGTGGTCTTCATCGATCAGGAAGAAATCGTAGAAATCGCCGCCGACTTCCTTGGCCGGATCCATGGACGCGTAGACGTCGAAATCCTTGCGGTCCGGGAAGGCAGGGAAGATGTTGGGAAGCATGCTTGTCTGTATGCGCGTGGCAAGCTCCAGCTCCGCGCCTATGCGTTCCTTTTCCGCGGTGATCTTCTGTATGTCGTCTACGTAGGTCTTGATCCTTCCGGTAAGGGACTCGAATGATTCCGCAAGGAGCTGGGTCTCGTCGCCGGTGTCCAGATCCCAGTTGAATTCCAGGTCGTCGCCCTTAATATGACCCACCTTGTCTGTAAGTTTTTGTATGGGGTCCACTATTCGTTTGGAGAGCAGGAACGATACTGCCAGAGCTATCGCGAGCGCTGCGGCGAATACTATTAAGTACAGGAACGTTGCTCTGTTGGCTTTTTCCATGGCGTCCGCTTCGGATTCGGCGGCTATGCGTCCCAGACCGTCCTGAAGGGCTGTTGTCGGAGCTTCCACCTGATCCTCGGACAGGACCACGAATATGGACCATCCCACGGTCTTCATCGGTGAATACGCAACGTAGGACGGCACACCGTCTATGCTCAGCTGCTTTATTCCTTTTTCCCCGCGCAGAGCCTCGATGGCAAGGCCTATCATTGCAGCGTCCGGCGAAAGACGCAGGTCCTTGTCGTTCTCCTCCACCGAAAGCACTCCGCTGTGGAAGGTGGAGAACAGTATGCGTCCAAGCTGGTTAACTATGCAGACGTTGCCTTTGTCTCCGAGGTCAACGCTCTCTATAAGGCTGTTGATGCTGTCCAGATACATGCCGGAACCGGCCACTCCCATAAGCTCCCCGTCGCGGTATACCGGAATTCCGCACATTATTCCCAGACGCGGAGTGTGGGCGTCCTGAGTAACGGACGTCATGAAAGCTTTGCCTGCGGCGGCAGCGCCCTGATACCACGGACGGGTCTTGGCGTCCAGAGGCATAAGCATGCCGTCTTCGTCGTATTTTTTAGCGGAAATGTAGTCGGCCTGGACCATTGCGCCTTTTTCGGAAGCAAAGTAGACCGAAGCCAGGTTCTCGGAATTATGGTTTACGGAGTACAGCGTTTCCTGAAGATTGCCCAAGAGTCCTACCTCGCGGATGATCTCCGGGGCGTCGGGATCTACGCCGGGAGCGTACAGGACCTGCACGGAAAGCTCGCCGTCCTTTGCGGGATCCGGAAGCGGAGCAGGCCTGCTCGGGTAGGAATCGCTTTCGGCATACAGTTTTTCGGCGGCGGTGGCTACCGTGCCTACAGCCTGACGGAATTCGTAGAAAGTCCTGTCTGCAAGGGCGGCCTTATCGTCCGCAAGCTCCTGAAGGCGCTCCCGAGCGATCCCGTCCATGTATTCGGACGACATGTTTCTGGACGTCCCGGACATCTGCCTGTTGGAATCCATCAGGGTCTTGGACAGCCTGCGGGAGTTTATCAGGAAGACAGCTCCCACGCAAAGCAGCGAAGCGGTCACTATGAATATTATGGCCTGCGCAATCTTGGCGCGCAGCGGCCGTATCTTTTTTGTCTTCATCGTCCTGTTCCTCGTGAAAAATGCGTTATCAGCGTCTGCCCGGACGATCCGGGGACCGGGCAGAAGAACATTTACGTTTCAGTATCACTATAATATTATATTTTACCACAATTTACAGTTAGTTGAGGATTGTATAGAGCGGGCAGGATAAAGTTGCGGCAGTGCTGCCGGCTGGCAGTGGTCTTGCTCTGCAAATTCCTGCTTTTTGCATGCACGGGATGAGGACGGCGGGGCGCCCGTTCCGGAAAGCGCACCGTTTGCGGAATTTGGGCAAAAAACACAAGGAAAACCTATTATTTTTATCGTTTAATAATTAATTCTTATGATATTATTAAAATACAGGTACAGATGCGGAATAATTGACGCCGTGCAGAACGGCTTTGGTGGCGCCATGAGCGAAGAAGGCTTCTACAATCAGGAAACGCCTCAGCGTCCGGAACACAACATAGCTCCGGAGCATAATACGCTGCCCGAATACAACCCTGTCTATCCCGACGTTACGTTCTTTAAGGAATCCTCTGTAACCACCAGAGAAGAGAACATCTTCCAGGGCGAACCTCCCGCGGGGGAGGCCCGCCGCGTTTGGCGTGAGAAAAAACGCAAGGAGCGCGAGCGGTATTCGCTGCTTCAGAGGCTGCTTGGTCTTGCTTCCAGAGGAGGCGCCGCTGTTCTTGCGGCAGTGGTAGTAGTATCTGCGGTATCCTTTGCGCAGGACGGCGACAACGCCGGGACCATAAGGAAAGCAGTCCGGAGCGCACAGCGTCCCGCTTTTACCCAGCAGACAGGCTACGACCCGGACGCTCTTCTTAGGCTCTGGCAGAGGGATCCCGACGCTCCGCACAAATACGATACGGAACATCCGGTCGTCTACCGAGCCGCCACCTGCACTCAGGACGGCGAAGAAGAGCTGATATGCCTGGAGTGCGGCGTACATTCGCACAGCATCCTTACAGCGGGCGGACACCGGGAGGGCGAACCTGTAAAAGAGAACGAAGTCGCCGCTACCTGTCTGGCCGAGGGAAGCTACGTAAGAATAGTCCGCTGCTCGGTCTGCGGCGAAGAACTGTCCCGCGAGACGATCACCATAGCCAAGGCTGATCATACGCCTGCGGAACCGGAAATAACAAACGAAACTGAGCCGACATGCACAGAAGAGGGCGGCTATGAAGAGATCATAGTCTGTTCTGTCTGCGGCGAGGAGATATCAAGGAACAAAATAACAGTCGAGGCTAAAGGTCACACTCCGGAGGAAGCGATAAAGGAACACGAACGCGAAGCTACCTGCACGCAGGCTGGGTCTTATGAGGAGGTGATCCTCTGCGCGGACTGCGGCGAGGAAATATCCAGAAGGACGATAAACGTTGCGGCGCTGGGCCACGAAGCATCCGCACCGGTAAGAGAACAGGAAGTCGAGGCAACATGTACCGAACCCGGTCATTACAACAATGTTGTCTACTGTTCGCGCTGCAACGAGGTGATGTCCAGTACGGTCGTAAATACCGCAGCGTTGGGCCACAGTGCGGCTGCAGCGGTAAAGGAACAGGAGGTCGAGGCATCCTGCGAGCGTGCCGGCAGTTATCAAAGCGTGGTCTATTGCTCCAGATGCAACGAGGAGATGTCCCGGAGCACCGTTACCACGGCAGCGTTGGGCCATGATTATGAAACGGTCAGGGAGAACGAGGAGGAGGCTACCTGCGAGAGCGAAGGCGGCTATGAAGAAGTGAAGGTCTGCTCCCGCTGCGGAGCGGAGCTGGCCGGATCCAGAACACATGTGACCACGGCTGCGCTCGGCCACAATTACGAAAAAGTTAAACAATATGAGACTCAGACTTGCACGCTGATACAGTGCTATGACATCTGGCTGTGCAGCCGCTGCGGAGAAGCCGACCCCGATCAGACGCCTCCTGTTGCCTATGAGGAGCCGGCGCCGGGCCATCAGTGGAGCTTAACGCCGCATGGCTATACAAGCTGCAGCGTCTGCGGACAAAGCGCCATAGACGCCTGGCTCAATGGAGCTTATGTCGTATACAGTATCGATTCGACTTATATGGAAGCTATGGGTGAAGCCGGAAACAGCTTTTCCGCTGTACAACTGGTGTTTGTTGATACAAATTCTGTCATCAACTCGGGCGGATACGAGGGTGGATACGGTTCCAACATAATGATCCCGGACGAATACAGAGAACCGGGCGGCAGACTCCGCGTCGACTTCTACTTCGGTAATTATTACATTTCTTCAAATATAGTAACAATAGACTAACGAAGGGAACGAAAGGAGGACCCTCATGAGCGATACAACTAAAAAGAAGCCCAGGAAAAAAGGCGGAGCCGGCAGGGTAATAGGCGTAGTAGTTATAGTAATAGTCCTGCTTCTGGTCTATTTCCCGGAGCTGTGCTTCTTCCTCGGACCGTCTCAGAAAGAGGCGCTCAAGCTGTTCAACCAGACCTATCTGGGCAAATACATACCAATGCGCACGGAGACGGGCGGCTTCGACTTCATGAGGCTTGTGGCACTGATCATCATGATCGCGGGCTGCTGGGCGTTCTACCGCATACTCATGTGGATAGTGGGCCTTATAAAGACAAAGACCCGCAGAGGCGAAACGCTTAAGGGCATGCTGTCCAACGTGATACGCTACGCGGTGGTGATCTTCGGAATAATCTTCGGACTCAATATCCTGGGTGCGGACGTCCTTACCGTAATAGCAGGCCTTGGGATCTTAGCCTTGGTGATAGGCTTCGGCGCGCAGTCGCTGATAGAAGACATATTCGCGGGGATATTCATCCTGTTCGAGGGGCGCTTCTACGTAGGCGACATAATCAGTGTTGACGGCTTCCGCGGAACGGTGCGCTCCATAGGAATAGTCTCCACTCAGATCGCGGACGTGGGCGGCAACATACGCATCATGAACAACTCCGACATACGCGTGCTGACCAACCTGTCCGACGTTTCGTCCGTGGCTGTCTCCATAGTAAGTATCGCCTACGGAGCGGACCTGCTTAAGGCCGAAAAGGTGATAAACGAGCTGTGCGACAAACTGCCGGAGATGTATCCGGAGATGTTCCCCACCAGGCCGCACTACATGGGCGTAGAGAACCTGAGCGATTCGTCCGTGGATCTTAAGGTGACCGCGGACGTACACGAGTCCAACATCTACAACGCGCGCAGGATACTCAACCGCGAGCTTAAGCTGGCTCTGGATGCGGGCGGAATAGAGATCCCGTTCCCGCAGGTAGTTGTCTGGCAGGGCAAGGAGAAGTAGAGAGACCGAGCACCGCAGACCGGTATCTGCGGCAGGCACATTGTTATGATCAAGCCCTTCACGGCAGATCCGGCTGCGGAGGGCTGTTGTATTGGGGCGCGTTTAAGTTGTAAACAAACCGTATAACGATTGTTAATTATTTGTGTAACCTATTATAAGTTCAATTTATTGACTTTTTCATACGCATTTTATAGAATAGTCGGGAAAAAATTGTATCATATATACATATGAGTGATCGGAGGTTATCATGTCAGACAAAAGCATGTCTAAAAAATGGCTGCTTATCGCCATCGCGGCGGTGCTGATCATCCTGTCCAGCGTACTTCCTCTTCCGGAAGGCCTTACAAGACAGGGAATGCAATCTTTCGGCGTCATCCTGGGCGCCATCGTCCTGTGGGTAGGCGAAGCTATGAACATGGCCATCGTAGGTATCTTCATGGCAGCGCTGCTTACGTTCCTGGGAGTAATGACTCCTGGCGAAATGTTCAAAGGTTTCGGCGGAAGCGTATTCTTCTTCATGGTAGGCACCATGTCCATAACGACTGCCATGGCGTCCACCACAGTTCCCACCAGACTTGCAGGACTCATCATGAAGTGGGCCAAGAACAGCCCCAGGAAGCTGGTCGTAGGATTCGCCGTAGGTACTGCGGTGCTGTCCTCCATAATGTCCAACATTCCTACCTGCGCGCTGTTCGCTTCTCTGGGAATCGCCGTAATGAAGGCGAACGGAGACCCCAAGCCCGGTACTTCCAACCTTGGTAAGTGCCTCATGATCGCCATTCCGGCAGGCTCCGTAATAGGCGGTTACATGACCCCGGCAGGCGGCCCCACCAACATCTTCGCGTTCAACTATCTGGCTCAGATCGGCCGTCCGATCACCTTCCTTCAGTGGATGGCTCAGGGATATCCCATCGGACTCGTATGCGTCATCATAGTGGCTCTGTGGACCACCTTCGTGCACAAGCCGGAACAGATAAAGGAAGAGGCTCTGGAGAAGGCCAACGAAATGATCCACGGCAACGGACCTCTTACCGGAAGAGAGTGGAGAGTAATAGGTGTAGTTGCTGCAATGTTCATCGCATGGGTAGCTTCCTCCTTCGTTACCAACGCCAACCTGCTGAACGCTACCTGCGTTGCGCTCATGGGTACATGCCTCTTCATGTTCCCCGGCATCGATGCTCTTACCTGGAACGAATACTCCGAGAAGGGCGGCTGGGACGCTTCCTTCATGGTAGGTTCCGTAGGCGCTCTTGCGGACGCTGCTCTTAACACCGGCGCTGCAAAGTGGCTGGTTACCACAACTCTGGGCGGCGCTGCTGCATGGAAGCCGATCATGGTATTCCTCATGATATCCGCTCTTGTATGCATCATCCACATACTCATCCCGTCCGGTCCGGCAGTTGCAGGACTTGCGGTAATTCCTATCGTGGAACTTGCTGTTACAGCGGGGGTCAACCCGGTAGGCGCAGCCATACTGGTATCCTTCTGGTCCGCTGTAACGTTCGTACTGCCCACAGACGCCGTACCTATGTTCACCTACAAGTTCAAGTACTACGGATTTAAGGACATGATGAAGTCGGGCATTCCTATCTCGATAGTCATAGTCGTGCTCGTTGCGCTCCTTATTCCTTGGGCTGCGAACCTGCTCGGCTGCTAAAGCCAGAATCAAGCGTACAATAAAGGACCGGTCCCGTGCCGGTCCTTTTTGCTTGCAAGGGCTCGTTGTTTTTTTCGCAAAAAAAAGGTATTATGAATTGTCAGGACGGACGTGTCTGCAGCTGAAAAGCGGAACGTTCCGGAGCCGGAAACGTCAAACGCATGCCGGGCAGAACGGCCCGGAATACAATACAGGAAAGAGAGGAACAGGCGATGGCAGAACTATATACAGAAGTCGTAAAGGCAAACGTTTTCCGCAGAGGCGCCGAGGTACTGCGCAGAGGCAGGGCGCAGCTGGAGGAGGGTGCGCAGACTATAACCGTCTACGGTCTTTCCACGGGCGCTTCCGTCGATACCGCAAGGCTGTTCAGCCAGGAGGGAGTGTTTTGCTCCGACCTTAGGTTCATGCCTCAGTTCGACGACGATACCGAGGATCCCAAAGCCAGGGAGCTTAAGGACAAGATAGAGGAGCTGGAAAAGCAGATAGAGGTAAAGGAACTTCAGATAGAGCTCTGGAAGGCCAACGGAAACTTTTCCGAGCGCACTTCGCAGCCGGTCTCCGAGGTCCAGGACTACATAGAAAAACTGGCCGGGCGTCTGGAGACTCTCAACAAGGATATCCTTAAGAGCCGCAGGGAACTGGAAGAGCTGAACAAGCAGCTGGACAAGGTAAACGACCGCTCCGCGGAGCCCGTAATGGTTGCGGACGTAGTGGCGCCCACGGCCGGGGACTACGACTTTGAGCTTAAGTATTTCGAGAACGCCGCCGGCTGGAACCCCGTGTACGAGGTCCACTCGGACGGAGAGTCGGATCTGGAACTGCGCATGCGCGCGAAGATCTATCAGAACACCCTGGCAGACTGGAAGGATACGGAGATAAGCCTGTTTACCGGCAATCCGACTTCCGCGGGAAGCCTGCCGGATCTGCTGTCCGTGTTCCTGGACATAAGAAAGCCCGCGCCCAGAATAATGGCAAAGAGCTCCGGCATGGCAAGGATGGCCGTCGCGGAGGAAGCGGTATGCTGCGACGAAGCAGCGCCCGCGATGATGGGTGCAGCGCCGATGGCCAACATGGTCCGCATGACCACCATGGAGGCGGAGGTGAGCGAGGACCAGACCTCCACGGAGTACGTACTGCCCGGCAAAAGGGACGTTCTCAAGTCCGGGGACAACACCGCGGACATCCGCAGCTATAAGATCCCCGCGCAGTACAAGATAATAACAGTGCCGGCACTGGATCCGAGTGCTTATCTTGTAGCGGTAGTAAAGCCCTCAGACCTTCCGGTGACCACGGAGATCTCCCCGTCCGTCTACTACAAGGACATCTACACCGGAAAGATCTGGCTGGACCCGGATCTTACCAGAGAAGAGATAGAGATAACCCTTGGCAAGGAAGAGCGCATAAGCGTAAAGCGCGAGCAGACAGCCCGCAAGACTTCCACAGCACTTCTTAAGGCTCAGCGCATAGTGGAATACGGCTACGAGACCCGCGTAAGCAACAATTCGTCCGCGGATGCGGAAGTGGTAATTAAGGATCAGGTCCCGGTGTCGCAGAACAAGGACATCACCGTGGACGTACTGGAGATCTCCGGCGCGGAGCTTGCAAAGGAGAGCGGCCTGCTTACCAAGACCGTGAAGGTACCTGCCGGCGGCACGGAAGTGTTCCGCATAGGCTACAAGGTGGCCGGTCCCAAGGACAAGCAGATAAGCGAGGAGCGCAGAAGGGTGTCTTCGCAGAAGTTCTGCCCGGAGTGCGGATCTGTAATGGAATGCGGCAAGTGCCCGTCCTGCGGCTACAATGCGTAGTTTCCGGAGATAAAGATGCTTACAGAAGAAACAATGCAGCGCATAATAGCCGACAACCTTAAAGGCTATTACGGATTCGGCCCGGAGCCGGAAGAGATAAAGATACACGAAGCCACGGTAAACGGCACATGGGCTATGTTCTCCGTGGGCATGGGCTACAAGTACGAGTTTACCGCAGCCGTGTTCCCGCTGGAACTTGCCAGGATGCTTGGAAGCCGCTTCTACGAGGTGTCAGGCACCGCGGTTTCCGCCACGGGTGGCCAGATAAAGCAGCTGGCGCCCACGTGGGTGACCGAGGAGTACGACAGGCCCATGCGCTGGCGAGCCCTTACGCCCGAGCAGGCCAAGCTGGAGTACAAGAAGGAACTGGACCGCATCTACAAGGAGTGGGCAGAGAGAGCCCAGGGCGGAATTTCCGAGTAGCCCGGCGGCCAGGCATCTACGGCTGACTGGTCGAGCTTACGGTGACGTCCATTCGGAAGATGGGCTGACGGACACATTTCAAAAAACTTACGGCGCTTATGCTGTGATCAAAGGACTGTTTGGGATCCCGGTTCTTGGCGACTGGCAAGCCTGAAGGCGAAGCCAGAGCTTAGAACCGCTGGTGGGCTCCCAACCAAGCGGGAGCGTGTCCTTGAGCACAGCATACGCGCCGTGTTTTTATTGTAAATGATTTCAGGATCGTTCCGTACGAGATCCGTTCTTCGGATCACCTCAAATGCGACCCGTTCCCCGGATGCTACTCGGTGAACAGCGGGGTGGAGTAGTAACGGTCGCCGCTGTCGGGCAGCAGGGCCACTATGGTCTTGCCCTTGTTGGCAGGATCCTTGGCCAGCTCTATCGCTGCAAAGAGGGCTGCTCCGGAGGAGATGCCAACGGATATGCCTTCCTTCTTTGCCAGAAGCTTGGCCGTTGCGAAAGCGTCCTCGTTCTTTACAGGGAACACCTGATCGTAGACTGCGGTGTTGAGCACATCCGGAACGAATCCTGCGCCTATGCCCTGGATCTTGTGAGCTCCGGCCTTGCCTTCGGAAAGCACGGGAGATGTGGCAGGCTCCACGGCTACAACCTTTACATCGGGCTTCTGGCTCTTAAGGTATTCGCCGGTTCCGGTTATCGTTCCGCCTGTGCCTACGCCTGCTATGAAGAAGTCCACTTCGCCGTCCGTATCCTTCCAGATCTCCGGACCTGTTGTCGCCCTGTGGACGGCCGGGTTCGCGGGATTTACGAACTGTCCGGGAATGAATCCGCCGGGGATCTCCTTTGCCAGTTCTTCCGCTTTTTCGATGGCGCCCTTCATGCCCTTGGCGCCTTCGGTAAGGACTATCTCAGCGCCGTAAGCCTTAAGTATGTTGCGGCGCTCGACGCTCATGGTCTCCGGCATGGTAAGGATGGCGCGGTAGCCCTTGATCGCGGCTACTACCGCAAGACCTATGCCTGTGTTTCCGGAGGTAGGCTCTATTATGACGCTGCCTTCCTTAAGCAGGCCTTTTTCTTCCGCGTCCTCTATCATCGCCTTGGCGATGCGGTCCTTTACGCTTCCGGCCGGGTTGAAATATTCCAGCTTTACCAGCACTCTGGCGTTAAGCTTAAGTTCTTTTTCCAGATTTACGACCTCCACCAGCGGGGTGTTTCCTATAAGGTCGAGCGTTCCTTTATAAATGTTAGACATGGTAGTGTTCCTTTCTTTGATATGTTCTAGTATACCGCAACACGGCCGATCTGTGTAGGCAGAAATCGCTGCGGTATTAAGTTGCTGCGCGCCGTGCGTTCCGACGGTACGGCTGCGCGCTGAGTTGCATATGCTCTATACTGCCGCAAAGCCTGCTTCCAGGTCTGCCAGTATGTCATCTATGTGCTCCGTTCCTATGGACAGGCGAATGGTGTTCTGATGTATGCCCGCGGCTTCCAGCTCTTCGTCCGTTAGCTGCGAGTGAGTGGTGGTGGCCGGGTGGATGACCAGGCTCTTTACGTCCGCAACGTTTGCAAGCAGGGAGAAGAGCGTAAGCGCGTCTATGAAGCGGAAAGCTTCTTCCTTGCCGCCTTTGATGTCGAAGGTAAAGATGGATGCTCCGCCGCCCGGGAAGTACTTCTCGTAGAGCGCGTGGTCCGGATGATCCGGCAGGGAGGGGTGGTAGACCTTCTCAACAAGCGGGTGCTTTACAAGGTAGTCGACCACCTTCTTTGTGTTCTCCGCGTGGCGCTCGAGGCGAAGCGAGAGGGTCTCCGTGCCCTGCAGCAGCAGGAACGCCGCGAAGGGAGATATGCAGGCGCCTGTGTCGCGCAGAAGGATGGCCCGGATGTAGGTAGCGAAAGCTGCCTTTCCGGCCGCCTGTGTAAAGCGTACGCCGTGGTAGCTGGGGTTGGGCTCGGAGAGCCAGGGGTATCTGCCGCTTGCGTCCCAGTCGAAGGTTCCGCCGTCTACTACAACACCGCCCAGCGTGGTGCCGTGGCCGCCTATGAATTTGGTAGCGGAGTGCACCACTATGTCCGCGCCGTGTTCTATTGGGCGGATCAGGAAGGGTGTGCCGAAGGTATTGTCTATCACCAGCGGAAGGCCGTGCTTATGGGCTATCTCCGCTATGGCGTCTATGTCCGGAATGTCGCTGTTGGGGTTGCCCAGGGTCTCGATGTAGATGGCCTTGGTGTTGGGCTTGATGGCTGCTTCCACTTCCTTAAGGTCGTGCACGTTTACGAGCGTGGACTCTATGCCGTAGAGCGGAAGGGTGTGGACCAGCAGGTTGGCGGATCCGCCGTAGATGGTCTTCTGGGCCACGATGTGCTCTCCGGCCTTTGCGAGAGCCTGGATGGTATAGGTTATGGCCGCGGCTCCGGAGGATACTGCAAGTCCTGCGACTCCGCCTTCCAGAGCGGCTATGCGGTCCTCGAACACGCCCTGGGTGGAATTGGTAAGGCGTCCGTAGATGTTGCCCGCATCGGCAAGGCCGAATCTGTCGGCCGCGTGCTGCGCGTTATGGAATACGTAGCTTGTGGTTGCGTAGATGGGGACGGCGCGCGCGTCGCTTGCGGGGTCCGGCTGCTCCTGTCCTACGTGAAGCTGAAGTGTTTCGAATCTATAGTTGCTCATTGTCTTTCTCCTTTTTGGTGCTCAGTCTGTTGTCTTTCCGGAGATCCGATCTTTGTTGTCCGGATGATGTTTCGGGTCTTCCGTGTAAAGAAATACCCGGAAGAATGGATCTCCCGGGCAATAGGCTGAAACTGAAAGGAACTGCTGCTACAGTATAGTTTCGGGACGCAAACGTGTAACGCAAAACGTCCCCGCCATGTTACATGCCCGGGAGCCATGCATTCGACAACACATAACGTCTGCTTTTCCGAATGCTTTGCTCATCACGTCTGCGCCTCCTTTCTCTGAATGTTGCTGTTATGATACTCCTATTGACCTACTATGTCAATAGGTTGTTTACAATTTTTCCGGATGTTTGCTGTAGTAGTCGTCCAGGGCTGCTTTTATGGCTTCTTCCGCCAGCACGGAGCAGTGCATCTTGTAGGCCGGAAGGCCGTCCAGCGCCTCCGCTACTGCCTTGTTGGTAAGTTCTCTTACTTCGTCCAGCTTCTTTCCTTTTATGAGCTCCGTGGCCATGGAGCTGGAAGCTATGGCGCTTCCGCATCCGAAGGTCTCGAACTTTACGTCGGCTACGGTGTCGTTTTCTATCTTAAGGTACATCTTCATTATGTCGCCGCACTTGGCGTTGCCGACTTCGCCTACTGCGTCCGCGTCCTCTATTACGCCTACGTTACGCGGGTTGCGGAAGTGATCCATTACTTTATCGCTGTATAGTGCCATGTCTTTCTCCTTATTTATTATCCATTGTGCGTCCGTGGCCCTGTGTACCTGCGGACAGATATTCCCTGGCCTGCAGGGCTACAGGATGAACGGGTGCTTGCCACTTACAAGGTCGCGCCATACGGGGGAGAAGCTCCGCAGGTACTCAACGACCTCAGTTATGTTCTTTATCATGTAGTCTACTTCTTCTTCCGTGGTGTCCTCGCCCAAGGTCAGCCTAAGCGATCCGTGCGCTACGTCGTGGACCCTGCCTATGGCCAGAAGCACGTGGCTTGGATCCAGGGACCCGGATGTGCAGGCGCTGCCGGAAGAAGCGGAGATGCCGCGGTCGTCCAGCAGCAGAAGCAGGGATTCGCCTTCTATGCCCTCAAAGCAGAAGTTTACGTTGCCCGGCAGCCTCTTGACTGCGTCTCCGTTGAGCGCAGAGTGCGGGATCCGCTTAAGACCTTCTATCAGCCTGTTCCTTAACGGGATGAGGTGCGCGGTGTTGCGTTCCATGTTTTCCGCGGATTCTGCGAGCGCCGCCGCCATGGCGACGATTCCGGGGACATTTTCCGTGCCGGCTCTCTTGCCGCGTTCCTGGGCGCCGCCTTCTATAAGGTTAAGCAGCGGCAGGCCTTTCTTTACGTAGAGGAAGCCGGTACCTTTGGGACCGTGGAACTTGTGGGCGGAGGCGGAGAGCATGTCTATGTTCTGAGCCTTAACATCTATCGGCAGATGCCCTACGGCCTGTACCGCGTCCGTGTGGAAAGGCACGCCCTTTGCCCTGCATATTGCTCCCAGCTCCGTTATTGGCTGCACGGTTCCGATCTCGTTGTTGGCGTACATTACAGTTACAAGGCAAGTGTCCTTGCGTATCGCCGCTTCCAGCTCCTCCGGACGGACCAGACCGTCTTCGTGTACCGGAAGAAGGGTGACTTCGAAGCCCTCGGTCTCCAGCTTCTTAAGCGTATGGAGCACTGCGTGATGCTCGAAGGCGGTAGATATTATATGGGTCTTTCCGGCCTTTCTTCCTGCCAGGGCGGCGGACCGTATGGCCTGATTGTCGGCCTCGCTGCCGCCGGATGTGAAGGTGATCTCCTTGGGGTCCGCCCCGATCACGGCCGCTATCTGAGTTCGTGCGCGCTCCAGCGTTTCCTTTGCGCTCTGGCCGAGCGTGTACAGGCTGGAGGGGTTGCCGTATTCCTTCTCCATGCATTCCACCATGGCGTCTATGGCGCTGCGGCTCATTCTTGTTGTTGCTGCGTTGTCTGCGTATATCCTCATTTTTTTCTCCTTACTGATTCCAAAAGAACTATACGCCTATTCGCCTACTATGTCAATAGGTAAATACCGGCAGAGCCAACGTTTTTACTATATTTTTATGACCCGGCCCCAGATCCGGCAGCTGAGCGGCCTCTTCGAAACAGCCTCGAAGGCTTCGGGGCGGGACCGGGCCGCTAATAAAAAAACGATTGCCTCTTGATTTCCCTATTTACCCTGCGGTAGAATAGGTAAAAAGCGAAAGGAGACTGCAGTCATGATCTCTACAAAAGGACGCTACGCGCTCAGAGTAATGGTGGACCTTGCCGAGCACGCGGACGAGGCTCACGTTCCGCTGAAGGACATAGCCGAAAGGCAGGGCATATCCAAGAAGTACCTGGAGATAATCGTAAGGAGCCTTGTGGAAGGCAAAATGATAGAGGGCGTAAGCGGCAAGGGCGGCGGATACCGCCTAAGCAGAAAGCCGGAAGAATACAACGTAGGCGAGATACTGGAGCTTACGGAAGGGTCGCTTGCTACGGTGGCGTGTCTTTCGTGCGGCGCGCCGCGCTGCGACAGAGCTTCGGACTGCAGGACGCTTCCGCTCTGGTTCGAGTTCGACCGCATGACTCACGACTTCTTCTACGGAAAGAAGCTCTCCGACCTGGTCGTAAAATAACGATGACAAAAGAATGTACAGAACGGTCCTGCCCGTCATTTTCCGGCGGTGCGGGGCCGTTTTTTTTGCTGTAAAATGCGTCGTTCCGGGGCGATGCGCTGCGGAAAAACGGAAACATTTACTGCAGGACAACATGCAGGCTATGTACTCTGCCGTTTGAACAAAGCTCTGCCGTATGGTAAAATAAACTGAATGAATGTGCGGAGCGCCGGCGCTGTCTTGCGCGTCCGCAAACTAAAACGTTACTACTGAAAAGGAATATTATCATGACAGTCCAGCAGGTACTTTATCATTTCCAGCACAGGCTTCTTCCCATGTGGTTCTACAACTCCCCCAAGGAATTCATCGGAGTCCTTTCCGAAAAGCCGGACGCGCTCTTTGAGATCCTGAGCGTCCTCCTGGAGCGTGGAGATGTGGAGAACACGTTCCGCGCAGGAGAATTCAAGGTGGAGCCGATCGAAGTAAACGACGATTCCATGGCTATTAAGATAAAGTATCCTAAGCCTGCCGACGCACCTTTGTGCCACGGCGCCGTTGCTTTTTTCAATAAGGATTTCGACGACCTTGCATTCTTTACGGTGGAGGTAGGAGAGGACATAGAGGGCGGTTTCCCGGTCCTCTGCGCCTGGGATAAGGACGGCAATCATATAAACTACGGGAAAGTTTCGCCGGACACGGACGAGCAGTTCGTGGAATGCCTGGATAAATACCTCGGAATAGCAAAATAGAGTGCGGATCCGGGGTATCCGGGACGGTTCAAACAGGATGATACAGCAGATAGACGACAACATATACTGCATAAAGGTGCCCCTGGCCGGCAGCGCGCTGGGGTCGCTCAATTCTTACTTCTTCCGCGGCGCGGGGGAAGATTTTCTGATGGATACGGGCTTCAACACCGCGGCCTGCGAGGAGTCTCTGCGCGGATCGCTCAAGGAGCTCGGCGCCGACATTAACAGGATCAACATCATAAACACGCACCTGCATGCGGACCACACGGGGCTCAACCACTGGTTCTGCGGTCCGGATAAGCACATCTACATAAGCGAGACCGATCATCAGGGAGTGCTTACTTATTACAAAGGCAAAGGCTACAAGAGAGCCGAACGCGACCGCCGCGAGGGCGTGGACGAGCGGACCTATCAGCGCATGCTCAGCCACGGTCCGGAGACCGACAAGCGCGAGCGTTTCTTCGACGAGGAAAAGTTCGTGGGTCTTAAGGACGGCGACGTTATCGACACCGGAAACGTTAAGCTTAAGATGGTGCTTGTACCCGGACACACGCCCGGAAACAGCATGTTCTACATAGAAGACAAGAAGATTCTGTTTACCGGGGATCACGTACTGTTCGACATAACGCCTAACATCACCTGCTGGCCGGGTGTGGAGAACGCTCTGCAGGAGTATCTGGCAAGCCTGGAGCGTTCCAGAAAGCTGGACGTGGAGCTTGCCCTTCCGGGCCACCGCAGTCCCGGAAACTACTACGAGCGCATAGACAGCATCCTGCGCCATCACAAGCGCAGGCTGGAAGAGGTCACCGGGATAATAACGGAGACTCCGGGCCTTAATGCCTACGAGATAACAAAGCGCATGCGCTGGAAGATACATCTGGATCCCGACGGATCTATGCCGCCTGCACAGCTGTGGTTCGCGGCGGGCGAGTGCATGTCGCACCTGGACAAACTTGTGGCTGACGGCGTAATAATACGCGAGGACACACAGCCTTACATTACTTACAGGATAAAGGAATAGCAAGACCGGACTGAACGGATGTAATGCGCGGTCAAGCGCAGCGCGTACGCGGCCCGGACGATCAGGGAGGACGAAAAAATGGCGGAAGAAAGCATCAAGAAACTGACCATACTGCACTCTAACGATCTTCACGGTGATTTCCTTCCCAAGGAAGTCGACGGCAAGGAGACCGGCGGACTGCCCAGGCTCAGCGGCTACGTAAGGAAGATCCGCAGCGAAAAGGAGAACGTAATATACGCCATGGCGGGCGACATGTTCCGCGGTTCCGTAATAGACTCCGAGTACCAGGGGCTGTCCACGATAGACCTGATGAACACTCTGCGCCCGGACGTTGCCACCATAGGCAACCACGAGGTGGACTACGGCTTCGCGCACCTGCTGTTCCTGGAAAAGTGCGCCAAGTTCCCCATAGTAAACGCCAACTTGTTCATAACCATGAACAACGCCAGAGTCTTTACTCCGTACATCAACCTGGAAGTCGGCGGCATGAAGATCCTGTTCATAGGCATACTTACGGACGAGGTCCTTGCATCCACAAAGAGCGAAAAGATAATAGGCTCCTTCATAGATCTGGAGGCGGCGGCCAAGGAGGTAGGCATAATCTGCGACAACTACCGCACCGTGCGCACGGACATGACCGTTCTGCTAACGCACATAGGACTTGAGAACGACCTTAAGCTTGCGGAGATGTTGGATCCGGACTGGGGCGTAAACATGATAATAGGCGGTCACTCGCACACATTCATGGACAAGCCGGAAGTCGTAAACGGCATACCCATCGTGCAGGCCGGGACCGGTACAAGCATAATCGGTCAGATCGACATCCAGTACGATCAGGACAAGAAGACAATAGAAGAGTTCAAGTGGAAATGCGTTCCGATAAACGAGGACACTGCTCCTAAGGACGAGATCATAGAGGACCTTCTGGACAGCTACCGCACCCAGACGGACAGCAAGTACAAGAGAGTGGTCACCCGCTGGGCCAGAAGGCTTACGCACCCCAGCCGCGAGCAGGAGACGGAGATGGGCAACCTCTACGCGGACTGCGTAGCGTGGGAGGCAAGCTTCGACGTAATGATGTTCGGCTCCGGAAGCATTCGCAAGAAGGAGCTGGGTCCCGTAATAGAGTATCAGGACATGGTGGAGAACACGCCGTTCGACGACACTCTGCATATGGTGGAGCTTACCGGCGCGCAGTTCCGCCGGATGGTGCAGCACCTTATGAGGGACGAAGCCTGGACAGGCGAGACCGAGTTCTACCAGTTCTCCAAGGGCGTGCGCATAGTGTACCGCAAGTCCACGCATACAATAGAGGAGCTTAAGTTCCGCGGCGAGGACGTAACGGACGACATGAGGATAAAGATAGGCCTTCAGAAGTATCACTTCAGCAACTTCGACGAGTTCCTGGGCGTTCCGCTCGAGGAAGTAAAGAAGAACATGAAGCCGCGCGTAGTCGCCACGTCCGTCAACAACATAATCGAGGAGTACTTCTCCACGAACGACGGTCTGGACGCTCACGTGGAAGGAAGGATAGTGGTCCTGGATTAGACTTAAGCTTCCGGATCCGTGAACGGTCCGGGACAGGGAATGTTCAAAACAAAACGACCTCGATGCCGGGGTCGTTTTTCATGTCATATTTCCCTTGCTTTCTTCAGAAGGCTTGCCTCCAGGGCCTTGGCGACAGAGGTGAGAGCGGCGCCTTTCTTTTTTATCAGATAGACGTTCCAGTTCATCTCGGGCTCGGAGAACGGAACGATGCATACGTTAGGGAAAGATCTCAGCAGTTTTTCTGCCGACACTTCGTTCACTATGCCGGCCTGAAGCCCCATCTCCGCGCAGTTGAAGGCTGTGCGCGGCTCGTCGTTCTCGATGAAATCCGGTTCGAAGCCGCGTCGGCGGCACAGCTCCAGTATGGTGGTCCTTACGGATACTTTTTCCCGGGGCAGAGCCAGATCCAGGTTTTTTATGTCCTCTATTTCTACCTGCTGCTTTTGTGCAAGCGGGTGTTTTTTGTTGATGACAAGGACGTTCTTCCGGCTTAGCAGAAGTTTCTTGCTGAGCTCTTTTGACCTTACGGGACCTGCGCAAACTCCAAGGTCTGCCTCCCCGTTCAATACTGCCTGCATGCAGTCCAGATCCTGTTCCACTCGGAATCTTACGCCCGCGTCCTGATCGGTCTTTTTGACCTCCGATATAGAAGGAATGCACAGCAGTTCCACGGTGCCTCTTACAAATATGGCGGAGACGGAGGTCTCTCTTTGGGATTCCCGTTCAAAATGCATCGCGGTCTCTTCGCTGACCGCAACTATTTCCCGGGCTCTGGGAAGGAGGTATTCTCCGGCCTCCGTAAGGGATGCCCCGCTGCCGGTGCGTACGAAAAGCCTGCAGCCCAGTTCTTTTTCGAGGCGAGCTATAGACACATGGATGCCCTGAGGCGTAAGGAAGCAGCTTTTCGCGGCTTCTGTAAAACTCCGGAGCTTATATATCTCCAGGAAGTATTTCAGTTGTTTGATATCCATTTTGCGGCCCTTTATCTTGCTGGTTTCAACTGTCTGTATAAAAAGTATATCATCAACAAAAAGTTGATGCAAGCAACAAGCTGCTGATTGCTGCCGGAAGCCGGCTGTACGATAATAAGAATGTAATAAGATCATCGTGCATTCATATATTCAACAAAGGAGACCAAATGGAACCTGCAGTAAAAGTCGACCTGGAACTACTTAAGAAGATAGACGCGGTCGAGATGGACGAGCAGCGCCGCGCCTGGAAGAAAGCTGTAATGGCTGCGCCCTACAAGATCCACACGGACAGACAGTTCTACGCCACCGAGTCCTGGCGGCAGACCGAGGGCGAGGATCTGGAGATCCGACGCGCAAAGCTGTTTAAGCATGTCGTTGAGAACATAAAGCTCAGCATACTGCCTTACGATTACATAGTGGGCCGCATGGGTCCCACGGTCGTAGGTGCGTATACCGGAATAGATTCCTGCGGCGATTATCTGGACGGCATCTGGTCCGACGAAGGCAAGGTACAGTTCTCGCTCAACAGCCAGGCGCAGCTTTCTCCGGAGGATCTGGAGATACTCCGCGACGCAGCCCGCGAGTTCGGCGGCAAGAGCGTTGCGGACGCCGGAAACCTGCTGTGGAAGGAACTTCTGGGCACATGGCCTCAGGACGTTCTGGAAGCAAGGCTTAAGGACCCGCCGCTCAATACCGGAAACTGGGCCAACTCCACAAATACCATAGATTTCAACAAGATCATAACCAAAGGCCTTCGCTACTTCATAGACGAGGCTCAGGGCCACATAAACGACTTCGTGGAGAATCAGGGGCAGAACGCCAACAAGTTCTGGTTCTGGAAGGCCGCGATAATAGTCTGCGAGGCCATAATAACGCTGTCTCACAGATACGCCGCGCTTGCCCGCGAGATGGAAAAGACCGAGGAAGATCCTGCAAGAAAGAAGCAGCTGATCGAGATCGCCGAAGCCTGCGAGCACGTTCCGGAATTCCCGGCGCGCAGCTTCCACGAGGCGCTGCAGTCCATGGCCATAACAGGCATCTCCAAGGGCATAGAGCACCCGATGCACAACCACCCGCAGTGGGGCAGAGGGGATCAATATCTGTACCCGTTCTTCATAAGGGACATCCAGACCGGCACCATAAGCGTGGACAAAGCGGTAAACATGCTCGCGGAACTTATCGGGCGCTGGGGGACCACCATCTACGTGGATACCGGAACCCACAGGGAGACCCACCAGATCACCTTTGCCATAAACAGCATGAATCTGGGCGGAATAACTCCGGACGGCAAGGAAGGCAGCAACGAGCTTTCCTATGCTTTCCTGCACGCGGTAGGCCTGCTTAAGCAGTCCTCGCCCACGGTAGGCATACGCTGGAACCACGATACTCCGCGCTGGCTGATGAAGAAATCCATTCAGACCAACCTGATCATGAACGGCGGCATTCCGCTCTTCGAGAACGAAGAGGGCATAATCCGCATGTTCGTGGAGGACGGCGTGCCCCTTAAAGAAGCACGCGACTGGATCGGACGCGGATGCGTGTGGCCGGCGCTGCCCCAGCGAGCGGAATACAAGTGCGGCGCAGCAGGACTCAACAATGCTGCCATCCTTTACATGACGCTGCACAACGGAGTTGCAGTTACCGGCAAGAAGCTCGGTCTGGAGACCGGAGACGTAAGAAAGTTTACAGACTTCGAGCAGCTGTTCGAAGCATATACCAAGCAGCACCGCTTTGTGGTGCACCGCACTCTTTGGATGGCCAACATGGCACGCGACACCCAGGACCAGTACCTGCGCATGCCGGTGCTCTCTACGCTGTCGCTCCAGCACTGCATGGACTACGGTCACGACGCCATGACGCCTACTACCTGCGCGGAGTACGGAATTACCGACCGCGCCGTGATAGACGCCACGGACTCGCTCTATGCCATAAAGAAGCTGGTCTTCGACGACAAGAAGATAACCATGGACGAGCTTATGGACGTTCTGGACTCCAATTTCGAGGGTCCGCGCGGCGAGGAAGTTCTTAAGATGTGCCTGGACGTTCCCAAGTTCGGCAACGACATAGACGAGGTGGACATGCTTGCCCGCAGGGTATCCGAGATGTCCGCGAGCAGCATTACCAGCTACGACAACGGCGAAGGCAACATGCGCTTCAAGTCCCTGCGCGAAGGTCTGTCCTGGCATTACGCGGCAGGCAAGGGCGTAGGCGCCATGCCCAACGGTCATAAGGCTTTCGAGCCTCTGTACGACGGCAGCGCATCGCCCATGCACGGCATGGATAAGAACGGCCCCACGGCGGTGCTCCGCTCAGTCCTTAAGGCAAACTTCGGCGATCACTCTTACGTTCAGGTGCTCAACCAGAAGTTCCCCAAGTCCATGTTCAAGAACGACGCGGACATAGAAAAGCTTGTGGATCTTACCAACTCCTTCCTTGGAGCCGGAGGCACCCACATCCAGTACAATCTGGTGGACAACAAAGAGCTTAAGGCAGCCAGAGAAAAGCCCGAGGAGCACAAGGATCTTCTGGTAAGGGTAGGCGGATTCTCAGCGTACTACGTACAGCTGTCGCCCCAGATACAGGAAGATATCTACCTGCGCAGCGAGCAGCATCTATAAGGAGGTTTTCATGAAAAACAACGAAAGGACCATAGGAATAGTCGGAACAGGCATGATAGCCAGCAGCATGGCGGTGCTTGCGGCAGGCCATGGTTTTAAGACGGCGGTCCTGGCAAGGAGCCAGAAGTCCGTGGACAGATGTTCCGGAGTAGTGGACGGATTTTTCGGCCAGATGGTCGATAAAGGCAAGGTAAGCGCGGAGCAGGCCGGACGTTTTAAGGGATACATAAACTACTGTTTCGATTACGAGGGACTTAAAGATTCGGAGATCATCTTCGAGTCTGCCGTGGAAGTCCTGGAGACTAAATACGAAGTCTACAGAGCAATAGAAGCGCACTGCCCTAAGGTAAAGGCCATCTGCTCCGTAAGTTCGTCCATAGTGCCGGCTAAGCTGGCCGGCGGCGGAGGCGCTTACGACGACAGGATAATAGTTACGCATCCGTTCAACCCGCCTCATCTTGTGCCGTTCTTCGAGATCTGCGGATCGGAAGGCACTGCAGACGGCGTCGTGGATTACGCCGTAAGCCTGCTGGAGGAGCTGGACAGAAAGCCCGTAAAGCTCAACAAGCCTACTCCCGGATTCATAGGCAACCGCCTGCAGTTCGCCCTGTGGCGCGAGGCGCTGGCGCTTGTAGAAGAGGGAATATGCGCTCCCGAGGCGGTTGATACCTGCCTGGAATACAGCTTCTGCCCCAGATACACGTCCATAGGCATATTCGAGCACTTCGACAACGGCGGCCTGGAACTTAATGCCGCTACCTGCCGCAACATATGGCCCATTCTTTCTACCGCTACGGAAATACCGGACTCCATGAAAAAACTTATGGAGGAAGGAAAGATGGGGGCGCGCAGCGAGCTTAAGCAGGGATTCTACGACTGGAACGGAGTGGACATGAAGGCCTACGCCGAAAGAGTGTCCGCACCTTACTGGAACATGTTCGACTGGAAACTTCCGGAGGAATGATCATGGAAAAACTTACAGACAGACTGATCGACTTTGCTCTCAACTTTAAGACGGAGGACATACCGAAGTATGTCATCGACAACCAGAAGAAGGTCCTTACAGATTCGCTGGGTGTAATGACGGCTGCCACCACTCTGGAGCCGGCTACCAGACCGTTTACCGAATACGCTCTGGAGAGCAGCGGTCCGTCTTCAGTAATAGGCACCGGAAAACGCAGTACTCCTGTCCTGGCCGCCATGGCAAACGGAGCGCTGATACACGCCCTGGATTACGAGGACGGCCACGATATCTCGCACGCGCATCCGAATACCGCAACGATACCTGCGGTCCTGGCATTCGCGGAAGCGGAAGGCAAGAGCGGCAAAGAGGCGCTTGCAGCCATGGTAATTGGCAGCGAGATCTCCGTAAGACTTAAGATGTGCCTTACCGGAAACGACCTGAGGGACTGCGGCTGGTATTCTCCGCCCATGTTTGCCGCTTACGGCGCGGTGCTCGGAGTTTCAAGGCTTCTGGGCTTTACCCACGATCAGGCCCGCGACGCTCTGTCCGTATGCATGACGCAGATCTCGCTGCCGGGCATGAGCGCCCGCTCCAAGGAGTCCGTACTCAGAGGCATAAGAGAAGCTCTTTCCGCCAAGGCTGCTGCTTTCGGCGCGGAAATGGCAAGACGCGGTGTAAAGGCCCGCATGGACGAGCCCTTCGAGGGCGAGTTCGGACTGTTCATGTCGTGCTTCAGAAACATGTACGACGAAAAGATCATCTTCGACGGTCTGGGCGAGCGCTGGGAGTGCACCGGTCTGCGCTTTAAGGCGTGGCCGTGCTGCGGAACGTCCCACGGGACCGTGGACGCGATCATAGAACTTATCAGGCAGAACAGCATTAAGCCGGAAGAAGTTAAGGAAGTGCATCTGCACGTAAACAAGCCGCACATGAACCTTCTGGAGCCCCGCGACGTAAAGTATCATCCCGGCTCGCTGGCAGCAGCCAAGTTCAGCCTGCCGTTTACTGCGGCGCTTGTACTGAAGTACGGCAACGTGACCTTGGACCTCTACAAGGAGGACATCCTGAAGGACGAGGAACTTTTAAGGCTTTCCGACTCCGTAACCTACGAGATGCGTCCGGCGGACATAAAGCTTCCGGAGCACGCCATACCGGACGATTACGTGATAGTGGAAGTTAAGACAGACAGAGGCACGTTCTCCAGAGAGACCGTGATCTCCTCCGGCAGCCCCTTCAAGCCTCTTACGGACGAGCAGATGAAGAACAAGTTCTTCGACTGCTGCAGCTTCGGAGTAAAGCGTTTCGACGCGCAGAAGGTCTACGAAGAGGTAAGCGCTCTGGACAATAAGCCGGATCTTAGCGGACTGTTTGCCGCGGTAAACAGCTAGAAGAATACATATTCACTGATATTCATAATTATACGTACACATTATCCGGAAACGGTTGTATAATATCAATACGGCTTAACAAACGGTTTACTGTTGAATAACATATTAGTAATAAAGGAGAAGCATTTATGAGCGAAGAAAGATCGATCTCCCAGCAGGTAGTGGATTACGCGCTCGGCGTAAAGTTTTCCGACTTCCCTGCAAGCACCGTGGAAAAGCAGTCGCACAGCGTCAACGACCTTCTGGCCTGCATGCTCGCGGCTACAAGCCTGGACGATACAGCGGCCAAGGTAGCGGAATACGCTTCGCGCGAGACCGGACCTTGCACCATTCTTTACAACGGAGCAAAGACTTCTCCGGAGATGGCGGCCCTTGCCAACGGCGTTCTGTCCCACGCTATAGACTTCGACGACAGCCACGATGCAATAGTCCATCCCAACGGCATAATCTTCCCGGCGGCTCTTGCGATAGCGCAGTATCTGGGCGACGTTACCGGCGAGGAATTCATTACCGCAATGGTAATAGGTTCGGACCTTTCCTGCAGGTTCGCAATGGCTCTTACCTGCGATCTTCAGCAGTTCGGCTGGAACAGCCCGTCTCTGGTCGCCGGCCTGGGCGCAGTCTACGGCGCTGCAAGGCTTATGCGTCTGGACGAAGGACAGATGAAGGATGCCGTAGCCATGTTCATGACCCAGTTCACATGCAGCGGCGAGTCTATGAGCAGCAAGGGTTCCGTCATCCGCACCATGCGCGACGGATTCGCGGCACAGGCGGTAGTCCAGTCTGTCATGATGGCTAAGATAGGCATTCACACACGCTTCGATACGCCTATCGAAGGCAAGATGGGCTTCTACACCATGTACGCCCACGGCAACTGCGATCTTTCCAGGATAACCAACAGGCTGGGCGAGTTCTTCGAGATAGAGAACATCACCTACAAGCCATGGCCCAGCTGCAAGACCACGCATACACCCATCCAGGCCCTTACGGACATCATCCGCGCGGAAAAGCTTACCGCGGACGATATAAAGGAAGTCCATCTTAAGATGCACACGGCTGCCGCGATGGCGCTGGATCCCTTCGAGGCCAAGCTCGCTCCCCAGAGCGTTGCAATGGCAAAGGTGAGCATGCCCTTCGTTCTGGGAACCATAATGAAGTACGGAAACGTAAATCTTGAGAGCTTTACGGACGAGAGACTTGCTGATCCTGCCATCAAGGAACAGGGAAAGAAGATCACTTACGAATACGATCCCTCCTGGCAGAAGGACAAGATGCATCACGTGGACATGACCGTAAAGACCACCAAGGGCGACTTCTTCCGCCATCTGGAGACTTCCATGGGCGGCACCGGTTATCCTCTCACGGACGAGCAGGTAAAGGACAAGTTCTTCTCCTGCGTAAAGTTCTACAGGATGCTCAAGGACGACGCCCAGATAGAAAAGCTGTACGAGGCCAGCATGAACACAGCCTCGCTGAAAAACGTCGGTGAACTTATAGGTTTATTATAATTATTTAAGGAGGTACTTTATGTCACCGGTAGCATTACTTATCGTAGTACTTGTCTGCATAGCCGTAAGCGTTATCGTAGGCAACAAGCTGAACATCAACATCGGTATCCTGGCCATGGCGTTCGCGTACATAATCGGAACGTTCATCATGGGAACATCCACAAAGGATCTCATTTCCTACTGGCCGACCAGCACGATGTTCACCGTACTTGCGCTGCTCTTGTTCTTCGGTTACGTTAACGAGACCGGAGCTTCCGAAAAGCTTGCAATGAAGCTTCTCTACAAGACTCGCAATCATCCGGCATTCATGCCCTTTACCATCCTCATCATCGCCGCCATCCTCGGCCTGATGGGATCCAACCCGTTCGCGACCGCGGCCATCTGCTGCCCGATCGTGTTCAGCATCTGCAGCCGCACCAACAAGAACCCGCTCCTCGGATTCGCAATGTTCACCTGCGGTACCAACATGTTCTGCTATGTTCCCTGGGCTTCCGCCTATGCGGTACAGAAGAACAAGATCCTTGAAGGACCTCTTGCAGAGAACGCTGATAAGTACATGGTAGGAGTTACCTTCGGTTACATGGTATTCTTCTTCCTGACCGCTGTTCTTATGTACATCTGGCTCAAGGGACCCAAGTACATGACAGTAGAAGACGAGATCAAGCCGGTAGAGCCTCTTGATTCTAAGCAGAAGCTGGCTGTAGTGCTCGTCATCATCTTCGTTATCGTAGTAGTTCTGCCGACAGCTCTTACCACGATCACCGGAAACCCGGCTATCAAGGCATTCAGCAGGAAGCTGGATGTAGGTCTTGTAGCCGCGGTATTCGCAGCGATTGCCGCACTGTGCAAGCTGGCTGATACCAAGAAGGTAATATCCAAGCAGGTTCCCTGGTCGACCATCGTAATGATCTGCGGAGTATCCATGCTGATCACCGTAGCTTCCAAGGGCGGAGCCATCGACATCGTAGGCGACTGGATCGGAAGCTCTCTGCCCAAGGCGCTCATCTGCCCGATACTCTTCATAATCGGCGGTATTCTGTCCATGTTCGTATCCACCAACAACGTTGCCATTCCGACGCTGTTCACTCTGGTGCCGTCCATATTCGCGGCTTCCGGAATCAGCCCGGTAATCCTCTACATGGCTATAGCGGTAGGCTGCAGCTCCACCGGATGCTTCCCGTTCTCCGGAAGCGGTTCCTTCGGACTTGCTATGTGCTCTGACGAAAAACTCGTTAAGCCGCTGTTCAACGGCCAGATGAAGATGGCTGCGTTCCAGCTGATCATAGGAATAATCCTTTCCTTCGTTCTGTCGCTGGTCATCTGATATCTCAGTAAGATTTGGACTAAGGCCCGCTCCTTCGGCGGGCCTTTTTTATTTTCACGGAGGTGCGGCCGCATCTTGTTGGAAAATAACCGACCGGGAGTTTCCGGAGGAACAGCGATCAGCCATACAGCTGAGCATATTACGCTCAAAAAACCGGAGCGCCAGGCTCTGTTTGTGCTTGACATACAAAGGTCATAAGAATAAAATTGTTTCATTAAACAAAAGGCGACCGGAGTTGCCGGTGTTGCCTTTGTTGCGTTATAAGGGCGGAAAGCCCATAATGCTACGCAAGGCGCCGGAGTTTTCCGGAAGACCCTGCGGGCGCCGTCGATCCAAGGTAACAATATCATTTAAATATTCAGAGGAGAAAGATCATGCTTAAAAACGATTACACAAAGAAGGTCTACGAGCAGGTAGAAAAGCGCAACCCGGGCGAGCCGGAGTTCCTTCAGGCCGTCTACGAGGTCCTGGAATCCCTGGAGCCCGTCATCGAGGCTAATCCCAAGTATCAGGCTGCAGGAATACTGGAGCGCCTGGTAGAGCCTGAGCGCCAGATCATCTTCCGTGTGCCCTGGGTAGACGATAAGGGTCAGGTCCAGGTGAACCGCGGATACCGCATCCAGTTCAACTCGGCCATAGGTCCCTACAAGGGAGGTCTCAGGCTCCACCCGTCCGTAAACATCTCCATCATAAAGTTCCTGGGATTTGAGCAGATCTTCAAGAACAGCCTTACCAGCCTTCCCATCGGCGGCGGCAAGGGCGGTTCGGACTTCGATCCCAAGGGCAAGTCCGACGGCGAGATAATGCGTTTCTGCCAGAGCTTCATGACTGAGCTTTTCAGACACATCGGTCCCGATACCGACGTTCCGGCAGGAGACATAGGTGTAGGAGCCCGCGAGATAGGTTACCTGTTCGGACAGTACAAGAGACTGGCCAACGAATACACCGGAGTTCTTACCGGAAAGGGTCTTGCGTACGGCGGATCCCTGGCCAGGACCCAGGCTACCGGCTACGGACTGTGCTACTTCACCGACGAGATGCTCAAGTGCATGAAGAACGACAGCTTCAAGGATAAGATCGTAGTCATCTCCGGTTCCGGAAACGTTGCGATCTACGCATGCGAAAAGGCTCAGACTCTGGGCGCCAAGGTAGTCGCAATGTCCGACTCCAACGGTTACGTATACGACGCGGACGGCATAAAGCTGGACGTTGTAAAGCAGATCAAGGAAGTCGAGAGAGGCCGCATCAAGGAGTACGCGGCGCGTGTTCCCGGCGCTGTCTACACCGAAGGCTGCAAGGGCATCTGGAGCATCAAGTGCGACGTGGCTCTTCCGTGCGCTACCCAGAACGACATAGACGAAGAATCCGCCAAGAAGCTGATCGCTAACGGCGTAATGGCAGTAGCAGAGGGCGCCAACATGCCCAGCACTCCGGAAGCCATAGCGGTATACCAGAAGGCCGGCATACTCTTTGCTCCGGCAAAGGCTTCCAACGCAGGCGGCGTAGCCACTTCTGCCCTTGAGATGAGCCAGAACTCCATGAGATACAGCTGGTCCTTCGAAGAGGTGGACAACAAGCTGCACGACATAATGGTAAACATCTTCCACAACACCTACGATGCTGCCGAAAAGTACGGCATGAAGGGCAACCTGGCCGCAGGCGCTAACATCGCAGGCTTCGAGAAGGTAGCCACCGCAATGCTGGCTCAGGGTGTGGTATAGTCCGAAACGGCTGAAGATAAACGCTTCGCAGATAACACATAACAAAAACGAGGCTCCGGATGGAGCCTCGTTTTGATTTGTCAGGTCATCACACCTTGGTCTGCTCGGTGCGGGTGATTATCTCGTTCTGCATCATGTTGGTGAGCGTTACGAAGTAGGCGCTGTAGCCGGCCACGCGGACGATCACGTCTCTGTGCGCGGCGGGGTCTTTCTGCGCTGCGTGGAGGGTCTCTCCGGACACGCAGCTCATCTGGATCTGCCTTCCGCCGTTGGTTAGGAAGGTCTTAAGCACGGAGGCAAGCTTTGCCATGTCGTCCTCCGTCTTGAACGCGCTGGGGCTGAACTTCATGTTGAAGAGCGTTGCCTGGTACTCGTCCTGCGCTATCTTGCGGGCGGAATTCAGCACAGCCAGAACGCCCTGACTGTCGGTTCCCTGCTGTGGGGAGATCATGCCGTCCGCAAGTATCGTGTAAGCCTTTCTGCCGTCCGGGGAAGCGCCTACGGTCTTGCCGCACGGCTGGTGGGCGGAGATGGATATTCCGCTGGGGATGCAGCTGTTGCCGAATCCGCTGTCGCAGGCCTTTACCTGATCGCAGTGGTGCTTATAGAAGTCGGCTGCAATAAGATCCGCGTAATCGTCGTCGTTGCCGTATTTGGGCGCGTTGATGAAGTCCTTGCGCATGTCTTCATACCCTTCCCAGTCGGCGTCCAGGGCTGTTAACAGCTGGTCCAGGGTATATTTCTTATCGTCGAAGCAGAGCTTCCTGATAGCTGTAAGCGAATTTGCAGTGTTGATGCCGCCTACCGTCATTATCGTCATGGCGCAGTCGAAAGGCTCGAAACGTCTCCTGTCCAGAGCGGCGCCGCATTTTACTCCGTCGTACATGAGAGGGCTCTTGAACGGCTCCGCGGCAGCTATGGCTTTAGCCAGCGAGTCGCGCAGGCAGCGGTCCACCGCCATCTTGGTGAACCAGTTCATGGTGTCGTAGAAGGCTGCCAGGAACTGTTCCCAGGTCTTGAAGCTGCTCATCGGTCCGGGCTTGGGGCCTATCTCCTCGCCGGAGAACTTGCAGTAGCCGTTGTGCAGGAAGATGTCCAGCACCTGCGGTTCGTTGTAGAATATAAGACCTATGGTCCTTGCGCGGGCAGGGATGACGGCGTCCAGGCATCCGCATATGCAGAACTCTCTGGCCACTTCCACCGGGAATCCCAGGCCTGTATAAAAGTTGATGTAGGACTGCTCGGAGATGAACGAGGGCATTCCTATTCCGCTCCTTACGCATTCCACGCCTTTCTTTATTACCTCGAGCGGGGTGTCCTTTCCAACGCGGAGGGTTATGGTGTGGTGAGGCGTGCGGCATTCCAGCGCGGCCTGCATGAAGAGCATCGTCAGCTCGTTGCTGGCGTCCTTTCCTGTCTTGGGATCGCATCCGCCTATCACCATGTTGATCCAGCGCGAGTCGCCGGAGTGGCGTCCTCTGGCAAGGCCTCCTCTTATGGTGTGGAAAGCAGTGGTGTGGACCCTTAATGCTTCTATCAGCTCCAAAGCTTCGTCGTCGGTGAGTATGCCGGCTTCCTTGTCCCTTTTGTAGAAGGGGTAGAGGAGCTGGTCCGGGCGTCCGCCGGATATGGTGTTGGTGCTGACGGACAGTATCGTAAACCAGTAGGACTGCATCGCCTCGCGGAAGGTCCTTGCAGGGTGTTCCGGTACTCTTCTGCAGATCTCCGCCATACGGAGCAGTTCCGCCCTGCGGGCCGGGTCCTTGCACTCCGCGGCCTGCTTTTCCGCAAGATCCGCGTGTCTGTGGGCGAAGTTAATGAAGCCTTCGAAGACTTCCACCACGCCGGTCCAGTAATCGTGCTTTTCGAAGTCCTTCCAGTTGCGGCAGGTCTCGTTGTTAAGGCACTCCTTTGCTTCTTCTATAAGGGATCTTGCGCCTTGGTTGAGTATGCGGTCGAAGTCCACGCAGGCGAGGGTGAATCCGGGGCCTACGCCTATTCCTGTCTGGCCTACGCCGTTTGTAGAACCGGACGTGCGGTCCTTCCATACCGGCATGGTGACGCCTGTTTTCATGAAACTCTGCATCTGCGGAATGTCCCAGGTAAGTTCGGCAAGATAGTCGGAAGAGCGGCTGTTCTTAAAAGCAGCGTCTATGCGGTCCTTCCACTCCTCCAGGCGGGCGTAGTTCTCCGGGGTTATGGTGTACATGTCGCCGGTCTCTTCTATAAGGTGATCTATCTCTTCCTGAGTCCAGCGTCCGCATTCGGAATCCAGTTCCAGACCGTTGAACACCGAGGATCCTGTTCCGGCCAGGATGTCGTCTTCCGGAATTATTATGGGAGCTTTGTTGTAGTAATTCGCCTGCAGCCGCGAGCGGTACGCGTAGTTGGAACGGTTGCGGGCTTCGTCCAAAGTGTCCAGGGCGATCTTAAGCTTTTCCGTTCCTATGTTTATGGGCGTATTCTTTGCCTTCTCCAGCATTCTTTTTATTCTGTCGGTCATGTTGTCCTCCGTATGCGGTGCAATGGTCGTTATGATCAACATCGATTATATCAAAAAACCGGTCGCTTAGGTATACAGCGGCCGGTATTTTGTGTATTAATATATTGCTGCGGCCCGGGGCCGGGAGCTGAAGGACGGCCTTCAACGACCGTCCGGACGGGTCCTTAAGATCAGACCTTGGTCTGCTCGACAGTCGGTCCGGCAAGCATTATACCTTGGTCTGCTCGGTGCGGGCGATTATCTCGTTCTGCATCATGTTGGTGAGCGTTACGAAGTAAGCGCTGTAGCCGGCCACGCGGACTATTACTTCCTTGTGGGCCTTGGGATCTTCCTGCGCGGCGTGGAGCGTTTCCGCGGATACGCAGCTCATCTGGATCTGCTTGCCGCCGTTGGTAAGGTAGGTCTTTATTACCATGGCCAGCTTGTTCATGTCGCCGTCGGTCTTAAGAGCAGACGGGCTGAACTTCATGTTGAACAGCGTAGCGGAGTATTCGTCCTGAGCTATCTTGCGGCCGGAGTTGAAGGCTGCCAGAACGCCCTGGGTGTCGCTGCCCTGAGCCGGGGAGATCATGCCGTCCGCAAGGATCGTGAACGCTTTGCGTCCGTCCGGGGTCGCTCCCACGGCCTTGCCGCAGGGCTGGTGGGCGGAGATGGAGATTCCGGAAGGCAGGCAGCTGTTGCCGAAGCCGCTGTCGCATTCCTTTACCTGCTTAGCGTGCTGAGCGTAGAACTCGGCGGCTATGCTGTCCGCGTAGTCGTCGTCGTTGCCGTACTTCGGGGCGTTTATGAAGTCCTTCTGCATGTCTTCATAGCCCACCCAGTCAGCGTCCAGAGCTGCTACCAGCTGGTCCAGGGTATATTTCTTGTCGTCGAATACGAGCTTCTTGATCGCGGTAAGGGAGTTTGCGGTGTTGATGCCGCCTACCGTCATTACCGTGATGGCGCAGTCGAAGGGCTTGAAGCGTCTTCTCTGCATCGGAGTGGCGCACTTTATGCCGTCGTGCATCAGCGGGCTCTTGAAGGGCTCCGCCGCGGCTATGGCCTTGGCCAGGGAGTCTCTTACGCAGCGCTCGGAAGCCAGCTTGGTGAACCAGCTCATGTGCTCGTAGAACGCGTTCTTGAACTCTTCCCAGGTCTTGAAGCTGCTCATCTCGCCGGGCTTGGGACCTATCTCTTCGCCGGAGAGCTTGCAGAAACCGTTGTGCAGGAAGATGTCCAGTACCTGGGGCTCGTTGTAGAACAGAACGCCCATGGTCCTTGCGTATCCGGGGATTACGGCGTCCAGGCAGCCGCAGATGCAGAAGCGTCTGGCTATCTTTTCGTCGAATCCCAGGTTCTTGTAGAAGTTGATGTAGGATTCCTCGGAGATGAACGCGGGCATTCCTATTCCGCTCCTTACGCACTCCACGCCCTTCTGGATGTATTCGATCGGGGTGTTCTTGGAGACGCGCAGGGTGATGGTGTGGTGGGGAACTCCGCACTCAAGCGAGGCCTGCATGAAGAGCATGGTCAGCTCGTTGCAGGCGTCCTCTCCGGTCTCGGGGTCGCAGCCGCCTATTACCAGGTTGATCCAGCGGGAGTCGCCGGAGTGTCTGCCTCTTCCAAGACCGCCGCGTACGGTGTGGAACGTGGTGGTGTGTACCTTTATGAGCTCCAGAAGCTCCAGGGCCTCCTCATCCGTGAGTATTCCGGCTTCCTTATCCTTCTTGTAGAACGGATAGAGGAACTGGTCCGGACGTCCGCCGGACATGGTGTTGGAGCATACGGACAGGAGCGAGAACCAGTAAGCCTGGACGGCTTCGTAGAAGTTTCTTGCGGGGAATTCCGGTACTCTGCGGCAGGTCTCGGCCATGCGCAGAAGCTCGGCCTTTCTCTTTTCGTCCTTGCACTCCGCGGCCATCTTTTCGGCAAGGTCCGCGTGCCTGTTGGCGTAGTTGATGAAGCCTTCGAAAACGGTTATTACGCTGTTCCAGTATTCGCGCTTCTGATAGTCGTCGTAGTGGCGGCAGGGGGAGTTCTCCAGACATTCCTTTGCTTCGTTGATCAGGGCGCGGGCGCCTTCGTTGAGTATCCTTTCGAACTCTACGCAGGCAAGAGTGAATCCGGGGCCTACGCCTATGCCTGTCTGGCCTATGGCGTTGGTGGTGCCGGAGTTTCTGTCCTTCCAGATCGGCATGGTGACGCCGGTCTTCATGAACTTCTGCATCAGCGGATCGTCCCAGGTGATCTCGGCCAGATAGTCGGAAGCTCTGTTGTTCTTGAACGCGAAATCTATGCGGTCTTTCCACTCTTCCAGCTTGGCGTAGTTTTCGTCGGAGATCTTGTACATGTCGCCGGTCTCTTCGAAGAGGTGGTCTATCTCCGGCTGGGTCCAGCGGCCCATCTCGGAATCCAGTTCCACGCCGTTGTAGGTGGAGGAGCCGGTGCCCGCAAGGATGTCGTCCTCGGGGATGGTTATAGGCATCCTGTTATAGTAGTTGGCCTGGAGCTGGGAACGGTAGGCGTAGCCGGAGCGGTTGCGCATCTCGTCCAGTGTGTCCAGAGCTATCTTAAGCTTTTCCAGACCTATGTTTATAGGAGTGTTCTTTGCTCTTTCGAGCATTCTCTGTATTCTGTCTGTCATTTTATCCTCCGTGAACTGTGCATAAAACTACACCTTATTATAGCACAGCGGGGCGTTTCAATAAAAGCGTAAAACATTGCATTTGTTGCAAATGGCACATGGATTTGTTATAGTTATATAGATAAAAGGGAAGCTTCGCGCAGGCGGGCTTCAGACGACGATCAAGGCAGTTTCGATGGAACTTATTAAGGATCTGACCATAGGAAAGCTTCTGCGCGACACGGTCCGGCACTATCCTGACAGACCCGCGCTTAAGACTCGTGCGGAGGAGCTTAGTTACAGGCAGCTGGACGAGGCTGTGGACATGGCCTCCAGGCGGCTTTTATATTGCGGAATAAAGAAGGGCGACCACGTAGGCATACTCTGCGAGACACAGGTGGAGGAGATAGTGGTCTACTACGCGCTTGCAAGGATAGGCGCCGTAAACGTAATGTTCAACACGTCTCTTAGGGCGGGCGAGCTGCGGGAGCTTTTAGACCGCAGCCGCGTCTCCGTGCTTCTGATAGGCGAGGGCTACAGGGGCGTAAGCTTCCCGGCTCTGGTGGCTAACATAATGCCGGACTGTCCGCGTCTTAAGAGCGTGTACTTCATAGGCTCCGGCGAATCCGGAACGTTCAGCAGGCTGGACAGCCTGGATGCCGCGCCCGAAAAGGCGCTTAAGGAAGCCGAAGGAAACGTGCTTCCTCAGGATACTGCGCAGATACTCTTTACCAGCGGCAGCACCAGCTTCCCGAAGATGGTATGCGGAAGCCACTACAGCAGGGCCAACTGCGGAAGGATGCAGGCAAAGGATCTGGGCGCCACCTGCGAGGATGTGTTCCTGGGCGCGCTTCCTGTGTTCCACTGCTTCAGCATATCTGTAAACATAATGGCGGCCTGCAGCGTGGGCGCGTGCCTTGTTCTGCCGGCGTCCAGAAAGACCACGGTGCTCCTTTCCGACATACGCGATTTCCGCTGCACGGTCGTAAGCTCCGTGCCCACGCTGTTCTTTGCCATGCTTCACAGACCGGACTTTAAGGACTGGGACGTGTCTTCCGTAAGGACGGGATTCATAGGCGGCAGCTCGTATTCTCCGCAGCAGTTCAAGGACATTGAGGAAGGCTTCGGTATGACGCTGCTTTCCAGCCTGGGGCAGACAGAGGCCACCGGCGGACTTACAACGTCCAATCTTACGGACCCGGTAGACCTGAGGGCTACCACGGTAGGCCACATGATGGACTTCCTGGAAGGCAAGACCGTGGACCCCGATACCGGAAAGACCTGCGCCGTGGGCGAGCCCGGCGAGATCTGCGTGCGCGGCTACGTGGTGATGCAGGGCTATTACGACAATCCGGAGGAGACCGCAAAGGTGCTGGACGCGGACGGATGGCTGCACACCGGAGACTGGGGATGGTTCGGAGAGGACGGATACCTCAGGCTTTCCGGAAGGATAAAAGATTTGATAATACGCGGCGGCGAGAACATAAGCCCTGTGGAGATAGAGAACGCCGTCATGGAGATGGGCGGTATCGATTCCTGCAAGGCGATAGGCATCCCCAGCGAACACTACGGCGAGGAGATATGCCTGTGCGTGGTGCTCAAGAAGAGCTCCGGTGTTAACGAGAGCACGATACGCACGGCGCTGTCAGGCAAGCTGGCGACCTATAAACAGCCGAAATACGTGCTGTTCTTCCGCAACCTTCCATTCAAGGCGACCGGAAAGATAGACCTTGCGCAGCTTAAGAAGGATTCTTTTGAGAGGCTCGGCGTAAGCGCCCAAGCTTCAGGAATATAGATCATCAGGAGGGATAAAACATGAAGAGATCAATTGCCATACTGCTGGTACTGGTAATGCTGTTTAGCCTTTGTGCATGCGGCAGCGGAGGCCAGAACAGCGCAAACACCAATACGGACACAAGCAACACCGAGAACACTAACGTTGTGCCCGAGCCGGAACCCGAACCGGAACCGCCGAAGCCCAAGTTTTATAATCCGCTCAGTGGTGAGGAAGTCGAAGAGGATATCAGCAATCTGCGGCCGATCGGAATAATGCTCAATAACATTTCCTATGCAATGCCTATGCACGGGAACTCCGAAGCAGAGATCCTGATCGAGATGAACGTAGAGGGCAACATCACCAGGATGTTCGGCGTTTTCTCGCAGATCACTTCGAAGAATTCGAAGATAGGCAGCATCAGAAGCGCCAGACCGTATTATCTCGATTGGGTCCTTGCGTTCGACGGCGTTTACATGTCGGTCGGCGGCAGCGGTACTGCCATGAATAATATCCAAAAGCGAGGAGTTACACATATTAACGGTAATGTTAATACTGAAATATACTACCGCGATCAGGACAGAAAGGCCGCTGGTTACGCATACGAACATACGATGTTCACTACCGGTCAGAAGTTCGAAGACGGTTACGCCAAGCTGGATATCCGCAAGGAACATGAGGGCGCTTACGATTACGGTCTCAGGTTTACGGATGCGGCGCAGACATCTGCCGGGGCAGCGGCTACAGCCGTGACCGTCAGCATGAATTCGAAGAAGACTACGCTCTTCGACTATGACAGCGCTTCCAAAAACTATCTGATCAGCGAACACGGCGACAAGTTCGTGGACGGAAACACCGGCAAGCAGGTAGCAGTAAAGAATGTGCTTGCGCTCTACATCAAGTACAGACATGAGTATTCGGGAAGCACCACGCTGCTTGCAGACATGACCGGAGGCAAGGGTGTCTACATGTGCGAAGGCAAGATGATAGATATCGAGTGGTCGCTGGCAGAAGGCAAGGGACTTACCCTTAAGAAAGCCGACGGAACGGCGCTTGAGCTGATGCCCGGCCACACTTTCATCTGCTGTCCGGACGCTTCCAGCGGCAAAGTCGACGCTCACTAGTTGCCTGCGGGACTGCGGGTCCAGCATTGTCCGGTCATTCGGAAGATCGGTCCGTGCAGATAGCGGCCAGTAAAAACTTCACATAAAATTCAGAACCGCGGACAGTCGAGTATTATTGACAAGTCCGCGGTTTTTCTTATAATTAACTTGATTATACAGCATCCCGCAAGGGAGAGGTAATAAGGAGGAAATCGATAATGGAAAAAACAACAAAGCGGGTGAACACTAGGTTCCTTGCGCAGCTGGCGCTGCTCATAGCCATTCAGGTGGTAATGAGAGTGCTCGGTTTGGGAAGAGTTCCCATCGGACCGCTAAACATGAGCTTCCTTACGCTGCCGATAGCCATCGGAGCAATGCTCATGGGGCCGCTCACGGGCGCCATACTCGGAGGAGTATTCGGGCTTTTCAGCCTTTGGGACGCCATCTCCGGCGCCGGGGGAATGACATCGTTCTTCTTCCAGAACAACCCGGTAAGCACCGTCATACTTTGCGTGGGCATGCGCATCCTTATGGGAGTGTGCTGCGGTCTGATATTTAAGCTGGTAAGCAAGCTGGACCGCGACGAGAAGACCTGGAGCTACTTTGTGGGAGCCCTTTCCGCGCCGCTTCTCAACACGATATTCTTCATGGGATACATCATACTCATGTTCTATAACACCGAGTACATCCAGAACATCGTCGCGACAAAGGGCGCGCTCAACCCGCTGCACTTCGTGGTGCTGCTGGTAGGAGTCCAGGGCCTTATAGAGGCCGTGTCTGTTGCCATCATCGGCGGCATACTTACCAAAGTCCTGTCCAAGGTGGTAAAGAACTACGGCGTAAAGCGCTGAAAGGCCGGCTGCAGTACGCCGGATATCCTCTGCGTGCGCGGCCGCGCAAGATACATACCGATCCGGAACTGCTTCCCGTTTGGGAGGCAGTTTTTGATTTTTCTTGCCGTCTTGCACCGATGCGGATCCTGCACGGCAGGCTGCTTGCTCAGGCTGTTTTTATTGTTTGTGCAAATACGGTGCAGATGATATAATTATTTAATATAAAAGGGGAAGATCATGAAAAAATTTGCTTTCATCTGCATGCTGATACTGCTGCTCGGGCTGCTCTGCGGCTGCTTCTGGCAGCAGAATACCGCCGAGCCGGAGCCGGAACCCAGAAGGGCGGTTCCTGTTCATGATGCGGAAGACGAGGCCGGCGCCGCTCCCGCCGCGCAGGCGATCAACTGGCTCAACGGAGAAAAGATAGAAGAGCCTCTTACCGCCAGACCTTACGCAGTTGTCATCGACAACGCCAGCGGCGCGCTCCCGGCAAAGGGCGTTTCCGCAGCGGACCTTATATTCGAATTTAACGTAGAAGGCAACATGACGCGTTTCCTGGCTCTGTTCCAGGACATTGCAAAAGCGCCTACCATTGGGCCGGTGCGCAGCTGCAGGAGCTACGACGTATCCATGGCCATAGCCTTCGACGCCATCTATACCCACGCGGGCGGCAGCCCCATGGGCCTTAACGACATAATCATTAAACATGTGGCCGATCTGGATGCCGTGTACGGAAATTATAAGTTCTTCTTCCGCGACAAGGCCAGAAGGAGGAGCGGCTACGCATACGAGCACACGCTGTTTGCTGATACCGCACAGATGATACAGCAGGTCCCGGGCGTAGGCGTTACAAGGGGCATGGAGCATCTGGAGGACTACGAAGGGCCGCTGCGCTTCGGCATTACGGACATGAGCCGCGGAAGCGTTGCCCAGGGAATAACGGTCCACATGAACAATTCCAAGACCACCCAGTTCGACTTCAGCGAGGAGCAGGGGAAGTACCTGGTAAGCGAGTACGGTCTGGGCTACGTGGATGCCAACACCAACGAGCAGGTAGCCGTGGACAATGTGCTGGCGCTCTTCGTTAAGTATTCCAGAATAGAAGGCGATGACAAGGGCAGACTGGAGGCGGAGCTTACCAGCGGCACCGGATACTATGCCAAGGGCGGCAGGATAATAGAGCTGTCCTGGTCGTTCTCGGAGGAGGGCGGCCTGGTGCTCATGCATCCGGACGGACGAGAGCTTAGGCTTACCGCAGGCAGCAGCTTCATATGCTGTCCGGACAGCGTAACCGGCAAGGTAATGGCCAGCTACGACGTAAACAAATAGCGCGGCCGGTCATCGCGTGCGGCCGGGATCCGATACAGAGCATCCGGCGAAGCGGAAAGACAAAGCCGGTCATTCAGAGCTAGATCTGTTTTATAAGGCAGGAATAAAGCCCCTGCCTTTTTATTTCTTGTGCTTAAACTTTTGCAATAATATTTATATAAACCGCTTGACAAGTTTTGCAAAAGTGCTATACTTAATTCGCAATAGTAAGAGAGGGCGCGGATGCGTCAGTCGTTATAGATAAGCGGGACAGCCCTCGGGTCTGTCCCGTGGTTTTTAAGAAAGGTGATCATCATGAATAAAAGTCTGTACAGTCTCATGCTTATGGACGAGGTCGTGAGCGAGATAGACAAACTGGCGCTGCGCCAGGGCACCAACCGCTCCAATCTGGTAAACCAGATCCTTGCGGAATACGTGTCGGTAAGCACGCCGGAAAAGCAGATAGACAGCATATTCCGCCGCATGGAAGAGCTGCTGGACCGCAGTTCGGAGCTGGTGCCGATGGTAACGCCCAACCAGCTGAGCATGTCAGTCAAGAGCAGCCTGGAATACAAATACCGTCCCACGGTGCGCTACGTGGTCCAGCTCTACAGGACGGCCCAGGACGCGGCGATAGGAGAGCTTGCTGTAAACTTCCGCAGCCAGTCCGCGTCGCTGCTCAACAACATGGCAAGGTTCTTCGTGCTCTGGAAGGAGCTGGAGGACAACTACGCCGCGGGATACTTCCTGCCGGGAGCCATCAGGTACGAGCTGTCCCCGTCCAGGTTCGTAAGGACCATATCCATCCCCCGCGGTGCCAAATACACGGAGGAGGATCTGGGCAAGGCGCTGTCGGAATACGTTACAGCGTTCGACAGGATAATGAAGCGCTACCTTGCCGGAATGCTTACGGACAGGGATCTGGAGATGCAGTATCTGGCGTACTTCAGGAACAATAAGTATCTGATCTGACGTTTCAAGAGCTTCCGGGCGACGCAGTTATACGCCGGACACGCCTCCCGTCTTGGCGGGGGCCCTCCCAGCGGTTCTAAACTCTGCCTTCGCCTTCAGGCTCGTCAGTCATTAAGAACCGGGTTCCCCGACAGTCCTGCATACAACTGCATCGCCCGGGACCCGGAACATATAAACAGCAGAAAATAATAACCTTAAACGAGGTGATAACATGAACATGAACAATATGTACCAGCAGGATCAGGATAACAGGAAGCCTCTGGAAAAGTACGGTTTCGACCTGGTGGAGCGGGCCAGGGAGCAGAAGCTGGATCCGGTAATAGGCCGTGACGAGGAGATACGCAACGTCATCCGCATCCTGTCCAGAAAGACTAAAAACAACCCGGTGCTGATAGGCGAGCCGGGCGTAGGAAAGACCGCCATAGTGGAAGGCCTTGCGCAGCGTATCCTTCGGGGGGACGTTCCGGAAGGACTTAAGAACAAGACCGTCTATTCGCTGGACATGGGCTCTCTTATCGCGGGCGCAATGTTCCGAGGCGAGTTCGAGGAAAGGCTCAAGTCCGTTCTGGCGGAGGTAAAGGAAAGCGAAGGAAAGATAATACTCTTCATCGATGAGCTGCACCTTATCGTCGGCGCGGGCAAGGCGGACGGCACCATGGACGCGGGCAACATCCTTAAGCCGATGCTGGCCAGAGGCGAGCTGCACTGCATAGGCGCCACCACGCTCAACGAATACAGAAATTACATAGAAAAAGACGCCGCGCTGGAGCGCAGGTTCCAGCCGGTCCTGGTAGGCGAGCCTACCGTGGAGGACACCATCTCCATACTGCGTGGACTTAAGGAACGCTACGAGATATATCACGGCGTTACCATCCACGACAGCGCGCTGGTGGCGGCTGCCACGCTTTCGGACCGTTACATAAGCGACCGTTTCCTGCCGGATAAGGCCATAGATCTGGTGGACGAAGCCTGCGCTTCCATACGCACGGAGATGGACTCCATGCCGTCCGAGATGGACGCTCTGCGCCGCAAGATAATGCAGCTGGAGATAGAGGAGATGGCTCTTAAAAAGGAGAAGGATTCTCTGTCCAAGGAACGCTGCGAAAAGCTGGTGGAAGAGCTTAACGACCTGCGCGGAAAGTTCGAGGAGATGCGCGCCCGCTGGGACGACGAGAAGGGCGCCGTGGAAAGGATAAAGGAAGCCAAGGCGGAGATAGAACGCGTCACAGGCCGCATAGAAGAGGCCCAGAGACGCTACGATTACGAGACCGCTTCCAAGCTTCAGTACTCCACTCTTCAGGAACTGGAGAAAAAACTTGCGGAGCTTCAGAAGACCGCGGAGAACAAGTCCGGTGAGGGCCGTCTGCTGCGCGACACCGTGGACGAAGAGGAGATAGCGGAGATCGTTGCCCGCTGGACCGGCATCCCGGTATCCAAGCTGATGGAGGGCGAACGCGAAAAACTGCTCCATCTGGAAGACATACTGCACAAGAGGGTGATCGGTCAGGACGAGGCCGTAAAGTCCGTCTCAGAGGCCATTCTGCGCTCCAGAGCGGGCATCGCGGACCCCAACCGACCGATAGGTTCCTTCCTCTTCCTGGGACCCACCGGCGTGGGCAAGACGGAGCTTGCGAAGGCCCTTGCGGAAGCCCTGTTCGACGACGAAAAGAACATCGTCAGGATAGACATGTCCGAGTACATGGAGAAGTTCTCGGTGTCCAGGCTTATAGGAGCTCCTCCGGGATACGTAGGCTACGACGAGGGCGGCCAGCTTACCGAGGCCGTGCGCCGCAGACCGTACTGCGTGGTGCTCTTCGACGAGGTGGAAAAGGCGCATCCGGAAGTCTTCAACGTGCTGCTTCAGGTACTGGACGACGGCCGCATAACGGACTCTCAGGGCCGCACCGTGGACTTCAAGAACACGATAATAATCCTTACCAGCAACCTCGGTTCCCAGTTCCTGCTGGACGGCATCAGCCCGGACGGCAGCATAAGCAAGGAGGCTTCGGATCAGGTGACCGCGCTGCTGCGCGCAAGTTTCAGACCGGAGTTCCTCAACCGTCTGGACGAGATCGTAATGTACAAGCCGCTCACCAAGGACGACGTGTCCAAGATAGCGGACCTGCAGCTGGCGGGCCTTTCCAAGAGGCTTGCGGACAGATCGCTGTCCGTGGAAGTATCGGAAGAGGCAAAGCAGTTCATAATCGACAGCAGCTACGACCCGCTGTTCGGCGCAAGGCCCATGAAGCGATTCATCCAGGACGAGGTGGAAACGCTGATCGCCAGGACCATGCTGGAGAACGACCTGTCCATGGGCGACATGCTCCGTGTGGACATGAAGAACGGCGAACTTGCCGTGGAGATAGTAAAAGGCGCGCAGGCATAACCGACCGCGATATATACAGATCGCAGTCATTACGCGCTGTGGCCAAAAACAATATAAAAGCGGAGGTTCAGACCTCCGCTTTTTTCTTTCCGAGCAGGTATATGATCGCGCCTATGGCTGTCAGTGCAGTCCCTGCGATCGGGTACACCTTCAGCAAGTGGCTGGTGGTCCCGAATATCTCCAGTACGCCTTTAAGCATGCAGCCTACGGTAAACGTTGCGATCCCGCAGGCATAGACGTTCTCCGCGGCAGTGCCCGGTTCTTTGGCCTTGGTCAGCCATATCAGGAAGTTCGGAAGCGCCCCCAAAACGAGCGGGAACACCCATCCAAGGACCATGTACGTGGACCAGACTCCGTGGCTGAACAGTTCGTAGATAAGGCCTATCGCGGCGCAGATCACGGATGCTGCCAGATAGTTAAAAGCAATGCGCCCGGCAGCTGCGGAGCGCTGATCTGCTAAAGTTGTTCTGCGGCCTTCATTTGCGGCGTTGGTGCGCTCTGTATTATTATCAGTAACCGATGTATACAATGTCGCTCACGCTCCTTTCCGACTGACCTCTGCCGCCTCCGACAGGGTCGTTTATCACCTGGCCGTTGAAGTACATCGTGGAGGAGCCGCCGCCGTCCAGGTTGTACGCGGTCCTGACCCCGAGCGACTGCATGAACTCCGCCAGTTCGTAGACGGACAGCCCGGCGCTTTCGCTGGTCCTTCCGTCCGATACAAGGAACACGTAGTGCAGCTCGTCTATGATGCCTATCGCGGTGCGGGGGTTGCTGTTCGTGGCCCTGGCCACTTCGTAGCTGCTGTTTACCGCGATCTTCCCGTCCTTAAGGAGTTCGGGTCCGAACGACAGCACGTCTCGGGCGCCTTTAGCAAGCAGTTCTTCCGCGCTGATGTCGGTCTCGTATATCACTTCCATGGACCCGTCTTCGTATATGACAAGATCCTGTCTGCCGGATACCGCGGTGCTGCGGTAGATCACGCCGCCGCGGATCACGTATCCGCGTTCCTGCGAGCCGTAGTAGTCTCCGTTGATCGCGAGTATTGCCCCGTTGTCCGCCGCGGTCGCGGATGTCTTTGCGGTAACGTTCCTGCCGAAGACGCCCTTGGCCAGAGCAGTCTTTAGGTATTCGGCGGAGCTTAGCTGAATGTCCGCCGCGTAGATGGTAGTGTCGTTCTGTCTGTATTCCGTTATTTTGATGCTGATGTTTCCGTCGTTGTACGAATCTTCCGTTATTACCGGGGTAACTGCCGGCGCGGCAGCGGTGGTAAACACATCTTCCGATCCGGGGATCTGCGTGGTGCTGTCTGGATCTGCGGACGTACCGTCTGTGTTTCCGGGGGAAGTATCTGCCGGCTGTGTTTCATCCGCGGAGCTTCCGGTCTGCGCGCTTTGTACCGCGGAGACCTCCGTGGAATATACGCGTTCTATTACGAAAGTATCGAGCAGGAAATAAACGGAAAATGCCGCCAGCAGTATGCTGTACAGCAATAGTATCGTTTTTTTCCTTCGTTTCATGTTTGTTTTCTCCTTCTGCGGACGGTCCGTCCGGACCGCCCTGCAGTATGATGATAACCCGGGCAGGTAAAATTTAAAGCAAGCCGCAGTGAAGATACTGTGGAGGTTCCCGCGGCACACGGCAGTTCCGGTCCCGGTCTGTCCCGCAGACTAAATACTACCGCTTGCGTTAAAAATATGATAAAATCATAATGTTATAATATAACCGCCGCACGGATGCAGGCGGCGGATGAGAGGTAGATAGATGCCGGAAAAAAGCGTTAGGGAAATGGGGGCTCTGGAACGGAAGCATTATTCGCTGTCCGGTAAAGTGTTCCGGCTCGTAATAATCGGCTCGCTCATCCTGGGTCTTGTCGCGTTTGCGATAGGTCTGGGGCTCTATTCCGTTGCGCTTACCGACAAGTACATAAGCGAGTCCTTCAACCTTGCCAAGACGGCGGAGAACATGCTGGACAAGATAGCGTCCGTAGAGACAGCCGCCAAAAGGGTTATGACCACCTACAACGAGCTTACTCCGGAGGAAAAAGCGGAGGTAGGCACGGAGCAGTACAGGGCGCGCTTTTCCATGATAAACAAGGCTGCCGGAATGGATACCATAAGATCCATACTCGGGGAGTTCGCGCAGTCCGCGGACGTCAACGATGTATATCTGGGCATGTACTCGGAAGAAGACAGCGCTCTTGTAATAATAGCCGACCCGGACAGCACCGATGAGACCGGTGCCTGCGCCGGCGACTGGGAGCCTGTGGAAGCAAAAGAGGTGGCCAAATTCCTTAACTGGGACGGCACCGGCGAGCTCTACCACATTTCCAGAACGTCACGCTACGGCTGGATATGCACCAGCGGCGTGCCGGTAAAGAACATCAGCGGCGACATCGTCTGCTTCGTGCTTGCGGACGTAACGCTGGACGAAGTTGCCAAGGGCATGGGCCGGTTCGTGCTGCAGTACGTGGTCGCGATAGTGGTCGTAATGATGCTGATGGCGCTGTTGTTCACAAGGCACATGAAGAAAAAACTCGTGGACCCGATAAACGACATCGCTGCGGCGGCCGGACAGTACGTCGCGGACAAGAAGAGCGGCGCGCAGGTAACGGATCACTTCGCGATGCTCAACATACGCACCGGCGACGAGATAGAGAATCTGAGCTACATAATGGCGGACATGGAACGCGACCTGTCCGAGTTCGAAGAAAACCTTACCAAAGCCACCGCGGAGAAGGAAAGGATAGGACTGGAGCTGTCGCTGGCCACCCGCATACAGGCGGACATGCTGCCCAACGTCTTCCCGGCCTTCCCGGACCGCGGGGAGTTCGACATCTACGCGTCCATGGATCCTGCCAAGGAAGTGGGCGGAGATTTCTACGACTTCTTCTTTACGGACGACGACCATCTGGCCCTGGTGATAGCGGACGTATCCGGCAAGGGCGTCCCCGCGGCGCTGTTCATGATGGCGTCCAAGATACTCGTAAAGAACTACTGCAAGGCAGGCTATAGTCCGGCTGCGGTGCTGGAGGCTGTAAACGAACAGATCTGCAGCAACAACCGCGAGGAGCTCTTCGTTACGGTATGGCTGGGAATAATAGACCTTAATACCGGTATCATGACAGCCGCCAACGCGGGCCACGAATACCCGATGATCGCCGGACCGGACGGAGAGTTTACGCTCTATAAGGACAAGCACGGATTCGTCATCGGCGGCATGCCGGGCATGAAATACAAAGAATACGAACTGCAGATGGAGCCCGGTTCCAGGCTGTTCGTCTACACGGACGGAGTGGTGGAATCCACCAATCTGAGCAGCGACCTGTTCGGCACGGAGCGCACGCTGAAGGTAATAAACAAAGCCAGGGACCGCTCGCCGCAGGGCGTGCTTAAGGCTGTGGACGACGCGATAGCCACGTTCGTAGGAACGGCCGATCAGTTCGACGATATAACTATGCTTTGCTTCCGGTATTTCGGAAAGAATGCGGAGACTACCATGGATAAAGAACTTAAGGAAATGACTCTTACCGCGGTTCCCGCGAACACCGACAAGGTAACGGAGTTCTTAAACGCGGAACTAAAGGCGGCGGGCTGTCCGCGCAAGACCATTGCGCAGATAGACGTTGCGGTAGACGAGATCTTCGCCAACATTTCGTCCTACGCCTACGAGCCGGCCACCGGCCTGGCAACGGTAAGGATCGGACTGGAAGAAGATCCTAAGGCTGCGGTCATAACGTTCGTAGACAGAGGAAAGCCTTTCGATCCACTGTCTGCAGACAGCCCGGACACGACTCTTTCCGCGGACGACCGGGAGATAGGCGGGCTGGGGATATTCATCGTAAGGCAGACCATGGACGACGTAAAATACAGCTACGAAGACGGCCAGAACATACTCACCATAAAGAAACGCTTCCAGGGGGTGGAATGATGGAAAACGTTAAGTACAGGGCAGACGGAGAAACACTGGTAATAGAGCTCTCCGGACACATAGATTCCGCAAACGCAGCCGATGTGGAGAGCGCCGTAACGGCGGCCAGAGGCACGGGAGATTTCAGCAAGGTCACCGTGGACTGCAGCAGCCTTAACTACGTATCCAGCGCCGGCCTGAGGGTGATACTCCGCCTTAAGAAAGCCATTGCGGACACGAGTCTTACAAACGTTTCCCCGGAGGTCTACGACATACTGGACATGACAGGCTTTACGGAGATGATGAGCGTTCAGAAAGCTTACAGGATGATCTCCGTGGAAGGCTGCGAGGTGATAGGGCAGGGCGCCAACGGCAAGGTCTACCGCATAGATCCGGATACCATTGTAAAAGTCTACCTGGACCCGGACTCCATAGGCGAGATCCGCAGGGAAAGAGAACTAGCCAGAACCGCGTTCGTGCTGGGCGTTCCGACTGCCATACCCTACGACGTTGTAAGGATAGAAGGCGGCGGATACGGTTCCGTATTCGAGATGCTCAACGCGGACAGCTTCGCGAAGCTGCTTACAGAAGGCAAGAAGACCGTGGACGAGATAGCCGAAATGTCCGTGGATCTTCTTAAGATCATACACTCCACCAAGGTGGATCCGGAGACCATGCCGGACATGAAAGCTGTGGCGATGGGCTGGGCGGAATACCTTAAGGACTACCTTCCGGACGATCAGTGGAAGAAGCTTTGCGCTCTCATAAGGGCCGTCCCGGACGACGAGCACATGCTGCACGGAGACTACCACCTTAAGAACGTAATGCTCCAGAACGGCGAGAGCATACTCATAGACATGGACACTCTCTGCTACGGGCATCCCATATTCGAGCTTGCCTGCATGCGCAACGCGTACAAGGGCTTCAGCTCCGTGGATCACAGCGCGGTGCAGCGCTTCCTGGGCATTCCTTACGAGACTTCCTGCATCCTCTGGAAGAAGATGCTGTCGCTCTACCTCGGCACGGAGGACGAGGAAGTGCTCAAGTCCGTGGAAGACAAGGCCGAACTCGTGGGCAACACGCGTCTGATGCGCAGATGCATACGCAGGGTAGGTCTGGACAACGAGGAAGGCAGGGCCTTCATAGATTTCTGCAAGAAACGTTTCGGAGAGCTTCTGCCGGCCATCGACACGCTTACTTTCTGATGCCAACCACTATAGATTGGGGGTCGTTTACCGGCCCCCACTAATGTTATTTTTTTGCCAAAAAACCGTTCGCTTTTTTGACATTTTTGCTAATGATTCCCTTTATTTTTAAAACTGAACGTGTTATACTTTTTATGCTGAAACACACTTAGGAGGTGCCTTTTGAACAGCCCGCTGCTTAGCAAAAAAGCGCAGAAGACCAGAGAGCATGTTCTTGACGTTTCCCTGGAGCTCATGAAGAAGAACGGTTACCAGAACACCACCGTCCGCGACATCTGCTCCACGGCCGATATATCCGTAGGCACCTTTTACAGCTATTTCCCTTCCAAGACAGATCTGTTCCTGGACATCTACAAAAAAGCCGACGACTATTTCTCCGACACCGTTGCCGTAAAGGTGAGCGGCAGCAACGCAAAAGAGCGCATAGTGGATTTCTTCCGCTGCTACGCCCGTCTTAACGTTGAGACAGGCATAGACCTTCTCAGAGTCCTCTTCAACCCGGAGAACCTCTGGTTCGCCAAGAAGAGGCCCATGCAGAAAGTTCTGTCGGACATCATAGCTGCAGGCATCGAAAGCAAGGAGCTTGCTACGGTTCTTTCCGCGGACGAAGCAGTGGACTATCTGTTTACGGTAGCCCGCGGCTGCTGCTACAGCTGGTGCGTACTGGAAGGAGCATACGATCTGGAGGACCAGATAATCAAGTACACGGACTTGGCGCTCAAGGCGTTATAGTTCGTTTTTTTACGGGAATAAACGAAGGTCGTTTGTTTTATAAATCTATTTATCCAGCATTCCAAAGGAGGTAATCGCGTGGTTAAACTCAAGGCTGAACTGGAGAAGATCTTTGGCGCTGCTAATGTTTCCGACAAGGAAGCAGACCTTGCCGCTTTCGCAAGCGACAAGAGCTTTGCTAAAGCAATTGCTCCGATCTTCGTCGTTAAGGCGAAGAATGCTGACCAGGTGGAGGCTCTCGTAAATCTCGCTAACGAGAAGGAGTTCCCCCTCATACCTGTCAGCTCCGGTGCACCTCACTACAGAGGCGCCACCGTTCCGTCCGTTCCCGGCGCAGTCATCGTAGACCTGTCCGGAATGAACAAGATCCTCAGCATCAACAAGCTGCACAGAATGGCAGTCATCGAGCCCGGCGTAACTTACGGTCAGTTCCAGAAGGCGCTTGCAAAGAAGGGCATGCACTTCGCATACACCCTGGCTCCCAGAGATACCAAGTCCGTTCTTGCAGACGTAATGGACATCGAGCCCAGACTTAACGCAATGCACGGATTCTCGTACACCGAGCCGTTCCGCTGCGTGGAAGTTACCTGGGGCGACGGCAACCGCATGTACACAGGCGACGCTGCCAACGGCGGTCCGGTAGGATCCCTCGAACAGCAGTGGAAGCAGGAGAAGTGGCAGGTCAGCCCGCTCGGACCGATGATGCTCGACTTCTACCGCATGCTCACCCAGTCTCAGGGCACCATGGGCATCGTAACATGGGCGTCCGTACGCTGCGAGCTTGCTCATCAGGCTCACAAGTGCTTCTTCGTTACCGCTGAGACCGAGAAAGAACTTCTCGACTTCGTATGGGACGTAGTACACGTTCGTTTCTCCGACGAGATGTTCATCATGAACAAGGCTCAGATCGCCAACCTCATGGGAGGTACCCCGGCAGAGATCGAAGCTCTTAAGAAAGAGCTCCCGGCTTGGGTCGTATTCGTGGGCGTAGGCGGCAGAGACGTTCTCCCGCAGGAGAAGTGCGAGCAGCAGGAAGCTGACATCAAGGAATTCGCACAGAAGAGAGGACTCGTTCCTGTCAATTCCGTCGGCAGCGTAAGCGCAACCGCTTTCTACAAGAAGGCCATCACTCCTTCCCCGGCTAAGAAGTACTGGAAAGAGACCTACAAGGGCGCGTTCCAGGAGATCTTCTTCATGAGCAAGATCGACGACACCGCTATGTTCATCGACAAGATGAACGCCATAGCCACCAAGGTCGGCTATCCTGTCTCCGACATCGGCGTATACGTACAGCCTGTCCACTACGGCAGCGCATATCACGTATGCTTCACGCTTCCGTACGATCCCGCATCCGCTAAGGAGACCAAGATCGTTAAGGAGCTCTTCGACAGAGCAAGCGTGGAACTGGCTCAGGCCGGCGCTTATTACACCAGACCCTACGGACCGTGGGCACGCATCCAGCTCAACAAGGATGCCATGGGCAATGAGACCCTTAAGAAACTCAAGGGCATCTTCGATCCCAAGGGCGTTCTCAACCCCGGCAAGTTAACGATTTAAGAAAGGGGAGACAAGAACATGGCATTAAAAGATTTCATACCGATGATGGAGCGCTGCTCCAACTGTCTCGGCTGCAAGTGGATCCCGTTCGACAAGATCCAGTCCCAGCGTTTCGGCGAGAACTGCCCCACTAACCTTTATTATCAGTGGCACATGTACTCCCTGCGCGGTAAGTGGATGGTCGGACAGGCCTACATGACCGGCGACTATAACTTCAAGACTTCTCCGGAATGGCTCAATGCTGTTCAGTCCTGCACCGCCTGCGGCGCATGCGACGTTACCTGCAAGATCACCAGGTTCAACCTGGAAGGTCTGGACTACTGCGTAGAGCTCAAGAACGAGGCCGTAAAGAAGGGCTTCGCTACTCCCGAGCAGAAGGCTATGATCGAATCCCTCAAGAAGGAACAGACCCTCATTGCCGGCGAAAAGAAGGCAAAGAGACAGGCCTGGGCCAAGGGCATCAAGTGGGCCAAGGATGCGGAAGTCGTATTCTTCCCCGGCTGCAAGTACAGCTATGACAAGGACCTTCAGGCCTACGCAAAGAAGGCTGCGGAGACCCTCATCGCTGCCGGAGTTAAGCTCGGATACATGGGCGACCTTGATATGTGCTGCGCAGGCAGAGCATATCAGATGGGCTTCTTCGATGAGTTCGGCGAAAGAGCCGACGCCAACATCAAGGCTTTCGAGGCCAAGGGTGTTAAGACCATCGTCACCCCCTGCTCCGACTGCTATCACGCTTTCAAGACCCTCTATGCCAAGCGCGGAATGAACGTAGAAGTTCTGCACATCACAGAGTATCTCGACAAGCTCATCAAGGAAAAGAAGATCAAGTTCAAGAAGAACCTCGACATGGTAGTCACCTATCACGATCCTTGCCACCTCGGACGTCAGGGCGAGCCTTACACTCCCTGGGACGGCGAGGAAAAGAAGATCATGAACCAGGTAGTTACCTGGGAGCCCAGAAGACCTCGCAGAATGGGCGTCTACGGAATCTACGACGCACCGCGCGACGTCATAAAGGCCATCCCCGGCGTTACTCTGGTAGAGATGGAACGTATCCGCGAGTACTCGCTCTGCTGCGGCGCAGGAGCCAACGTCCAGATCACCAATCCGGAAATGTCTCAGGCCACGGCAAACGAGCGCGTTACCGAAGCCAATTCTACCGGCGCCGATGCTCTCGTTACCGCCTGCCCGTGGTGCGAGGCCAACTTCAAGAACGCAGTGGACGAGAACGGTAAGAAGATCGAAGTCATCGACATTATCGACCTCGTAGCCCGCGCACTGTAAGGAGGTAATACAATGGCATTCAATCAGGACGCTTACAGAGAATTAGAGCAGGTAGTCGGAAAGAATAATGTCTCCCAGGACATCGCTATGCGCGAATCCTACAGAGTCATCAACTCCCAGTCCTCCGCTCACTTCGGACCTTACGACGTCAAGTCCCCGATGCCGGGCGCGGTAATCATGCCGGGCTGCACCGAGGAAGTACAGGCTATCGTTAAGATCTGCAACAAATACAACATTCCCTTCAAGGCCGCTACCACGTTCTGGTCCGTAATGGGTTACATCGGCGACGACGACTCCCTCCAGATCGACATGAAGCGCATGAAGAAGATGGAGTTCCACGAAAGAGATCAGTACGTTGTAGTTGAGCCCTACGCCATCGGCGCTGTAGTACAGGTCGAGGCCATGAAGAGAGGCTTCAACGTAAACATGGCAGGTGTAGGATGCTCTTCCTCCACTCTTGCCGGTACCGCTTCCTGGGTAGCATTCGGACCGTCCTCCTGCTTCATGGGAGTTGCTTCCGAGAACATGCTCGCTACCGAGTGGGTACTTCCCAACGGCGAACTTCTCCGCACCGGTACCCTTGGTGCAGGCGGAGACTGGTTCTGCGGCGAAGGTCCCGGACCGTCCATCAGAGGTATGCTCCGCGGAATGCAGGGTCCTGCGGGATCCCTGGGCGTATGCTGCAGAGTAGCCGTAAGACTTCACCCCTGGCCGGGTCCGCGCGTACTGCCCTCCTACGGCGTAGGCGCAGCTTACAAGCTCGTTCCGCAGTGGAACATCAAGACCTACACGCTCAACTTCCCCAACTGGGAAGCTTACGCAAACACCATCAACCTGCTCTCTCAGAATAACGAGATCGCTTATCTGGGACACAGACAGTTCAACATGTGGGGCCGCTACATCAAGCTGCCCATGCTGGAGCTCCTCTCCGATCCGGAAGGCCAGCTCTGCGACCTGCCTAAGTACATGAACGATCCGTACATTGCCGAGCAGAACAAGCTCTGCAAGATCGACCTTCAGGTCGTCGTCGTAGGCATGACCAAGAGAGACATGGAGTGGAAGGAAAAGGCTCTGAACGAGATCCTCCGCCGTGTAAAGGGCTGGAAGAACGAGTTCATGCTCCAGCCGAAGATCCACGACTTCGTAGCTCTCTACCTGCTGCGTCTGGGTCACAAGAACCTCAACTACACGCTGGCTTCCAGCTACGAAGGTTCCGGCGGACTCTCCAACAACGTATTCGTTACCAGCAAGGTAATGGAAGAGTACCACGAGATGCGTGAAGAGTTCGATAAGCACAGCACCGCTCTTGCTGCTACAGGCGGCGACTCCGAGATGGGCGCTCTGTCCACCCTCGGCGGCGGCGGTATCACCGGCTACGAGTTCTTCCAGTGGTTCGACAGACACGACAGAGAGTCCGTCAAGGGCTGCTGCGACTTCATCCAGAACTACAGCCAGAAGCTCTGCGATAAGTACGGCTTCGGCGCAGACATGGGTAACTGGAACAAGACCGCGCGTCATCCGGAGACCGACTACTACTACACTCAGGACGAGCAGAACGAGATGTTCGTAGGCATGGCTCAGCCCGGTCTGGTAACCTACCAGTACAAGGTAAGAGAGGCCTTCAACCCGCTCAACCTCTGCGGTTCTTACTACAGGACGCTGGATCCCGAATACCTCAAGGCTTACAAGGCCAAGCAGGCCAAGAAGGCAAAGAAGTAATAAGGCAACGACCTACCTGAAAGACTTTGTCCCGCCGTCTGAAATACGGCGGCGGGACCCCGAATTTGCTGACAATTAAAGTAAATATATATTATTTGAAAGGAGACAACTATCATGTCTGAAGCAGCTAAGACCCCGACCGAAATGGTTGCGGAACTTATTGCACGCGCAAGAAAGGCACAGGCTCAGATCGAGTATTACACCCAGGAACAGGTTGACGAGCTCTGCGCACAGATCGCATTCGATATCACCAGGGAAGAGAACGTCGTCCGTCTGGGAACTCTTGCTTTCGAAGAGTCCAGAATGGGAACTCTCGACGGCAAGCTCACCAAGCTTCGCAAGAAGGTAAGGGGCTGCTGGAGAGATATTAAGGATCAGAAGACCGTAGGCGTTCTCGAGACCAACACCGAAAAGGGTATTATCAAGATGGCAAAGCCGGTAGGCGTCATCGGAGCTATCATCCCCTGCACCAACCCGGAGATGACTCCTGTAGTTAAGGCTCTTGATGCGATCAAGTGCAGAAACGCCATCGTCATGAGCCCGCACCCCAGAACGAACAAGACCAACTACGAGGTCTGCGAAGTTATGCGCAACGCTCTTAAGAAGCACGGCGCTCCCGAGGATCTTATCCTTACCATCACCGATGTATCCATGGAAGCATCCCAGGCTCTTATGGAGCAGTGCGACCTCGTTATCGCTACCGGTGGTTCCGGCCTCGTTAAGTCCGCTTACTCCTCCGGTACTCCGGCTTACGGCGTAGGCGCAGGCAACGCTGTAGTCCTCATCGACGACACCGCCGACCTGGACAAGGCTGCTACCAACGTTCGCGTTTCCAAGATCTTCGACAACGCTACTTCCTGCTCCTCCGACAACGCTCTCGTTGTTCAGAGCAACATCTACGACAAGTTCATGCCCAAGCTGGTAGCCGAAGGCGGATACCTCTGCACTCCGGAGCAGGTAAAGGCTCTTGAGCAGATGATGTTCCCGAACGGCAAGTTCAACTCCAAGGTCGCTGCACAGCCTGCTCAGAAGATCGCCGAGATGGCAGGATTCAGCATCCCCGCAGACAAGACCTTCATAATCTGCGAGTACGAAGGATTCGGACTCAAGGAGCACCCGCTGAGCTTCGAGAAGCTCTCCGTTGTTGTAGCGGTCTATAAGAGAGACACCTTCGACGAGATGATCCAGGTCGTCAACAACATCCACGAAGTTGCCGGCAAGGGCCACAGCTGCGCTATCCAGACCACCAACGACGAGCATGTCATGAGACTTGCTACCTACACCCGCACCTCCAGAGTAATGGTCAACCAGGCTACCTCCGCTGCCAACACCGGTAACTGGAACAACGGTATGCCGTTCACCTCTTCCCTTGGCTGCGGTACATGGGGCGGCAACATTGCTTCCGAGAACATCACCTACAAGCACTTCATGAACACCACATGGATCTCCTATCCGATCGAGGAGCACATCCCGACCGACGAAGAGCTGTTCGGAAAGTGGAATCTTGCGTAATCGACAGATGCGCATCCGCTGAAGCGGAAAACTAAAAACATAAAGGCCCTGCCGTATGGCGGGGCCTTGTTTTTTCAGCCAGGCAAACTGTGTACCGTTTTAACCATCATTTTTGTAATGACGGGACCGCGATACTGATACAATAGACAACGCAAAAGTGCTGCCGAATACGGTAGGTGGTCAGTCCTCTTCGGAGGGCCTGTTCCCTCCGCCCTTATCAAAAGGGGAGAAAGGAGGGCGTCATGAATGTAGAGTCTATGATAGCGATATTATCGCTTTGTATCACTTGCTTTATGGCTGGTTATACGCTGGGCTCGAGAAACAGCGACAAAAAACAGAAATGACCGCCCCAGCCGACCGGTGCGGTCATTTCAATGATCAAACCTAAGGGCTGACCGTCTATCCGGCAGCCTTTTGCTATCTGTATTTTACTGTATTCCGTACGGTCAGTCAATATCATCAGGCGCCTCCGGCGTTGACGGCTGCGGGGAAGCAAGGTATGATATATTTAATGAAAATTGCGTAATTTATCCTTCGGAATATTAAGCAAATGGTAAAGATAAAAAGACTTACAGCGGTAATACTTGTACTGGTGACAGCCCTGTCGTGCTTTGCGGTCCCTGCTTTTGCCGCGGAGAACGATTACAGCTACGACAGCCGCTACGCAGGTTTTTTAGGGCGCGGTCTTATCCACGACGAACGCTTTGAGGGCAGGGAGCTGCATTACGGAATAGACGTTTCGGCGCACCAGAACGAGGTGGATTGGAAAGCCGTGGCGGGCGCGGGCTGCGAGTTCGCGTTCGTAAGGGTGGGCTACCGCGGATACGAGACCGGAAAGATAGTAGAGGACAAATACGCCGCGGGCAACATCAGCGGTGCTTTGGACAACGGACTGCTCGTGGGAGTGTATCTGTATTCGCAGGCCATTACCATAGAGGAAGGCATAGAGGAAGCGGACTTCATTATCGATTTCCTGGACAGGTACAAGTTCGGCCCGGCCAACATTCTGCTGCCGGTCGTCTACGACGTGGAATACCCTTCGGAGGACGGCAAGTACGTGGGCAGGCTCTACGATGCCAAGCTTTCTGTAAGGACCCGTACGGACATAGCCAAAGCCTTCATGGAAAGGATAGACGAGGCGGGCTATGTGCCTTGCTTCTACGGCAGCCGTTCTGCTTTCAACAACAACAGCAAGGCCTACATGACGGAGATCAACGACGATTACAAGATCTGGCTGGCGGCATATACCCAGAACAGAAAGGCCGGCTACGAAGGTCCCTACGAATTCTGGCAGTACAGCTCGTTCGGAAAAGTCCCCGGCATAGAAGGGGAGACGGATCTGGACGTATGGTACCTGGATCCCGGCTCGCAGTACGGCTGGGTTGGAGAAGGCGGCAGCGTGCGCTACAGGGATGTTCCGGGCGGAGCGTACCGTACCGGCTGGCAGACCATAGACGGCCGCACGTATTTCTTCAGCAAGGAAGGAAACATGCTTACCGGATGGCAGTATCTGGACGGAAAGAACTGCTATCTGGGCCGGAGCGGCATGCTCAGCACAGGCTGGGAAGACATAGACGGCAGCCGCTACTATTTCGGTGAGGACGGAGATCTGCGCACCGGATGGCAGGACATCGATGGTTCCAGATACTGGTTCGGCGATGACGGCGCCATGCGCACAGGATGGCAGGAGATAGAAGGAAAGCGCTACTGTCTGGGCGACGACGGAGCCATGCTTACCGGCTGGTGGGCAATAGAAGAAGAGTACTACTGCTTCGATGCGGACGGAGCCGCGCTTACGGGAAAGCAGAAGATAGGAAATACCAATTTCAGGTTTGCCGAAGACGGCAGGCTGGAGTGGGGCGCCGTAAAGCTCCGCACCAAGGAATGGCAGGGAAGGCCGTCGCTTATACTCGTAACGCCCTGGAAAAAAATAACGCTCAGGAAATGACCTGAGCGCGGATGCAAGCATCTACTGCTTTACGGTTATTGATCTAATAAGAAAATCTATGTATACGTCGCCTGTTTCTTTAAGGGAGTAGGCGGCGTTTCTTCTTGTCCAGTCCAGGGCAAGGCCGCGCAGAGCTATCATGAACATGGCTGCCGCAGTCTGAGGGGGAAGTTCGGAGGAAATGGTGCCTTTCTCCTGTCCCTTGCGGAACACTTCTTCCAGCCTGGACGCTGTTATGCGTCTTTCTCCGCTTACGGTGTTATCCGTTGCGTTTATGGACGATATCAGCCTGGAGTGCTCCAGACCGTTGTTTTCTATGTATTTAAGCCACTGCTGAGCGAATATGCGCAGATTCTCCGCGTCGCTGCGTTTCTTCATGAGAGGGAAGGCGTTCTCCTCCATCCAGTTGTCGATGCGGCTGAAAAGCCCTACCAGTATGTCCGACTTTTTCTCGAAATAGTGATAGAACGATCCTACGGAGATACCGGCGGCGGTGCATATGTCCTCTACGCTCAGTTCCTCGAATGAGCGGTCCTCCAGCATGGGTACTATCTTTTCTATTATCTCCGCGCGTTTTGCGGCCTGCTTTTCTTCTACTCTGGTCATGGGCGGCGTCCTTTCTTTCTAGAACCAATTCTAATATTTATTCTAAATTTTGTAAAGGTTTTTCTTCAAAACTTATTGACAACGCCGGAAAAAAATATAGAATAAAAGTAGAATCAATTCTAATTTTTCAATCTGTCAGCAAACATATCAGTAAACGATAAAGGAGAAGGAAAATGAAAGCTTTGGAAGGTATAAAGGTCGTGGAGCTCGCTACGTTCATAGCAGTCCCGACCGTAGGAAAATTCTTTGCCGATCAGGGCGCGGAGGTCATCAAGATCGAGGCTAAGAGCGGCGATCCCTACCGCTTCGCGGCAGCGGCGGAATGGCGCAGTCCCAGCCCTTACGAGAACACCAGCTACGACATGGACAACGGCGGCAAGAAGGGCGTCATCCTTAACATGAAGGACCCCAAGGGCAAGGAAGCTCTGTTCAGAATGCTTAAAGACGCGGACATTTTCCTTACCAACTGGAGATATAAGGCGCTGGCCAAGCAGAACCTTACCTACGATGATCTCCACGCCAGGTTCCCCAAGCTCGTGTTCGCGGACTGCTCCGGCTACGGCGACGTGGGTCCGGAAAAGGATCTGCCCGGTTACGACTTTACATGCTTCTGGGCAAAAGGCGGAGCGTCCGGGTCTCTCCGTGACAAGGACGGACGGCCTCCGGTGCTGGTCCCGGGCTTCGGCGATCACGTTGCGGGCATCAGCCTTGTGGGCGGCGTTCTGGCAGCCTACATCAAGGCGCAGAAGACCGGCATAGGCGAAAGGGTAACGGCATCGCTGGTCCACACCTCCATCTGGGCGCAGGGCCTGATGATCCAGTCCGAGCAGTTCCCGGAGTACGGTGAGAGCTTCCCCATTTCCTATAAGCAGCTCAACAACCCGATGAACAACGCTTACAAGACCGCTGACGGCAGATATTTCCAGACCTGCTGCCCGGCCTTCAACCTGGAGCTTCCCAAGTACCTTCAGACCATAGGCAGGGCGGACCTTGTGGGCGACCCCCGCTATACGATAGAAAGCATCGCTGCAAACAACCTCTACGCGGAGTTTACGGAGATCCTGGAGGC
>JAILDA010000063.1 GCA_024689865.1 Clostridia bacterium | reverse complement strand
AAGACCGGATGTGCCTATGCCTTCCAGTTTGGCGATCTTATCCCTCAGCTCCAGAACTACTCTTTCCGCAGTCTTCTTTCCGATGCCGTTGGCGGAACTGATCGCTTTTATGTCTCCGGCGATCACAGCTTTCTTAAGCTCCGCAGGCGAAAGAGCAGACAATATGGACATGGCTGCTTTGGCGCCCACACCTGATACCGTTATAAGCATCTCGAAGATCTTAAGCGCTGTACGGTCGGAAAAGCCGTAAAGGCTTATGTCGTCCTCTTTAACCTGCATGGAAGTATAAAGAGTTACCGGACCGTCGTTGTCCAGATACGCGGCGTCTCCAAGCGGAACGTATACGAGAAAGCCTACTCCTGAATTCTCTACTACCACATAGCCCTGTTCTTTTTCGGTTATTATACCTTTTACGTAGTGTATCATAATACCTCTTATGTCAACTTGTTGAAATTACTTCATTATAAAGCTTCGTTTGCTTGCTGTGTTATGTCTGCTGTGGCATATGGCTGCAGCCAGAGCATCCGCAGCGTCATCCGGTTTGGGCACCTCTTCCAGATTCAGATACATGCGCACCATGTTCTGCATCTGCTTCTTTTCAGCCCTTCCGTAGCCGGTTATGGACGTCTTTATCTGCAGCGGAGTGTATTCGTATATCTCCAGGCCGTTGTTCGCGCACGCAAGGATCGCGACGCCTCTGGCCTGACCTACGAATATCGCCGTAGTCTGATTTGTATTGAAGTACAGTTGCTCTATGGCAGCTTCTTCCGGCTGATGCTCCGCAATTATGTCCATAAGACCGTTATACAAGGTCTTCAGCCTGTCCGGCATGGACATGTCCTTATCCGTGGTAAGGACTCCGTAGTCTATGAGCCTGTGGACGTTGCCGTCCTTTTCTATTATGCCGTAGCCCATTATGGCATAGCCCGGGTCTATTCCTAGTATCTTCATGCTTTTTCCAGTGTTATGCGGCCTATCGCGCCGGAACGGAACTCGTCCAGAACTGTCTTGGCGGTCCTTTCGTAATCGATGCGTTTTCCGCTCATTATGAATCCTCGCTTTGCTGCAATGGCCTCCATTGTAAGAAGCGGTGTCTCTTTAATACCGTCCAGTTTATACCTTGCGCAGAGCAGATCAGGAGCAACGATGCTGAGCCTTGCTATCAGTTCCAGCCCCAGGTCCGAAACATCCATGATCTCATCCTTAATGGAACCGCAGAAAGCAAGGTCCAAAGCAACATTCTTGTCCTCGAACTTGGGCCAGAGTATTCCCGGAGTATCCAGAAGCATCATGCCGTTGGTAAGCGACAGCCACTGCTTGCCGCGTGTAACGCCGGGCTTGTCGCCGGTCTTTGCGGACCTGCTTCCTGTAAGACGGTTTATCAGCGAAGATTTACCAACGTTAGGTATGCCGGCGATCATCATGCGAAGATTCTTCTTGCGCTCACGGTCTTTGTTCTTGTCTTCCTGTATACGCTCCAGGACCTTAAGCAGCTGCTTTACACCATCACCAGCATTGGAGTTCAGCGAAATCACAAAATCGCCGTTTTCAGCGAGTTTTTTCTGCCATTCGATAGTTTCCCCGGCGTCGGCCAGATCGGCTTTGTTAAGAACCGTTAAGCGGCTTTTGGAGCCTGTCAGATCCCCTATCACGGGGTTGCGGCTTGCTGCCGGGATCCTGGCATCCAGAAGCTCTATTACAAGATCCACGAGCTTAAGATTTTCCGCTATAAGCTCGCGCGTCTTCTTCATGTGTCCGGGGTACCAGTTTATGTTCTCTATCATTTCTTTAAAAGCTCCTTAGCGGCCATCCTTGCCGCTTCGGTGATCTCGGATGCTGACAGAAGTCTTGCTATTTCTTCAACGCGCTCGTCCTCCGTAAGCGGCACCACCGTAGTCTGCGTGCTTATCAGGTCCGCGTGTTTTTCTATCCTGTAGTTGCGGTCGCCCTTGGCAGCGATCTGCGGAAGATGAGTAATACAGATTATCTGGTGATCTTCCGAAAGGCTGCGGAGCTTATCTCCAACAACGCCTGCAGTCTTTCCGCTTATTCCGCTGTCTATCTCGTCGAAGATCATGGAGGGCACGCCGCCTATGTCCCCGGTTATGCGCTTCAGCGCAAGCATTATCCTTGAAAGCTCGCCGCCGCTGGCTACCTTTGCCAGAGGCTTAGGCTCCTCTCCTCTGTTTGCGGATATCAGGAACTCCACGTTATCCGTTCCGTCCTCCGACATGCGTCCGGGGCGCATGGAGACCTCGAAGTCCGCAGCCTCGAAGTTAAGGTCCAGAAGCTCTTTGTCTATGCGCTTCTTAAGCACTTCGGCAGTATCTTTTCTAAGCCTGGAGAGCCTGGCAGCAGCCGCATCGTACTCTTCCTTCTCCAGAGTTATAGCCCTTTCCAGCCTGGTCCTGCGGTCGCCGGAGCCTTCGATCAGGGAAAGCTCCTTTCTGGCTTTTTCTGCATATTCCAGCACGGCTTCCAGACTGCCCCCGTATTTTCTCTTTAAAGCATTGAGTGCATCCAGCCTGTCTTCCGCAGACTCCAGTTCCTCCGGGGAAAAATCAGCAGAATCTCTCAAAGACCTTATCTGCGAGCTGGCGTCATCCAGATCGTAATATGCGCCGGAAATGCGTTCGTAAAGCTGGCTGAGCTCTTCGGAATAAGAACTTAGAGCAGAAAGGTCCGACATGCAATGTCCCAGAACGCTTACTGCGGCCTGATCGCCGTCGAAGAGCATCTGATGCACTTCCGAAAGAGCCCCGTATATCTTTCCGGAGTTCTTCATAAGATCTATGCGTCTTGAAAGCTCTTCATCCTCGTTTTCAGATAAGTTAGCGTTTTCTATCTCGGAGAGCTCATAAGCATACAGGTCTTTCTGCCTTTCGCGCTCCGCTGCCTTTTTATTCAGTTCGGCAAGCTCGGCGCTGTCCGCGGCAAATCTGCGGTAGGAATCGGATACCATATCCCTTACACGGATGAGTTCTTCTCCACCGTACATGTCCAATATTCCCAGATGTCTGTCCGGGTCCAGAAGAGTCTGGTTATCGTACTGACCGTGGATGTCCGCAATGTATCCGCACAGTTTTGAGAGAGCGGACAATGGAACTACTGCGCCGTTTACTCTGCAGAGGCTTCTTCCGGCGGCATAGATCTCGCGCCTTATGACAACGGGAACATCCTCCGGAGCGCCTATCTCTTCCAGCACTCCGGAAATGTCTTTGCCGCCCGCATCCGCGACTACCGTAACAACAGCCTTTTCGGATCCTGTCCTTACGTAATCCGTGTCCGCCCTTGCACCAAGAGCCATGCTGACAGCTTCGATTATTACGGACTTACCGGAACCTGTCTCACCAGTAATTATGTTAAGTCCGGGATACAGATCCAGCGAAAGATCTCTTATTATGGCAAAATCTTTGATCTCTATGTGAGATATCATGAACAGACCCCTGAACTATCTGATCGCTTCGGTGAAAAGTTCAAGAACGGCAGGAACGTTGTCCTTGCAGTCTATTGCTGCAAAAATCGTGTTGTCTCCGGCAAGCGTTCCTACAACACTGTCAGGCGAAAGGTTGTCTATTGCTTCCGCAGCAGCATTCGCGCAGCCGCTGAGCGTTTTTATTACGAGTATGTTCTCTGCGGCCTTTATCTCCGTAACAGTGTCGCGGAGGATCTTACGGAACCTTTCATCGTCCGCGGGAGAACCTTTGGGTGCAAGAGCGTATACGCTTCTTCCGCCCTGGCCTGGCACCTTGATAAGTCCCAGTTCCTTAATGTCTCTGGATACCGTAGCCTGGGTCACCTTAAAGCCCGCGGCCTTGAGCTTGGAAGCAAGCCTTTCCTGCGTGTCTATGCTCTGCGTCCTGATTAGTTCCAGGATCTTGCTCTGACGTGACTGTCTCATTGCGACCTCCGTAATGAACGCATTTTTATTCATCTTTTGAATATTATAACATAAAAAAAGAGGAGCGCTTGTGCGCTCCGGTCTTTTTTTGAATTATTTTTCCAGGGATTTGATCCTGGCAGCCTTGCCTGTACGCTCTCTCATGTAATTGAGCTTTGCTCTTCTTACGTCGCCCTTGCGTACGAGCTCGATCTTTTCTATCCTCGGAGAATGAAGCGGGAAAGTCTTTTCCACACCTACTCCGGAGGAGAGCTTTCTGACTGTGAAAGTCTCGGAGATGCCGCCGTTCTGTCTCTTGAGCACGAAGCCTTCGAAGACCTGGATCCTCTCCTTGTTTCCTTCCCTGACCTTGATGGAGACCCTTACGGTGTCGCCGACGTTGAATTCAGGAATGTCAGTCTTTTTGTACTCTTCAGTGATAGATTGTATAAGATCCATTTTCGTATCCTCCTTATTAAGACCTGACGTTCTTAACAGCCTGCACCGGAAACCGTACGTTTCCGGCCTCTGCCAGAGGACCGCCCGAAATACGACTTTGGTATTATATTATAGACATTCTGTCTTTGCAAGCGCTTTTTTAAGGTTTTTTAGCCTGCCCCGAAAATGCTTTTTCTTATTGTTTACGCTCTCGGGAAAGCCTTGTCGTAGACGTCGATAATCCTGTTCTTGGTAAGACTCAGATAGATCCTTGTAGCAGTTATGTCCTCGTGTCCGAGTATGTCCTGAAGAGACTTTATGTCGGCTCCGTTCTGGACCATGTGAGCCGCGAAAGAATTGCGCAGTATCTGCGGGCTGAGTCTGTCCACAAGACCTGCTTCATCGCCTCTCTGCTTAAGGATCTTCCATACACCCTGCCTGGTAAGTCTTTCTCCTATGTAGCTGAGGAAGAGCGCACCGGTATCCTGTTTCTTCTTTAGAAGCTCGGGGCGGGCATTCTGAAGGTAATCTTTAAGCGCTGCCCTGGCAGGTCTTCCGATGGGTACCATGCGAGGCTTGCCGCCGGATCTTACGGATATGAATCCTATCCTGAGGTCTATGTCGGAAACGTTAGCCGCGCAGGCTTCAGAAGCTCTTATACCGGTAGCGTACATAAGCTCCAGCATTGCCCTGTCCCTTTTGCCTGCCGCGGTATCGTCCTTGATGTCCAGAAGTTGTTCCACTTCCTCAACCGAAAGATACTCAAGCTCCTTGCGTGCGACCTTGGCGCTCTTGATGCCGGTCGTAGGATTGGTGTTAACTGCCCTTATGGTAACGAGGTAATTATAGAAAGCCCTAAGAGAAGCAAGACGTCTGTTGATGGTGGCATGGCTCTTCCCTGCTTCGGAAAGTCCCATTACATAAGCCGCAACGTCTGCGTTAGCAGCGTCCTCCGGTTCTTTGGCTCTTCCGTTGAGGAAGTCGGTAAAGTCCCAGATGTCTGCGACATAAGCGCTGAGGGTGCTCTTGGAGCTGCCCTTCTCTTTTTCCATGTAAGCTTCAAATTTGTCTACGAAATTCATGTCAACCTCGAAATAACATCATAAAGTCTTATGTAAATAATTATAGTTTATAGGCTCCGTTAAGTTCAATAGCAAAAATGAAAAACAAAATGCTTTTTTGATATACAACTGTAACACTATTAAACTTTTAATTATTTTTGAAAAATATTTATTGAAATGTTAATTTCGCTTTGATATTATGTGTTAGGTAACATCACCCCTGATGGTTACTAAATCTCTAATCCCAATACCCCTTTTGAGCAAAACAGGCTGCATTCGCGGCTTGTTTTGTTTTTTGGATTTTTAATGTATAATTGAACTGCCATGAGATACAACACTTACACAAAAGGACTAAAATGCAGAGTCTTCGACATAGAGACCACCGGCCTTTATCCCGGACGGGACAGGATAATCTCCGCCAGCTTCATTGATCCGGACGGCAGCAACCTTACCCAGTACTTCAGCGAAAGTTCCGCTTCCGAACATCTTACCGTATCGTCGATCCTGTCCGAATTTTCGGACTGCGACGTTATCATAACATATAACGGTCAGAGCTTCGATGTTCCGTTCGTCCTTACTAGAGCCAGAAAATACGGGATAGCGGAGGAACTGCCAGCTTTCTTCAACGCGGATGTATACAGATGGCTCAAAAGCTACTGGCCTTTGGCGGAGACGGCGCCCAGTCTTTCGCAGAAGTCTGTGGAAAAGATGCTCGGTATAGGTGCTTCCCGAACTGATCTGATAAACGGCGGCGAATGCATACAGCTATATTCTGAATACATCAATCTGGATAACGAGAAAGCCAAGGACCTGATCCTTCTCCACAACGGAGACGACGTCCGTCAGCTGGCAAGAATTACACAGGCGCTGTCCTTCCTGCCCTACGACAAGATATCTTTCGATAAAGGCTTCATGCTGAAGCTGAGCTCTTCGAGCCTGTTCGGGGAAACGACCCATAAGATCATAACTACAGGGCTGAAGCTCAGTGACAACGTTCTGTCCGTATGCGCAAAGTCTTATCCCGCATGTCAGCCCTGCGCTTTCTACGAGGACGAAATGGAACTACAGTGCTCGGGATCAGGAGAAGTATCTCTGAAGATAAACGTTAAAAGCAGCGGCGCTCTCAGGTTCGCCGATCTTAAGGGGCTGAAGGTCCCGGAGGATGAACTGCAGTGCAGACAGCACATAAAAAGCGGATATCTGATCCTTCAGACAGAAGACGGCGTAAATTTCGGAGCGTGCTGCGAACTCGCAAAAATACTCCTCAGGAGACTTGTATAAATGGATATTAAGATAATAGCGCTGGACCTGGACGGAACTCTTCTTACTACAGATAAAAGGCTTACGGAAGAGAACCGCAGAGCGCTTGAGAGGGCCGCGGATAACGGAATCGAGATCGTACCCAGCACCGGCAGGTTCTATAAAGGCATGCCTGATGTTATCAAGGACCTTGACTTCGTTCATTACGCGATAACCATAAACGGCGCCGAAGTGCTCGACTTAAGAAAGGATACCGTCATATACGGCTCAGACATACCGCTGGATACGGCTCTCTATCTTAACGACAGATTCGATGCGCTTGGAGTGGCCCACGATGTTTACGTTCAGAGCATCGGATACATGGACAGGCGCTTTCTGGACAACATAGAAGAATATCTGCCGGACCCCATATACTGCAGCACTCTCAGAGGAATGCGCGTACCTCTCGACGACGTAAGAGCATTCATGATCGAGACCGGCAAAAACGTTCAGAAAGTCCAGATATTCAGCAAAAGCGTAGATATCCTTATGCAGACAGGCGACTATATCAGACAGAACTTCCCGGAACTTATCGCTACTTCTTCACTAAAAAACAACCTGGAGGTAAACAACGCAAAGGCCAATAAAGGCGACGCCCTTCGAGCCCTTACCGATTATCTGGGTCTAAACCCTGAGAATACCATGGCTTTCGGCGACGGCGGAAACGACCTCCCCATGCTGCGCGCAGCCGGTGTCTCTATTGCAATGGGAAACTCCCTGCAGATACTCAAGGATGAAGCGGACTACACCACCCTCACCCACGACCATAACGGCGTTGCATACATGATAAACAAGCTGCTCGACGGAGAATTGTAGAACAGCCTCAGGATGATCAATTTTGTCCTTTACATTTTTATGTGCTTGATATATAATCTTTCGCGTGCCGAAACGCACATGCGCTAGTAGCTCAATGGATAGAGTGCCTGACTACGAATCAGTAGGTTGTGGGTTCGAGTCCCGCCTGGCGCACCAAAACAGAAGGACGGGCAAAGCCCGTTCTTTTGTTTTGCATATGATAATAGGGACTCGAAACCACGTGGGTTCACGAGAAGGCAAGCCCAAGGCGCAGCCTGAAAGGTCCCGCCTGGCGCACCAAAACAAAGGAGTCACCTGAAAGGTGGCTCTTTTGTTTTGCATGGTAAAAGAGGGACTCGGGCCCACGCATCATATCCACAGCTTCTTAAGATCCTGCGCCTCGCTTCTGGCAAGATACTCTTTAAGATAGATCTGACAGCATTCCTCCCAGCTTACGTTTCCGCTGTTGTTCTCTACCATGACTGAGATGACTCTACCCGGAACTACGATATCTTTACCTTTAGCGATGCTTTTCTGAAGCCATGCCATTGCTGATACTATCTCATGGATATCCGCATCCTTAAATATCGTGCTGAAGAAATCTGCCTCCATTTTAATTCGTTTATCATAAGACTTATTGTGTAATAAACGCAGTACTGTAGCTATCAGAAGCGTAAGCGGGATTATAACAATTATAAGCAGCCAAACAGGAAATCTTTCTATGAATCCGTAAAAATCGTTCCATCCTCCACGTTCTTCCCCTATCACAGCGACCATCATTATATACAGGAACGAATAGATCAATACAGGGACCATCGCAAGAAGCGAAGATAAGAAGCGCAGCTTCTGTTCGCTCATGAAGAAACAAAAAGAAACGATGGCAAGTATCGGACACAATCCATGCAGGAAGAACCTCGAACCGGTAAAGATCAACACGAACCCTTTGACCGGAGCAAGAATGAACAGCGATACCAGAAACGTGAGAGTAACGGAAGTAACGCCCGCAAATACGATGACCATGGCCCATTTCGGAACATGGAAATTATGCTTTCTGAGTCCGTCGACACAATACGAGATCAGAAGAGACATTCCGATGGCACACAGTATGTTGGAATTGACCGTGAACATGCAGAATGTCCTGAGACCCATATGATCGAAGTTCTCGTCGTAGATAGTCGTCAGATTCATCGTCACGCCTATGCAGACGCAGATAAGAACTATAAGTGCGCACGCAAGCGTCAGCATGCAGTTGCGTCTTGCTACTCTAACTGCTTTATCCATATATCCTCCTTCAGGCCTTTCTGGCTGCAAAAAACATGTACTGCTGCATCACTCCGGCATACCCTTCATATCTGTTCATCGGGAAGCCGTTCGGATAATACTCTTTCAGCACCCTGTCTATCCATACGTCGATCGGGAAAGCGCCTATGCGGTAGAAACCGAAAAGACTTACGCAGTTTGCAACTTTCGGTCCAACGCCCCTTAATGCTGTAAGCGAATCGAAAAGTTCCGGATCCGGCATGCACGCCATAGCGGAAAGATCAACATCACCGCTGCAAACTCCCTGTGCAGCAAGATAGACATACTCAGCACGGTAACCAAGAGAACACTCCGAAAGCTCGCTTAATGATGCTGCCGAAAGCTCCTCAGGGGTCGGAAAAGCATGCAGACCGTCTCCTGCCGGCTTTCCCCATCTTCTGCAGAGAGCCTCCACACAGGTCTTGATCGACGGAATGCTCCTGCGCTGGGAGATTATGAAAGTTATCAGCATCTCCCACGGGTCCTGCTTAAGTATCCTTATTCCGCGTCCGAATTCCGCGGCGGCGGAAAGATAGCGGTCTTCCGGATCTATGGAATCGATGAACGCTTCGTAATCCGTATCCAGATCGAAATATCGCTTCCAGAAAGCATCATTTTCCGGGCAGTCTTCTTCCGGAGAACGGTAATATACTTTCCCTCCCCCTGCAAGACAGACTTTATCCCCGGCTATGCACCTGTATATGTCGTGACCGGACTTAAGACTAAGGTCCGGAACCGGAGACATACGGAACGTCTGACCGGAATCCGCGATCTTTTTAATATCCAGAGAATCGATGTCATATTCGAACATTTAATCACCATCCGTGGTTTTTCTGTATAAATAAAGTATAATTACTTGCTCTTTTATCTTCAAGAAGATAAAATAAGAAAATATTATATCTAAAGGAGGTTTGCCATGAAAACTTATCAGAGCATGAACCGGCAGGAACTTGCCGAAGCCAAGTCCGAACTTATGAAAAGATATCAGAAGTACAAAGACATGGACCTGGCTCTTAATATTGCCAGAGGCAATCCTTCCACGCAGCAGCTGGACATGATAATGCCCATGATGGACATGATAAACTCCGGAACGGACTGCCGCGACATGTACGGTACTGACGCCAGGAACTATGGCGCCCTTCTGGGACTTCGCGAAGCAAGAGAATACTTCGGCGCTCTTCTTGGGACCACTGTCGAAGAGACCATAGTAGTAGGAGCGTCTTCCATAAACTTCATGTACGACTGCCTTGCCCGCGCCATGCTTAAAGGCGTACTGGGGTCCGAGAAGCCCTGGGGCAAATACGATAAAATAAAGTTCATCTGTCCTGTTCCCGGATACGACAGACATTTCGGCATGTGCGAGTTTTTCGGCATAGATATGATCCAGGTCCTTACCGACGAAGAGGGTCCGGACATGGACACCATCCGTAAATACGTAGAGAGCGATCCTACCGTTAAGGGCATGTGGTGCATTCCTAAGTTCTCCAATCCTCTGGGAATTACCTATTCCGACAGAGTCGTAAAAGAACTTGCCGCCCTCAAGCCGGCAGCAAAAGATTTCCGCATATTCTGGGACAACTCCTACATGGTCCACGCCATCTACGAGGACGTTCCCCTGCTCAACATACTGGACGAGTGCAAGAAAGCTGGGAACCCGGACATGGTCTACATGTTCGGATCCACATCCAAAATAACCATGGCAGGTTCCGGAATAGGATTCTTCGGGGCTTCAAAAGCAAACGTGGACTTTACCGAGAGTCAGGTAAAATACGAAACAATAAGCTGGGATAAGATGAACATGCTGCGCCATGTGCGCTTCCTTAAGAGCCAGGGCGGCGTTCCTAACGTAATGAAAAAGCACGCCGAGATACTAAGGCCCAAGTTCGACGCAGTATTCGATACCCTTTCCAAAGAACTGGAAGGTAAAGGCGCCGGAACATGGACCAAGCCCAAGGGCGGTTATTTCATCACATTCATAGCTAACGACGGTACGGCAACAAGGATCAACGAACTCGTTAAAGCCTGCGGTGTTACCATGACAGGTCCCGGAGCCACTCATCCTTATCACAACGACCCGGACGACAGATACCTGCGTATTGCGCCATCTTTCCCGCCCGTGGAAGAACTTATACCGGCCATGGAAGTGTTCGCGGTATGCGCGCAGATAGCCACCATAGAACAGCTGGAGAGCAGAATATGAGCAGCATCATAATACCGGAAGGCTACAGAGCTAAACTGGACTCCTACGACCTTCAGAAAGCCATCAGCAAGATACACCAGATATTCGAACACAAACTGTCCGAGGCTCTTAACCTCAGCAGAGTTTCCGCGCCGCTGTTCCTGGAAGCAGGAACAGGTCTCAACGACGACCTGAACGGTGTGGAAAGAAAGGTAGAGTTCGACATTAAAGAAGACGGACGCGTATGTCAGGTGGTTCAGTCTCTTGCCAAGTGGAAGAGACAGGCGCTCAAGGATTACCATTTTTACGAGGGCCGCGGTCTTTACACGGACATGAACGCCATAAGGCGCGACGAGGACCTGGACAACATCCATTCCGTATACGTAGACCAGTGGGACTGGGAAAAAGTCATCAACATCGCGGACAGAAACATAGATTTCCTTAAAGATACAGTTCGACGCATAGTTTATGCCATCTGCGACACCGAACTTCTGCTGCGTAAAGACTACCCTGCTCTTTACGAGCTGTCCTACAAAGACCGCAACGTCAGCTTCGTGGATTCCCAGGAACTGGAAGACATGTATCCGGACCTTACGGCCAAGGAACGTGAAAACGCTTATCTTAAGGATCATCACACTACTTGCATCCTCCGCATCGGCGGCGCGCTTAAAAGCGGCAAGCCTCACGACCTGAGAGCTCCGGACTACGACGACTGGGAACTCAACGCAGACATCCTGTTCTGGAACGAAGTGCTTGGGCAGGCTCTGGAGATATCCAGCATGGGAATCAGAGTATCTCCGGAAAGCCTTGCAAAACAGCTGGAAATATCCGGCTGCACGGACAGGAAGGAACTGCCCTACCACAAAGCTCTCCTTGCGGGTCAGCTTCCTTACACCATCGGAGGCGGCATAGGTCAGAGCAGACTCTGCATGCTTCTTCTGGGCTCCGCACACATCGGAGAAGTACAGTCCGCAGTCTGGGACGATGAAACAAAGACAAAATGCCGTGAAAATGGTATAATGATCTTGTAATGAAAGAAAAGAAGACAAGAAAAAAACCGGGCTTAAACGCCTTTGTATTAAGAATAATAGCATTTCTAGCAATGACCGTGGGCTGCGCCCAGGTATTTACGGACAATCACGAGGTCGACTGGAAGACCTACCTGTTCTATTTTTCGTATACCATATTCGTATTCCTGATGGTGGAAGGTATAAAGCACAGCCAGGACCGCTGGGCTTACCTTCGAAGGCTCGTCGTATTTGCCGTAATATCAGAGATCCCCGGCGATCTGCTGTTCTGCGGCAAAGTGTGGGATACTTCCCAGCAGAGCATCATGCTGACGCTGCTCATCGCTTTCATAATAATGAACGCGATAGATTTCATAAGGATCCGCGTAAACAACATGGTGATCACCTTCGCAACGATCATAATCCTGTGCTGGGCCGGAACCGTCGCCTGCAAGTACCTCAACTGCGAGCTTGCAGACTTCGGCATCATCATCGCCGGGATACTCTATCTCTGCGGCAACGTTACTTACACAAGAACTCTGCAGCTCGTATGCTTTGCTGTAATAGTAATATATGTTACTGCTGACAATTATCTAAACATACTTGTCGACGGGTTCTACTATACTGTCCCGGACAAATTCTTTGCTCTGCTGGCAGTCATCCTTACCTGGTTATACAACGGAGAAAGAGGTCCAAACAAACTTGCGATAAAGGTAGCGTACTACGTTTATTTCCCGCTGATGCTCCTTATCCTCTACCTGATAAAAACTTACGCATTAGCATAAAATAATGCTTTACAAGGCAAAGTGCCTGTGCTAAAATTACTGCGTTGCCTGCGGTATTGGCGGAATTGGCAGACGCGTACGGTTGAGGGCCGTATGGGTAACACCGTGATGGTTCAAGTCCATTATACCGCACCAAAAAAGCTCAGAGATGATCTCTGAGCTTTTTTCTTTGCTGCATATCTGTTAAGCTGCCTAGTCTTGTTTCGATCCGCAGATGATGCAGTATCTGCTGCACGATGGGATCCGGCATCCGCAGTCCTTGCAAACCGATGTGCTCATGCGGTCTTCAGCTGAACTCCTGCAGGCCGGACAGGTCTTATCGTAAGGCTGCAGATCATGTCCGCATACGGAACATTGAAAAGTCTGCTTTTTGCCGATGACCGCATTCCTGGCAAAAGATCCGCTCTTTTCCTTTATCCCGGAGAACAAGTTTGAAAAGAACCCTTTTCCGTTAAGTCCGGACCCGCTCATTACGCTTCCTCTTTTGCAGGGTCCGGCTGAGCCGCATCCGGAATCGGTACGACCGGCGAAGTCTGCTCCTGTACAGAAACAGAAGGCTGTGCCTGTGCGGGAACTGACGCGGGAATAGCCTGCTGTGCATTGAGCGCGGCAACAAGAGATGCCCTTGCCTGTTCAAGCGCGGCTACCTTATTGTTTAGTTCCGTAACAGCGGACTGAGCGTCGTACTTTTCGGTCTGGAGCTGCTGATTGATTATCTGGAGCTTGGAATACTTTTCGGTAAGCTCGTTCAGCTCTCTGGTCTTTGCTTCCAGAAGAACACTGCTCTCCCTGAGCTTAACTTCGTATTCAGCCTCTTTGGATGCAGATTCGGCCTTGGCTTTTGCGACAGCATCCTCCAGATCCTTCATGCCTGCAACGTATGTCGCGAGCATCTTATCTGTAAGCTCTCTGAGACTTACGGCAGTAGTCTCTATCTCGCTCTTAACGGCAGCGACCTTTTCCGCGGTGACCGCAGGAGCCTCTATCTTAGCGCCGCATTCCCTGCAGAATCTAGCGCCTTCGATCAGCTCCGCTCCGCATTTAACACATTTAGCCATTGATTTGATCCTTTCGTGTAGATACGCTTACTTGGATGCTTTAAGAAGATCTCTGATCTCAGCAAGAAGCTCTTCCTGTGTGGGAGGAGCCGGTTCTTCGGCAGCGGCCGCAGCAGCGGCTTCTGCCTCTGCTTTCTTCTTTGCCTCGGCCTTTGCTCTTGCCTTGTTGAACGCCTTAACTATCAGGAATACAACAAGAGCTACAAGTATGAAGTCTATGATCGCGGTAACGAATGTTCCGAATCCGATGACGATCGCTTCCTTAACTACATCGCCGGCTTCGTTGGTAACTGCTTCTCTTACAACTATGTTCAGAGCCGTCATGTCCCTTGCGCCGAAGATCCAGCTGATGAACGGCATGAACACGTCCTTTACGAGGGACGTGGTGATCTTGCCGAACGCGGTCGCTATTATGACGCCTACGGCCATATCCAGCACGTTGCCGCGCATTATGAACTCTTTAAACTCTTTTACAAAACCTTTCTTTTCTTCCATGATCTTACTCCTTAACTATTTATATTTTCCTTTACAACTTCGTTGCAAGGGGCCGTAAGCCCCGGTTTTCTTATACCCTGTAATTTTAGTATTTTGATTAGCTTATGTCAAATGAACATGATACGCCGCGCCCAGGACTCCTGCATCGTTAAGGAATCTTGCAGGCACTATGTCGTATGCTATCCTGTGAAAATTCTTTTGCGCTACCAGCTTGTTGAGCGGAACGTAAAGCGCGTCTCCTGCAGCGCTGAATCCTCCGCCGAGCGCTATCCTTTCAGGGTCGAAAGTTGCACAAAGAGCGGCGATAGCAGTCGAGAGATCGTCCAGATAGGAATCCATGATCATTTTAGCTGTAGGATCCCCGCTTCTGCTCAGATCCAGAACCGCCTTGGCATCCGCGTATTCCTCACCCAGAAGCTCCCTGCCGTCTCTGGCTATGCGGGTAGCCGAAAGGTAGACATCCATGCACCCGCTCTGACCGCAGTTACACTGTATTCCGCCAACCTTGAACGTCATGTGGCCAAGCTCGCAGCCCCGTCCCTGCCCGCCGTTGAACACCTTTCCGTCCAGTATGAGTCCGGAACCAAGGCCTGTACCAATGGTAAGAAGCAGCGCATTGCGGCAGCCTTTAAGCGAACCTGCGTAAAGCTCCGCAAATGCCGCCGCATTGGCGTCGTTTGCCATCGATATCTTTTTCCCGGGGAACAGTTTCTGAAGTTCAGCCCTTATCGGTACGTTATGATAACCCATGTTGTAGGAATGCAGTATGTTTTCGCCTTCCCTGTCTATGCTTCCGGGAACACTGAGACCTATGCCTGAGATATCGTCGATCCTAAGGCCTGCGTCCGCGGCCATTATTTCCGAGTGCTCCTTAATTGCCTTGCAAAGATCTGCGCATGACATATGATCAAAAGGAAATGAAGATCTTGCCATGATGACCGGATCACTGCCATCCAGGTCTACGAGCCCCATTTTTATGTTAGTGCCGCCTATGTCTACACCTATGTACTTCATGTCCGTCTCCTTACGTCCGCAAATGATGCACAAGACTATCTGTCCCATTCCCGGCTAATTACTATTTATATTTTATCATTGCTGTGGTTTAATATAAATATAAAGAAATAAGAACGGAGAATAAAATGAAGAATGTTCTGCTTATAGTAAACCCTGTAGCCGGAAAACTGCGCATGCGCAACGAGCTCTTCGATGTCATCGAAGTGTTCTGCAACAACGAATGCATCGTTACGACTGCCATAACACAGTACAGAGGACACGGCAAGGAACTTGCCGCCAATGCCTTCAGGAACGGCTACGACCTTGTTGTATGCTGCGGAGGCGACGGTACGCTCAACGAAGTGATATCCGGACTCCTTACCTCCGAGATGAGCGCAAAGGTTCCTCTCGGATACATACCGGCAGGATCCACCAACGATTTCGCAGACACCCTCGGCATACCTTCTTCACCCACCGGAGCAGCCGTAAACATCTGCAAATCGGTGCGAATGGGCATAGACGTAGGAAAGTTCGGCGAGGACCGCAATTTCAGTTACATCGCCACGTTTGGGGCCTTCTCGGCCGCTTCTTACAGCGCACCCCAGGAGCTTAAGAATTCCATAGGACACATGGCCTATCTTCTGGAGGGAATAAAGGAGCTGGGCAACATGCGGAGATATAAAGCTAAGATAACCGCTGACGGACGCGAACTGGAGGGCGAATACATCTACTGCTCGGTATCCAACACCCGTTCCGTAGCCGGACTTGTAAAACTTTCGGAGAACATAGTGGATCTGCACGACGGCCTTTTCGAAGTAATACTTGTAAAATATCCCAACAACCTTGCAGAGACCAACAGGATAGTTACAGGAGTTCTCTCAAACGACTTTACCGGCAGCATGTTCGAATTCTTCAAAGCAAAGGACATAACTTTCGAGACAGAAGAAGACATCGACTGGTCCCTGGACGGAGAAAAGGCAGAAGGCGGAAAACTAGTTAACATCAGGAATCTGCATTCTGCTATCGAGATGTACATCTGAACTGCTACCTTGCATCTACCCGCAGAAAAACATGGTAAAAGCGGCACCCTTTCGGATGCCGCTTCTTTTTTTTGTAAGACTATCTAAGTCTGCTTACGGACGATTACAGTCCGAGTTCCTTCTTAAGTCTGTCAAGCTCTTCGTCTACGGAAGCGGTAACGCCTGCCTTATACTTGTCTTCGAGAGCGATGGCCTCGTCAACAGCGCTGGCTTCGAGCTCTGCAGCAGCGTTAGCTACGTCGAGCATCTTGTTGGCCTTATCTTCCATGTCTGCGATCTTGCCCATTACTTCGTCGAACTTCTCGCCCTTGTTGGAGTAAGCGTTGACCTTCTGCTGGGTCTTAGCGATGGAGACCTTTGCCTCTATGCCTGCCTTGCGGGCTTCGAGCTGAGCGATGTCGGAAGCAAGCTTATCATAAAGCTGACGCATCTTGATGGCATTCTCGTGAGCTGCAGCATATGCAGTCTGGAGAGAAGCACCGGTGTTTTCGAGCTCCTGCTTCTTGGCGATGAAGACCTTTGCGTCTCCCTCGTTGCCCTGGGTAAGAGCCTTCTTTGCGAGCTCGGCATACCTTGCTACCTCAGCCGCATTCTGGTTTACCTTGCGCAGTGCTCTGGTCTCTTCTGCCATGACCTCGGTGGTCTCCTTCTTGACCTCAGCAAGGTCCTCTCTCGCGTCGAGAAGATACTTGTTGATCATCTTTACAGGATCCTCAGCCTTGTCCAGCAGAGAATTGATGTTAGCGCTGATGATGTCTGTGAATCTTGATAAAATTCCCATTGTTTTCCTCCTAATACATTAACTATATATTATTTGTTATCATATTTAGACGCAAGCTCGCTTGCTTCGTCCTCGTACTTTTCGGAGAGGTTCTCCGCTTCGTCCTTCCAGCCCGGATATTCTATGTTGGCGTTAAGAAGCTCTGCCGCAGCCTCCTGCTTCTTGATCTTCATGGTGGTCTTGTAATCGATGACGTTCATGATAATAAGAACGGCTATTACAGCGATCAGCCAGAACAGCGAGTACTTCCAGCCGGTATCGGACTGCTTCATTATCTTCTCCGCGGATTCTTCGAATACCTTGGCGAAGTACTGGTTGTCGTCGTAATCGGATGTGTAGTACCTGTTGAAGTAAGAGTAGATGTCCGTTATGGCATCCTCGTCTATTACTCCGTTTGCGGGAGTTCCGGCAAACATCCAGGCGTAGTCGTCCTGAGTTCCGGCCACCTGATACCAGACTACCAGCAGGTGCGTTCCGTCGTCCTTGAACAACTCCTTGTACTTGGCCCATCCCCAGGTCTGTGCCTGAGACTCGTTGGTAGCTCCGCCGATGTTGCTGGTTATGATAAGGTAAGGCATTACACCGGTCTTATCGTAGAAACCCTTCATGGCGGACTCTACGACGGATTTCTTATCCAGCCAGCCGAGCTGATCGTCTATGTAGCCTATGTTTACCGTAGGCTTTACGTCCAGCTTGGTGCGGTTGTGCGCATCCTTGGAAGCGTTTATGCCGTTGATCATGATCACCGCAAGTATGATAGCGACGATTATGAGTATTACGGACAGGCAGCCGACAGCCGTGGTCTTCTTTTCCGGTTTCTTGGGTTCCGGCTTTTTTTCCGGTCCCTTGTTGCCGTTATTATTGTTGTTATTATTGTTATTATTGTTGTTATTGTTGTTCCTGCCGGAGTTGTTTCCCCAGATCCACCACCAGAGCGGTGGGAACAAGCCGTTGCCGCTGGAATGATATCCGTAGCTGCGGTATCCTCCGCCATAGCTGTGGCCGCCGCTGTAACTGTGACTGCTGCCTCCCCAGCTGCTTCCTCCGCTGCTGTGGCTGCTTCCTCCCCAGCTGCTTCCGCCGCTGCTGTGACTGCTGCCGCCGACATGGCCTCCGCCGAAACTTCCTCCGCCGATGTGACCGCCTCCGCCGCCGAAGCTTCCTCCGCCTCCGCCGCTGAAGCCGCCGCCTCCGCCGCCGCCTCTGCCCATATCTTTCTCCTTTCACGCGGGGGGCTTCCCCTCCGCCTTTCGTGATTATAATAGCATACTTTTAAAGGGGTATGTATAATTTATGTGAATAAAAGCCTCAAATATTTGATGGCAATACCTTGTTCTGTGAACTTTTCTTCATATTCCGTAGGGATGTTGGAAGCATTGAACGGACTGTTGTGAAGATCGTATTCGACGACATCCGGAACAATGCCCAGATAGGCCAGTTCATCAAGTGTAAACTGGAAAAGCTCATCGTTGTCCGTCTTGAACTCAAGAGCAGAACCGGGTCTGCAGATGTGCCTGTACCCTTCTATTTTATCCCTGTATGTGAGCCGTCGGTTATTGTATCTCTTTTTCCCCCAGGGATCGCTGAAATTGAGATATATGCCTGAGATCTCGTCATCCTCGAAAAACTCCCGCGGATCGGTAATGTATTTAGGAAGAACGAGCAGATTCCGCACGTTAACAGAAGCCGCCTTCTGAGGGATCCTGGGATATACGTTGTAAGCGCCCTCGCAGGCTATGAAATTAACGTCCCTGTCCCTTAGACAAATGCCAGTAATGAAAGCGCCCTTGCCGCTTCCTATTTCCAGTTTAACCGGGCGGTCATTGCCGAAAAGCTCTGCCCAGCGTCCTTTAGCGGCACGGGGATCGTCCACTATGTAACTGCCGAAATCGTCTATCAGCTGCTGTCTGTTCCTGATGTGATGCTGTCTCATCTATTCGCAGGCAAGAGCCGTAATGGCGTCGGCTATCATCTTCGCATTCATTATTAGCTGGTCTATGGACATGAATTCGTCCGCAACGTGGCAGGATGCCTCGCACATGTAGCCTTCCGGGCCGAAACTTACAGCGTTGGGAAGCTCTCTGGAATACGTTCCTCCGCCTATTCTCTTGGGTTTTGCCTCTGTATCCCCTGTCCTGTCCACGTATACTTTAAGGAGCTTTCTTACTATCTCCGAATCCTCAGGGATGCTGTAGCCGGGCTTATAGTTCCAGTAAACGATCTTTCCGCCTGTACCGGCAAGGGCAAGCTCGATTCTCTCCCTAATGTAGCATTCCGGCAGGCTGACAGGGCATCTGAGGTCCAGAGTAAGCTCGAAACCTTCGCTGTTCCAATGCATTACGCCTACATTTAATGTAAGGCGGCCGGACTCGTCTTCCTTATCTAACCCCAGGGACTGACCGTAGAACTCGTCCTTGAATGCGTCGCAGAGCGTATCCACACTAACTCTGTCCATTCCACGAAGGTCTTCTTCCTTTAACTTAAGAAGAAGAGCCTGCAGAGCGTTCTTTCCTTCCCAGGGAAGCGACGCGTGCGCGATCTTACCCTCGGCTTCTATGGTCTTTGTTCCGCTGAAGCCTTCCAGCGTACAGGAAGCCTGTCCGGGAACTACGTTAGGAGCTTCGCCGACGTTCATGCTGATGTGGGAATTGAACTTTGCCTTGTAAGTGCAGTGAAGTATGCTCTTTTCCGAATTGGTAAGCGGATATTCCCCGTCCGGAGAGAACGACAGTTCGGGTATGCGGGCGTTTGCAAGGTAGTGCTTTATGCAGCCCATGCCGGTCTCCTCGTTGCAGCCGAGAATAATGCGCACCTTGCGCTTGAATTCCAGACCCGAAGCCTTAACTGCTGCAAGAGCGAAAATGCTTGCGATAGCCGGGCCTTTGTCGTCCAGTGTGCCGCGGCCGTAGATCTTTCCGTCTACTATCTCCGCGCCGTAGGGATCGTGGTGCCATCCGGTGCCTTCCGGAACTACGTCCAGATGGGCAAGTATTCCCAGCATCTCCTCTCCGTCGCCTGCGTCCACGGTGCCGCAGTAGCCGTCCATGTCCTTGGCATCCAGACCTAGTTCGGCAGCAATTCCGAGAGTCTTCTCCAGACAGGCCTTTACCTCGGGTCCGAACGGTGCTCCTTCCTGCGCCTCAGCCTCCGGAGTCCTGAAACGAACTATGGATCTGAGCGATTCTACGATCTGATCCTTTCTCTCATCTATCCAGTTATCTGTATAAATGCTCAATTCTGCCTCCCAAATAAAATAGTCAAAATAAATATTATGTTAATTGCTTAAAATTACAACCTAAAAGTTCGATAATCTCCCGCTTTATCCTGTTTACCGGGAACCCTATGATATTCTCCACGTCCCCTTCATAGTGGTCCACCAGAGCAATGCCGCCGAGCTGGATGCCGTAGGCTCCGGCTTTATCGTAAGGTTCATTGGTGTCGCAGTATGCCTGTATGCGTGCTTCCTGTGCTTCGTCCAAAGGATTGAAGTAAACCAGGCTTTCTTCCGTAAAGGTCCTTACCTGAGTCCCGCCTGCAGTAGTGCCGCAGCAATCTGCGCAGCAGCCTTTTTCGCAGCCTGGAATCGTGTTTTTCCTGCATTTGTATATAAGAGTTACTCCTGTAATTACCCGCTGAGGTTCCACGGACTGTGCCCTGAGCATGCGGACGGCATCCTCCCTGTCTTTGGGCTTTCCGAGGATCTCGTTCTGAAGACAAACTACGGTGTCAGCGCCGATCACCAGAGAGCCTTCCGGCCGGCCCAGCTTTTCGAACACGTCAAAAGCTTTTGCTCTTGAAAGTGCACGTACCGTAAGTCCAGCGAGCTCGGCCTCGGTGCAGTACCCGCCCTGCTTTACAAGACGGTCCTCTATGGCCTGTTCTTCTACGGAAGATGCTGAACATTCGAAAGTGTCCGTTATCTTTTTTATAAGCTCACGCCTTCTGGGAGACGTGCTGGCAAGAATTATCCTCATGCGATAGATTATATCACAATAAGTATAATTAATATGTTTTTAGACCCAAAAAAGTAGTAAAATCAAAGCATGAGCATACTTACACTGCAAAACGATGAACTGTGCCTGGAAGTCGATACCACAGGCGCATGCATTAAGACCCTCAGATTCCGCGGAACGGAGGTGGGCAGAGACGGCATTACGGCAGGACGCTATGCCAACAGGATAGCCGGTGCGAAACTGACCATATTCTTCGGAGAATTCAAACTGGACGCCAACGAGAACGGAAATACGCTCCATGGCGGAACAGAAGGTTTCGATAAGAAAGAATGGACGGTTACAGACCAAAGTCGGGACCACGTCTGCATGGAACTTATATCCGAAGACGGAGATCAGGGTTTCCCGGGAACGCTTAAAGTTAAAGCCGATTACAAGATCGAAGGAGGCGCGTTTAAGATCACATATACGGCCGAAGCCGACGCTCCTACGGTTGTGAATCTTACCAATCACCTGTATTTCAACCTGAACGGCGGCGGGCCCTCCGGGGATCATCTGCTTAAGATCATCGCAGATAAAGTCCTGGAAGTCGACGATCAGCTGATCCCTACCGGTAATCTGCTCGGCGTCCGCGGCACAAGGTTCGATCACAAACGGCAGAAACGTTTCCGTCCTGACTTCGACTGCTGCTACGCCCTTAACGGAAAAGGCCTTCGGACTGTCGCATCACTTAAAGGATGCGAAAGCGGAATAAACATGGAAGTCGAAACGGACCAGCCAGGCCTTCAACTATATAATACAGACACTCATATCTGCCTGGAGACCCAGCATTTCCCGGACAGCCCCCACCATCCGGAATTCCCGGACACGACGCTGCTGCGCGGGCAGATATTTAAGACCAGGACAATATACTCTTTCAGGCAGGAGGAGAAATGATAAAGATCTACAAAGCGCCGGGACGCACCGAGCTCGGCGGAAACCACACCGATCACCAGCACGGCAAGGTCCTTGCCGCGGGGATCGATCTTTACATTACCGCAGAAGCCGAGCCTAACGGCACAAACATCGTAAAGATCAGTTCCGAAGGATATCCGGACATAGAGGTAGACCTCAGCAGATCAGAACCCTCGGAAGCGGAGTTCGGAACATCTCTGGCTCTTGTCCGCGGAGTTGCAGCAGGAATAAAGGATACCGGCTTTAAGACAGGCGGATTCGATGCAAAGCTCAAGTCGGACGTGCTTTCGGGTTCGGGACTCTCCTCTTCCGCTGCTTACGAAGTTCTTATAGGACGCATCTTCAACGATCTGTACTGCAGCGGCAAGCTTACGGACGTGCAGATAGCCCAGATAGGCCAGCATGCCGAGAACATCTTCTTCGGCAAGCCATGCGGGCTTATGGACCAGATGGCATGCTCGGTTGGCAATATCATCGCCATAGACTTTAAAGACCCTTCAGAGCCCGTAATAGAGCGCATAGACTGCCGTTTCGAGGACTACGGCTATGCACTCTGCATCATAGATACCCATACTGAACACGCGGATCTTACAGCGGATTACGCAGCCATTCCCGCGGACATGAAGAAGATCGCCGCGCACTTCGGCAAAGAAGTCCTAAGGGAAGTGGATCCGTCGGAATTCGATTATAACAAGACCAAGCTTAAGGTCCTGTACGGAGATCTTGCAGTTAAGAGAGCGGAACATTTCTTCGCTGAAAACGAACGCGCAGGACAGCTTGCAGAAGCGCTTAAGGCCGGAGATTTCAATGAATATCTGAAACTTGTCAATGAGTCTGCAAGATCCTCGGAGGAGCTGCTTCAGAACGTTGTTCCCCAGTCCGACCCGACAGCAACGCACTACAGAGACTGCATAGAACTTGCAAGAAAAGTGCTCTGCGGCCGCGGTGCCGCGCGTGTCCACGGAGGCGGATTCGCGGGCACCATACAGGCCTACGTACCGCTGGAGGAAAAAGAGACCTTCCGCAAAGAGATGGAAAAGGTCCTTGGAGCAGGCTCCTGCCATTATCTTTCGGTAAGCAAATAAATATTCAAGGACTGATCAGGATCCGCCCTGCTGAAACAGGCGATCGGATCGTTTTCATAATAGTTTTTACGCAACAAAAAGCGGGACCTTTACGGCCCCGCTTTTGATCTTAACAGATGCTAGAATATCAACGAGCAGATAAGTGTCGATATAAGCGTTATTACAAGCGGGATTATAGTATCCAGCCAGAATACATGCTTGTACGCGATCTTGTGGTTGAGTCCGAAGAACGACAGCATCAGGAAGCAGCCTGTAGCGTGCGGCAGAGAGTCGAACGTTACGGATGCGTTAGCGATAAGTCTGTGGAGTATCGCAAGGTTTGCACCGGATCCCACGAAGTATTCACCGAGGTACTGCATTACAAGCTTAGCACCGGAAGAAGCGGAACCGCAAACACCTGCAAGTACTGCGGTGGCGATGACGGCCTTCCAGTAAACCGGGATCTGGATGCCCATTACCCATGCAACGACCTTGGCAAATGCCGGGGTGTTGGAAACTACTGTTCCGAAACCTACTACAGCGCCGAGTACCAGTGCGGAACCGGCAGCGCCTACAGCGCTCTTTGCGAGCAGGCCCTTGAAGAGTCCGCCGAGCTTACCCTGGAAGAACTTGAAGTTAAGAGCCATGCAGACAAGAGTTCCTGCGATCATGGCTATTACTGCAAGCTCAGTAGCATTACCGCCGAACCACTTGAGTATGGAACCTACGATTATGAGAGCAACTACGACTACCAGCGGCAGGAATCCGCCTACAGCGCCGGGGACCTCATCCCTTCCGCGCAGAGCCGGAATGCTTGCATCGGGTACCCAGCCGGGATCCTTGCCCTCTTCTACTTCCTTCATCATCTTAGCGTATACCTTCTCGCAGTAGATGATGGAAGCGGCCATGCCTACGACCAGCATTATGATACCAAGTACCGGAGCTGCGGTAAGAGTGGTGCCGAGAGAAGTCGGAATTACGTTAGAAAGCTGTGTGGAAGCCGGGCAAGCAAGTACGAATGCGCCTGCGCCTGCTGCTACCGGAAGGATTATTGCCTTTCTCGGAACGTTCAGTTCTGCGAACATGCTGAACGCGATGGGTCCGATAGCGAACATAATGACGAAGAAGGAAACTCCGCCGAAGCAAAGTACGAAGCACAGAAGAGTAAGTACCGTCATGATGTGCTTCTTTCCGAACCAGTCGATCAGTTTGTAAGCAACAGTGGTGCAGGCACCGGTCTCCTGCATTACGTTAGCGAAGATGGTAGAGAAGAGGAACAGCAGATAATATGCTGTGAATACTCCGGCAAGTCCGCCTATCCATGCGGTGGAGAAACCTGTCCAGAGGTTTATGCCGTTGAGCAGAAGAACTACTGCCGCGGCAAGGATAGTCGTGGGTACTGCGTGGAATCCCTTGTAACTGACCACGATCAGTATCACGATACCGGCTAACAAGCCGATGATACCTAAAGCGTCCATATAAAACTCCTTAAATGATCAATAAGAATAATGGCTTATATCGCCCGCCCGGAAATGATCCGGGCAGGCGTCAATAAAGTGACTGCAGTAATTATCTGAGTCTGTAGCAAGTGGTGTACTCGCAGGGCTCGTCGTAGGTCAGGACCTTGGCTGCGATGACCCTCTTGCACTTGAGGCTTGCAAGACCGTGTCCCACATTCCAGTAGGTCGGCCAGTCGCCCCATTCGGGATCGTAGAACTCTACGCTGCCGTCGCAATAGGTAACTTCGGGCATTCTGAGCGGATACGGATAATCTGCCGGTCTCTTCCACTTCGGAAGGATGGTCGGATAAGCGATGGCCGGAGTGGTGAAGTTCTTTGCAGGATCCTCATCGAATTCCTTGACTGCCGGAATGTACTTATAGTGCATCTTACCGGCGGATCTTGCTTCGCTCTTCTTAAGGGTCTCAGCATCAGGTGCGGGCTTCTTGGTATCAACTACCATCTTCATGAAGCGGAAGTCCCAGCTGGATGCATAAGCGATCTTCTTTCCGTCCACGTTGCGGACTCTGGGGATGTCGCAGTAGAGCTTGGAATAACCCATGGTCTCACGGCCGCCTACGATAGGATCGCAGTGGTTCTCGAACATCGCAAGTACCAGATCTCCGTCCAGTTCGTCCCTCTCGCCCTTGAAGTGAACAGGAACGTTGATGTTGATCAGGTTGTAGGTAGCGCCGTTGAGCCATCCGAGGTTGGTGAACTCGCAGAGAGTTACGCTTACGTACGGATCGTTAAGGGTGTAGCACTCGGGGATCATTGCCTCAAGAGTCTCCCTGTCTGTCTCGTAGGTTACCTGTACAACGTTTACTTCACCGGGCTGGAAGTGGTCGTTCATTCCGCGGCCGCCTTCCCACGGCTCGACCTGCATGGAGGACGGTCCGAAGAATACCGGCATGAGATATACTTTGTCTTTTTCAAATTTAAGTGACATTTTCTTTCCTCCTTTATCTGAAAAAGCATTATTGTTTCCTGATATAATTTTAACACTGAGTCAACAAGCGCAGGTAATGCAAAAAAACAACGCCACACTTGCAGTTTTTGCAAGTGTGGCTACAAGTGTAATATTTTTATAGTTTAAACAAACAGGAGCAGGAAAAACGTTCAGATGATGAAAGTCTTCTCTTGCAGGTATTTTACGAACTGCTGGACTTCCGGACGCGTATTCTCCTTCCACCAGAACCAGTAGGATGGTTCGTGGGGCATCTCCTTGATAGGAATGGCAACGACGCCGCGCAGCGGTCTGCAGAAGTTAGGTATGACGGCTATGCCCTCGCCCGTTCCCACACGGTTCATCATCATGGATGTGTTGTCTGTTTCGAACACGACAGTCGGAATGAACCCTTCCTCGGCGCATGCAGAGGTGACCCTCTCGAACATCAGCGGAAACTGACTGCGTTCATAAAATATGAACTTCTCGTTCTTAAGGTCCGAAAGACTTACCTCTTCCCTCCCTGCAAGCTTGTGTCCCACGGAAACATACGCGCAGTGCCTGAACGGTTCCGCAGGTATTGTCTCCAGGAACGGCTGGAACTTAGTCGGTGTATACATCGTATGCAGAAAATCTATGTCCCCGGCCCTCAGCGATGTGAAAGCCGAAGTTCCGGACACCTCCTGAGTCTTGATGGGAGATCCTATGTTCTTGCAGTTCCATTCGGCGCACAGCTCTCTGGAACGGTCCGACCAGCCGAAGCGGAATTCACCGATTATGATGTTCCCTTCGCCTACAGGCGTATAGACAGAAGCTATGTGGGCAGCCCTCTCGTAGTGCTCCACGATCTGTTCCATTTCCGGAAGGATCTGCTTGCCTATGTCTGTAAGCACGGTCTCAGTGCGGCTGCGTTCGAACAATACGCATCCAAGCTCTTCCTCCATGGAAGATATCATCCGGGAGAAAGCAGGCTGCGACATGAATATGCTGTCCGCTGCCTTGAAGAAACTCCCGCACTTTGCTGCAGTGCAAAAACCTTTGATCTTACGGATGTTCATTGATCAGCCTCCGAACATGCTGCGAATCTCTTTATATACGGCCTTTTTATCGTCGTCCCATTTGCTGAAATCGTCGGACGTGAGCAGTATTCCGCCGTACCTTGCATTTGCAGTGTAAAGCGTTTTCTTTTCTTCCGAAGTCATCTTGCAGTTTTCATCGCGGAGGAAGAAAACGTCCGGGTCGTTCATGAAGGCGCGTCCGTTGAGCTGTCTGCGGAACGTGGTATCGTCTATGCTGTTCTTTGTGGACACCCTTTCTCTGTGCGTCATACGCATGAGCGCAGTGCTGTCCCATTCCGGACCTACGTCGCAGCCTATGCGGCAGTAGTCCACAAGGCCGAAGGCAGGCATCAGAGGCACTCCGCAGCCCAGAACGAGTTTATCCCCGCACCAGCTTCTTATAAGCTTCATGGCGCGTATCATGCGGCCGGCCCTGCTTTCGTCTTCCGTTCCGTAAGGAGCCGCTGCATAAAGGAAATCCAGTTTTACAAGGTCGAAGCCCCATTCGTCGAATACAGTTCGGAACACCTTTGCCAGATACTCAACGACTTCAGGCTTATCTATGTCCAGAGCGTAGAACGGTCCCCAGTTGACCCCCGCAGCCCACGGCTTGCCGCCGGGCTTAAGAAGCCAGTCCGGATGATTCTTTACAAGCTCAGAGCTTTCCTGAGCGCCGAAAGGCGCAAGCCAAAGACCTGCCTTATACCCACGCAGATGTATCTCGTCCGTAAAAGCCTTAAGACCCGAGGGAAAACGATCCTCGCGCACAGTAAGCCAGTCGCCCACCGCAGCCTGCCATCCGTCGTCTATCTGGAAAAGGTCGCCGTGCTTAAGAACCCCGGCTGCTCCGTCAAGATCCGACAGAAGTTCGGACTCGCTTATCTTGTTATAACGGTTGTACCAGCTGGTATATCCCGCAAGCTTTTCCGTAGTTCTGGCCTTAATGCCCATGGCATCGAACCATGCGTCGAACACCTCGTCTTCCGAGCCCTTGGCGTAGAACAGGTCGAATGCTTTAAGCTCCCCTTTGCAGCTTATGCCGCGGCAGTCGCGCTCGATAAGCAGCTTTCCGGAACCGGTATCGACTGTGAACACAGTATATCCGGGTTCCTCGTCCAACGACGCGAACAGGCGGAACTCCTCACCGTTTCTGATGTAACAGTATGAATATCCGGTAAAGATCCCGGGCGTCTGCGGATAATTGCGGAAAAAGATGTCACCGTATCTTTCCAGATAGAACTTGTGCGTAAGCTTTTTAGGAAGCTTTTTGCCGAATACACGTTGGACGTCTCCGGGAGCAAACTCCGGAGAATGGGTCCAGGTCTGGTATCCGTTTACGAATATCCTGTCGTCTTCCGCGATATCCAGACGCATGTCCGCCTCTACGTCCCGCAGATGTCCTTCCGGAACGTCGCATCTTATGCGCAGCGGACCTTCGGAAAGTTCGGCCATGCCGTCCAGCTTTTCCTGCCCGGAGGCGGTCTGGACTGTTATCCTGTAGTTTATAAGACTCATAAGGTCTCCTTATTTCTCAGCTTCTTCCTTCTTTTCTCTGAGTATCCTGGAGTTCTCTTCGGCTACTTCGTCCGTAAGCTTGAACCTCTTCTTAAAGAAGAAGAACGCAACGAACAGAAGAACTATCGGAATTATGGTCATGAGCAGCCTCAGTCCCGTTATGGCTGAAGCGGTCTGCTGGACTATCTCTCCGGTCTGATCCGAGTTGCCCTGGAACTTTATTATGTCCAGACCGACGCCCGCTATGGCGACGGAAATGCCGGACGCAAGCTTGACTACGAAGGTCTGCATGGAGAATATCACGCTCTCTTCGCGGTGCCCTATCTTCAGCTCGCCGTAGTCGACGGAGTTGGAAAGGAACACAGTAGTAAGTACGGAAAGCATTCCGTTGCATGCGAAGACGATTATTCCGGGGATGCAGATAAGTATCAGGTTTCCGGAAAGGCCGGTGAAGCACAGAGCCATTATTATCAGGTAACCGATCATCGCTCCCAGAAGAGATATCCTTAATACCTGAGTGTTGCTGAGCTTTTTGCGCAGCAGCGGATAGATGACCATCATTCCTATTATCTGGAAAGCTCCGCCGACCGTGGAGAACAGCGTGTAGCTTCCTACCCAGTCGGATCCGGACGCCGGACCCAGATCGTACTTAAAGAACAGGATTATAAGGTTAGAAGTTATGTACAGGGCGCTGTTTATAAGCACTATGCCGATAACGACTACAAGCGCCTGATCGTTTGCGAACAGACCCTTGAACATCTCCTTTACGGTAGGAGTCTCCATCTTGGTCCTGTGGGTCTCTTTTACCGCAAGGCAGCAGATAACCTCGGTAACGATGAATACTATTCCTACGATAAGAGCTACGATCTTGAAACCGGCTCTCTCGCTGCCGCCTCCGAAGGCGCTTACGGAAAGCATGGTGCCTACCTGGATTATCGCGGAGCCGACGCCTGCGCAGGTCCTTCCTATAACGGAGAGGTTCTCGCGGTCCTTAGGGGTATCTGTAACAGCAGGTATCATGGACCAGTAAGGAATGTCCATTACGGTGTAGGTCATTCCCCAGAGGATGTAGATCACCGCGAAGTAGACAAGAAGTCCGGTGCCCTGAGTCTTGGGAGCCGCGAACAGCGCATACAGAACGAATGCGTTAAGTATCGTACCGGTGAACAGCCAGGGACGGAACCTTCCCCACTTGCTCTTGGTCTTGGCGACGACTATGCCCATGAACGGGTCGTTAACTGCGTCGAAGACTCTTGCGACCATCAGGATGAGACCTACGAACGAAGCCTTAATGCCGAGCAGGTCCTGATAATAGTAAAGAACGTAGCCGGCAGACAGGGCGTAGACCATGTCCTTGCCTACGGCGCCAAGGCCGAAGGCGATCTTTTGCTTTAAACTTAGTTTCATAACTGCCTTCCTTTAACTGTAAATTCTATCTCGAAAGGCTCTGTCTGAGCCGTTCTGACCGTAAGTTTTGCCGTTCCGGACTGTCCGGTGGTCTTTATGTAAGTTCCGCACATTCCGCCTTCGGCGGTGCAGACGTCCGGTCCGACGATTTGTATCGGACCTTCCGCATCGAAGCGTACAGGGATCTGCGCATAGACCGCAGCGTTATCATTCTCGTCCAGTATGCGTACGCGGATGGATGCCATGTCGTAGGTAAAGCCTTCCGAAAGTTCCGTATTGCTGCATTTTACTTCCAGATGGAGCTTATCCGACGGGGATCTCTTTACGCTCTTTACGACCTTGCCGTCCTTAATTGCATCGAAGCGCCATACCGTACTGGATCCGCCCCAGTTTCCTACGTATTTGCCGTACAGCGCAACGCCGTCCTGATAAGTAAGCTTGTACTTTGCCATAGCTCTGGCAAACCTAAGCTTAGCCTTCAGCGGAAGATTGGACGGCCCGTATTTCTGAATGTCGGCAAGGCACGCCGCTACGTCCCTGGCTTTGTTCTCGGGGAAGCCTTCCTGGGTCGAAAGAAGCTCTCCTACCAGATCGTCTATCTTTACCGGAGGATGCTTGAGGCCGCCTGTATATTGCGGCTTAAATGTTTTTACATAATAATCATTTTTGTAAAGCTTTACTTCGTCGGCATTAGTCAGCACGTATATGCTTCCGATGTTGCCGCCGGGGTAATCGCCTATGTCCATGGATGAAGTCGGTTCCAGCACCGGGACCTTCTCGCCCTGGCTCGCATACGTATACGCAGCGATCTTAGGGTTGCGGAACGCATCCATTACTCCGTGATAGCATACCCTGTCGCCCGAACCGAAATCCTTGTGCGTAGGATAATCGAACATGCACCACTGGAAAGTGCCGCAGTGCTGTCCGTCGGCCATGGAATCATTGAGGACCTTGGCGTGCCTTAACGCGTGCTCCTGCCTTCTGGACCAGTTGTCATAGGACTTGGTCGGGAACATATGGCCGTTAGCCTCGGAGATGATGAGAGGCTTGCTTGCTTCCTTTGTGACCTTTTCCTTCGGCTTGCATCCGGGATTGCTGCCCTCGTGGGAGAAATCGTTATAAGAGTAGACGTCCTCCAGCAGATGACTGTTTTCTATGTAGCGCACACCTGAAGTCTGTCTGGTCGGATCCAGCTCCCTTGCCAGTTTATTGGTCCTTTCGTAGAGGCCGTCGCAGTCCTGGGACTCGTTTATGCGCACGCCCCAGAGAACGATGGACGGATGATTCCTGTACTGAAGCACCATCTCGCGGGTATTCTCAACAGCCTGATCCTTCCAGCTGTCGTCTCCTATGTGCTGCCAGCCCGGGATCTCGGTAAACACAAGCAGCCCCAGCCTGTCGCAGGCGTCTGCGAACCATTGGCTCTGAGGATAATGCGACGTCCTTACGGCGTTGCAGCAAAGCTCTTCCTTAAGTATCCTTGCGTCCTCTTCCTGCAGGCTCTTAGTTGCGGCATAACCTATGTAAGGATAGTTCTGATGACGGTTGAGTCCGCGGATGTACAGCTTTTCTCCGTTAAGATAGAAGCCGTCCGCCTTGAATACCGCTGTACGGAATCCGAAAGTGTCTTCCCTTGTATCCAGCAGTGTGCCGTCTTTACCGAAGAGCTCGGTCTTAAGTGTGTAAAGCTTGGGATGATCCACATGCCAGCTCTGAACGTCCGCGCAGGATATCGTAAGATCTCCTGGTTTTCCGGACGCGGATGCTATCTCTTTATTACCGTCCAGCACCGTAAGTCTGCATTCCGAAGCTTCTCCTTCAGTCTTAACGGCAGCATGTACTGTCTTAAGATCCGGAGTACTTACGAAAACATCATCTATGAAGCTCTGACCCTTTATGTCCAGCCATGCCTCTCTGTAAAGACCGCTGTAGGTAAGATAGTCGATAACGAAGCCGAAAGGCGGAACTTCCTTGTTTTCAGTGGAATCCAGACGCACTGCAAGAACGTTGGATCCTTCCTTAAGATGCCCGGTAAGCTCCGTTCTGAAACTCGTGTAGCCGCAGCGATGCTCCGAAAGAAGCTCGCCGTTAAGAAAGACCTGCGCTATGTGAGCAGCGCCGTCAAGCTGCAGGAACACCCTTTTGCCTGCAAGTTCGCTGCCGCATTCGATGACGCGCCTGTATCCGTAGATGCCCTCGTAATCGGAGGGAGACGCATAATGAAGTGATATCTCTTTTACGTTATGAGGAAGATCGACGACGGGATAAGTCCCTTCGCCGCGTAAGAACTCCTCGGACCAAAGGCCGGAAAATTCCCAGCCGCTGCAGATGGAAACCATAGACGCTCCTTAATAATATTATTAAGTAATTAATTATACCATATGTTACATATAAAACATAGTGGACATTTCTCCGCTTTTCCCTTTTTATCACCAAAAAAACAAGTCACAAAAAGCCGGAAAACTGTAATCCGCAACAAAAAAGCAGGTCCTGGGACCTGCTTTTTCTTAACTGTGATATTACCTACTTAAAAAGCTTCCTGACAAGCCATACTACAAGGCATGCGCCTACGATGGAGAGGATTATGCCGGTTATCCAGCCTCCGCCGACGCCCAGAAGGTTGCCGATGATGCCACCGACGAAACCGCCGACTACACCGAGGATAAGGTTCTTAAGGATGCTGCTGGTATCGCCCTTCATGAGAGAGTTGGCGATGAAACCGCAGATAGCTCCTACTACGATCTCTACGATAAGTTTGATAAGCATGTGTTTACCTCCGTATGATTCCAGAACACTTTACGATCAAAAATAATTGCTGTTTTCAGTATACATCACGATGCACACTGTTTTCAATCAGTTTGATATTAAGGATCGCAGGCCGGGATCAGTGTCTGATCAGTTCATATACCGAGAACCGCATAGGACGCAGACCTATGCGATGTATCGCACCGCTGGAAAGGCATCTCCAGTTTTCATTATCCTGCAGTTCGCTTTCGTACAGACTATTCAAATAGTACAGACGGACCGGTCTGGAACAGACAGATACAAGCATTTCTGCAAAAGGTTTGAATATCCTTCTTGAAAAAGGATTGAACAGATATACGACTGTAGCATCCCTAAAAAGCTCCGGATGTTCCAGAACATCACCGCAGCATATCTCAACGTTTTCGCATGATGCAGTACGCATGGCAGCTGTTTTTGCAACATCCTCATCCAGTTCTATACCGATGCATCTGCCGCGGAACCCTTTCGAATACAAGTAGGTCAGAACACGTCCTTCGCCGCAGCCTACATCTATGAAAAAGTCATCAGGAAGAAGCGGAACTTCATTAAATACGCGCTTCATGCAGCGGTAGTCCGAACTCTGAGTCGGAGATGAACCCTGTTTGGCATATTTGGAAGGTATGGCCCGGTTAACGGACTTTCCGCCGAACTTCTTATCCCTCAGTGACGCGGACAGACTGTAGATCTGTTTGGGCAGAAAAGTAATAAAATAACTGATTATCTTACAATATTCCCCCTGACGTATCAGTTCCATAAGACGTTTAAGTTTATGCATCCCGTAGAGATCCTTTTTATTATCAGAAAGAGGGAAAGGACGCCCTTTCCCTCAGATGAAACATTTGCTGTCTAAAAGGTATTACTTACCGAAATACCTCTTCAGAAGACCTTCAAGAGCCTTGCCGTGTCTGGCCTCGTCGCGGGCCATCTCGTGTACGGTGTCGTGGATCGCGTCCAGGTTGTACTTCTTTGCCATCTTGGCAAGTTCGAACTTGCCCTGGGTGGCGCCGTACTCGCAGTCGACTCTCCACTTAAGATTTTTGGCAGTGGAAGCAGTCATGTTAGGCTCAAGCTCGGAACCGAGAAGCTCTGCAAACTTAGCGGCATGCTCTGCCTCTTCGAAAGCTGCCTTCTCCCAGTAAAGACCGATCTCCGGATAACCTTCCCTGTGTGCTATCCTTGCCATGCACAGATACATTCCTACCTCGGAGCACTCGCCGTTGAAATTAGCCTTAAGCTGCTCTATGATGTACTTCTTGTCTTCTTCGCTGGTAACAGCGTCCAGATTCATTCCTACGCCGAAAACATGCTCTGCTGCCAGAGGTGCGGCCTCGTCCATAAGCTTGAACTTGCTGCCGGGGACCTTGCAGGTGGGGCACTTGAAATCAGCGGGGATCTCGTCGCCTTCGTAAACATACCCGCATACCGGGCATACCCATTTTTTCATATCAATGACCTCCTGTCTAACGGTTGATATCCATACATATACATTCTAATTGTACCCATACCTTTAGTCAATCGAAATCGGGGGTTTTTCCGCATAGAAACATCAAAATCTTCCGCAGCTGCAAAACTATATGTAGAATAATTCATTTGAGTTTATGCACATTATATTGTATAATACTTCATTATTAGATTGGGATAAGAGGATCAATACTTCAAAGAGACAAACAACCATGGACGAATACATAAAAAAAGACACGGCACAGACCGCATCAGAAAATACATCGACAGAAAGGCCGTCTTGGACTCCGCCTTCGCAGATAGTCACCGGAGCAGTTTCGGATAACGAATATCCGCGCACGCAAAGGCCAATGACCAGCTACGAGGCAGATAAAGCCGCGGGCATATCCCGCGCAGAAGCCGCAAGATACGACGACGGAAGATCTACATCTTCCGCATCTGCATCCGCAGCACGTTCCGCGGAAGGACGGTCCACCCGCACAACGCCAAGCAGAGCGTCGCGCTCATCTTCCGGGACAGAACGCACATCGTCCCGCGCGGAACGTTCCGCAAAGACAAAAGCAGCAAGATCCGAACGTCCTGCAAGAACAAGAACTTCCGGTTCTGCCGCAGCCGCTGCAGCTAAGGATGGCAGCAAGCCCGCAAAGAAACAGAAGAGCACTTTCCTGCCCTTCGTTCTTTTCCCGCTGTTTACAGTCTGGCTGGAACTGGTGCTCCACATATTCATGGGGATGGAGCTTAAATACGCTCCGATCTATATCCTGCACGGTCTGATGTACGGATTCATCTTCTCGTTCATCACCAAGCTGTTTCCCAAGAAAGCTTCCCTTACCATCTCAAAGATATGGGCTTTCATAATGTCGCTTCTGTTCGGAGTGGAGTTCATTGCCAAGAACATACTGCAGGATTTCTACCCTGCCTCCATGCTCAAGACCGCAGCTGGCAACCATCTTTCGGACTACATCGGCGCGATCGTAATAATGATAGGCAAGAAAATACATGTACTTATACTGTTCTTCCTGCCCGTAATCCTGGCGTTCATATTCCTCAGAAAACCGCTCAAGAGCAAGATAAAGAAGCGCGGCATGCTCATATTGTCGCTCATCTGCGCCGTACTGTTCTATTTCCTGGGCAGGGCTGCCATCGCGATCCCGTTCCACGGAAACCTTACACCCAAGGAACTGTATAATTCCGACACCAACTACAACGATCAGGTCGAGCAGCTGGGTCTTATAAACATGCTCAGACTGGACATCAAGCATATGATATGGCCTGTTGAGAGCGAGATAGACGTGCCCGACGATCCGACTCCGGTAGACCCTGAGCCCGAAGATCCCGAGCAGGCCAAGTACAAACCCAACAAGATAAATCTGGACTTCGCGCAGATCCAGAAGGATTCTTCCAATAACAACATAAAGCAGCTTGCACAGTACTTCAGCACCGTAACGCCTACGATGCAGAACGAATACACCGGCACGTTCAAGGACTACAACGTTGTATTCTTTACAGTAGAAGGTCTTTCCGGATACGCTCTGGACCCGATGATCACGCCTACGCTGTGGAAGATAACGCACGAGGGCTTCGTGTTCAACAATTACTACACAGCCCTGCACTTCACAAGCACGTCCAACGGAGAGTGCCAGCACCTGCTCGGACTTTATCCCAAGAGCGGATTCCCGATCTCCATGAGCCGTACCGGCGAGCTTAAGACCAACACCTACTTCTCGCTGGCAAGGCAGCTTAACCGTCTGGGATACAAGAGCTACGGATATCACAACAACATAAACATGTACGGACGCACAGGCTCGCACCCCAACCTCGGATACGACTGGCGCTACATACATTATACTGACAGCTACAAGATGTACGCGGACAGCATAGACTACGAAGGAGCCAAGGGATTAAACCAGGGCAAGCTCCGCTGGATGCAGCGCGACTCCTTCATGGTCGAACATACCGTTGAGGACTACATCAACAGCGATAAACCTTTCAACGTATACTACCTTACCGTTTCCGGTCATACTCCGTATACCTACACAAGCTGGGCATGGGGCAAGAGCGGCTCCAACTGGATAGAAGACGACAGAGTAAAGGCCATGACTTACACCGAAAAGACCAAGGCCTACGAGATGGCCGCCATGGAAGTCGACAAAGCCGTGGAGATCCTTATACAAAAGCTTCAGGAAGCCGGAAAGCTTGAAAAGACTCTAATCGTGCTCTCCCCCGACCACGTTCCGTATGCGGACATCGACGCCATAGAAGAGCTCGCCGGCAAGAAGTTCGGTTCGTCTTCCGATTTCGAAGCCATCAACGAAAGGAACATAGACTTCGAGGTATATCACAGCTGCCTCGCCATCTGGAACCCGAACATAGAGACCAAGCAGATCGACAAGGTCTGCTGCCAGGTAGACATACTGCCTACAGTCTCTAACCTGCTTGGACTTGAATACGATTCCAGAATGCTGGGCGGTACGGACATTCTCTCCTCCTCCGAAGGTCTGGTCGTATTCGCTTCCAAGAGCTGGAGATCCGACAAGGGATTCTACAGCAGCTTTACCAAGAAGTTTACGCCCAACCCCGGAGTAAACATGTCGCAGAGCGCAATGGACACCTACGTAAAGTACATGGACAGCGTTGCCAACAACAGGCTTAAGATCACTAACATGATCATCGAAAGCAACTTCTACAACTTTGCGCTCGGATCTAATAAATACATAAGGGAAGAGTCCGAGACTCAGTTCGAACTGACAAAGGAACAGCTCGAAAAGCTCTATGAGTACAATGCCGAAAAGGCAGTGATCCGGGAGTACAAGGATCCCAGGACTTTCGAGAAAAAAGAAGTAAGACCTTTCTGATGACAGATGGGACGGCCCTATGGACCGTCCCCTTTTTTCTTAGTGAAACATAACACTGCCGCTAAGATCTTAATTCAAAACTTATCTGACCGCTTATCACCTGTCGCAAGAAAGTAGGTACACAGATGAAAGAGAGATCCATTAAAAAGAGATTCCGCTACTGGCTGGACCGCAGGATGGCCAACGGCACCTCGGGCATGGTAAAACTGCTTGTAACTACGGTGCTTGGCTCCGTGCTCATCGTTTCCCTGCTTGTGCTGGCCTTCGGGCTCCACAAGGACGGAAAGAGCTTCCTGGCCATTTTCTGGGACAACTTCAGGTCCGCAATGTCCTCCTCCTTCCCCTCCTCCGAATCCGGAGGCATACTGTACATCATCCTGTACACCTTCCTGGGTCTGATAGGAATGATATTCACAGGCATGCTTATAGGTATCTTCAGCGGAGGCATCCGGGGAAAACTGATAGCTCTTCAGAAGGACAATCCTCAGATCGTGGAACACGGACACACGGTGATCCTTGGATTCAGATACGGGGAATACGCCCTGCTTGAACAGCTTATAAAAGCCTCCGGACGCAGAAGACGCACCATAGTCGTTGCAGAAAAACTGGAACGAACGGACATGGAGGACGCAGTCAGGCAGAACATTAAGGTCCCTAAAAACGTCAGGCTGACCTTCATAAAGGCAGATATCACCAATCCAAACTCCCTGGAATGCTGCGCCATTCAGAACGCGGATAACCTAATAATCCACGTACCGGACAGAGGTCTTGCCGTTAAAGCACTTCTGGCTGTATCCGCGGACCTCAGAGACTCGGAAATCTGGCCGAGGACTGTAGTTTCCTTCGAATCCGAAAGATCCATGCTTCCCACGAACATGCTGGAAGAAAACCACATAGAAACGCTCCATACAGCCAACGTAGTTGCCAGGACCATAGCACGCGCAGCTACCCAGACCGGCGTGTTTGAAGCATTCATGGAGATCATCAATTTCAACGGCTTCGAGTTCTATTTCCATGCAATTCCCAAGGCAGAAGGCCTTACCTTCGGGCAGGTATACCTAAGTGCTTACAACGGCACTGTAGCAGGGATCTACCGCGGAGAAAGAGTGATCCTGGATCCGGAACCCTCCACTGTTCTGGAAAAGACAGATCTGTTCATAGTATTCGAAGAAGAGCAATGGAACATAGAACTGGACGACCCGCAGAATGTAGAGATGCCTAAAAAAACAGTCCGCCCTGCTCCGCCGGAGATACCGGAGATAGTCATCATAGGTTTCAGCAACGAGCTGCTGACGATAATAAACGAGCTTCCGGATAACATTAATAAGATAACTCTTGCCGGAATAACTGCTGACCAGCGCAACACAAGTCTTCCGGACAGCAGTGAGTTCTCATCCGAAATAGAGGGCGACTACAGAAGTCTTGACAGCGAGCGCGTAATGTACGACGTAGTAAAGGATGCGCCGCACATAATAGTACTAAGCGACAGAAAGAAGTCCCCGGAGGACGCGGACACGGATGTAATAATGCGCATCATGAAGCTTAGGGACATAAAGAAAAAGTACGGTCTGGGATTTACCATAACCGCCGAGATACGCTGCGAGAACAACAGAAAACTGCTTAATTACGAGACCGGCGATGACTTCATAGTAGCAACGGACATGTCCTCCATGATACTGGCGCAGATATGCGAAGAACCAAGGCGCAACGCTTTGTTTGAGGAATTCCTGGACGAAGAAGGTTCAGAGATCTATCTTAAGACTCCGGAGCAGCTTGGTATAGAGACCGAGGGCCTTACGAATCTTGAACTTAAGACCAGGCTCTACTCAATGGGTTACTTACTTCTGGGATTTAAAACTTCAGAAGATCCGTTCATTCCCTACGTAAAGGACGGTCCCGCAGATCTTAAGCCCGGAGACGGACTTGTAGTTATCGGCGAGGAATAAAACAGACAGAAAAGAGGAACACAAAACGGAGTCTCTATTACAGGGCTCCGTTTAATTTACATAATATTAATTATGGTTATATGTTATATATCGCCTTTGCCCTGTCAGCCAGATCCTCTGCAGCCTCAAAGAATCCGTAGTACTGTAACACCGGGGCGCATTTTTCGCAGTAGAACGCGTAATTGCCGTCGTGCGGCAGATCGTTACTGTTAAGAAGATCCATTGCTTTTTTGCAGCATTCGCTAACGCGCTCCTCGGCATCTTCCTCTCCGAGATAAGAAGAATAGATGTCGGCCATGTTGAGCCACGAAACTGCCTGCTCGCCTTCGGTATCCTTTATCTGAACAAGTATTCCAAGCGCCCTCTTCTGATGCTCTAGAGCCTTTTCGGAGTATCCCAGGTCGCAGAGCGTTACCGACATGTTGTTATACAGGCCGGCAAGACGGAAATCCGTCCCCGGGAGTTCCTTTTCGTAGATCCCGGCTGCTTCTGAAAACAGATCCAGCGATCTTTCCGGCATGCCGAACGCCTTGTATACAGTAGCTGCATTTACAAGTGCAGTACCATGAGTGACGCTGTCCTTCATGTCCATACGGTCTATCAGCCGCAGGCAGAGCTCCGCGTTTTCAAAGGCTTTATCCTTGTCGCCGGTCTTGCGGAAAACGCCCATAAGCTCATTACGCACTGCAAACTCGCCCCTCAGATCGTTTCCTGCCTTCGCCTCTTCTATCCAGTAATCAGCAAGGCGAACAGCCGCAGCGTAATCACTGCGGCTGTAACATTCGTCGAGCTTTTCCAGGACCCTGCCGACCGGGATGGCACGCACCGCCGTCGCTTTCCACTGCGAGAAGTCGAACGGACAGACAGGTTCCTGATAATCGTTCTTATCCAAAGACATGTATTACTTTTCTACAGTTACGTCCAGACGTCTGGAAGGTACTGCTATGCCGTTTGCAGCAAGGGTATCCTTGATCTTGTCCTGAAGGTCGAACTTGACTCCCCAGTAATCCGCGGCGTTGCAGTAAACACGGAACGCGAACACGACCGCATTGTCCTGATACTTGTCCACGGCAACGAACGGAGCCGGGTCCTTGAAGACTCTCTCGTCCTCTGCAGCCATTGCGGCGATGACTTCCTTAGCCTTGGCTATGTCGGACTTGTAAGCGATCCCGAAGTCCATGTCCACCCTTCTGGTGCCTTCCCTGCTGTAGTTGGAAACGCTGTTGGTGGTAAGAGCTCCGTTGGGGATGGTCACAGTCTGGTTGTCCGGAGTAAGGATGGTCGTGTACAGAAGACCGACTTCCTGAACGACACCGGCTTTGCCGGCAACTTCAATGAAGTCGCCCTTGCCGAAGTTCTTGGAAGTAATTACCAGTATTCCGCCTGCTATGTTGCCGAGGCTGTCCTTGAGAGCAAGGGCGATCGCTACGCCGCAGGTAGCAAGCACTGTGATCAGCGAGCTGATGTCGAATCCTATCGCGGACAGCGTAATGAGTATCGTAACTACCCAAAGGGCCGCCTTAACGAGCGAGATTATGAACTTGCTGACTATGTCTTCAACCTTCATCTTTTCCAGCAGCTTCTTAAGAGCAGCGGTGACGACCTTCATTACGATTAAAGCGATGATGAAGTAGACGAGCGCCGAACATACGACTGAGAGCACTCTCATGAAACCGGTAGAACCTAAATTGATTATCATTTTTGTTCCTCCTTAAGTGATCTTTTCTTTTGACTCTTTTATTTTAGCACAACGCCTTCCCTTGTAGTATACAAACTAAGGCATTATTGTATAATTCTTTTTCTTGCAATTATGCCCGGCAGCGGTTATAATACCTTTTGTTGCGGGGCATTAGCGCAGCTGGGAGCGCGTTTGACTGGCAGTCAAGAGGTCAGGGGTTCGAGCCCCCTATGCTCCACCAAAAGTAAAGGAGGTCGCAAGATCTCCTTTTGCTTTTGGTGCGAATCTTTCATAGGGGGCTCGGACCCGAAAGGGCATCAGGGTCCGGTGGACCCTGATGGTCCGAGCACGCAAAAGCGGGCGCAGGACGGCAGACTTTGCGCAGCAAAGGATGCAAAGCCCCCTATGCTCCACCATAAAAAGACAGAGGCCAATGGCCTCTGTCTTTTTATACGTCGCAACAAATTGTCTGTATTCTTATTACTTGATCCTGCCTTCGCGGACCGCCAGATCGTACGGCTCGAAGGTAACGTTCTTGTAAGCCTCGAAGTCCAGCGGCACGTAGGTCCAGTCTGAGTGCATGTCCCCGTTCTGCTTGATCAGAACATCGTAGAGAATGTCGTAAGATACACCGTCACGCTCCTCCGTGATGGTGCTGTACGGCAGCGTGCGGTGGTAAGCAATGTGCTGCCCGTTGTTGTTGAAGTGGTAACCGCAGCGGATGCGGCAGCCGTCCATTCCGAGGTACTCGAAATTCTTCATGAGGTCTTCCAGAATATGGTCGCCTTCCTTCTGGTAGAGGTTGTCAAGCGTAGTAACGGTATAATCCGCGCGGAACTGGATGGGGATTCCGAACTTGCCGAAACGGTCCGCGAACTGCTTTATGTTCTTGTGCTCATAGCCCTTGAACAGCACGCAGTTTACCCTTACCGGAACGTACAGTTTGGACAGCAGCTCGTCGTTGCTCTCCTCAACGTAATGGATCATGTGGCGGGATACGTTTATGCAGGTTATCTTCTTCTGATTTCTCTTAGTGAACTCTATTATGGCCTCTTCCGGGAAATGCTCGGAAACAGGCATGGTGGTGTTGATGAACACCCTGTGGCCCTTGGGAACGCAGTCCATCATTACCTGAAGTCCGTCCAGATCGGAAAGCGGCTCTCCGCCGGTAAACACGAAATCGCATTTAGGTGTGACCCTGTGCAGCTTGCGAATGCTTTTGCAGATCTTTTCTATGCTGAAACCGGACTGATCCTTATACTCCTGCTTGTTGATGCAGAAAGGACAGTTGTTCTTGCAGTCGTACGGTACGAAAACGGTTACTGTTGCTCCGCCCTCGCGGGTTATGTATCTCTTATTTTCCATAGTTCCTTTTAGAATGACTGACAGAAAACAGTTAACTTAAATATAATAGCACAACGATGATAAAAAAGCGATTAATAGATATTTAATTGTCAATCCATTTTAGGTCTGCGGAAATGCGCATGCCAGGAACAAAAAACGCCGTTTCAGGCAATAAAACAGCGTTTATCACATATTTGTACTGATTTCGCTCAAAACAACATCTGGGACGCTCTCAGAGCCTTACAGGCCCACACGATGCACTGCGATCAGCTCAGGGACTTTACGGAAACGCCATCCTCGTCCATGTGGACCTCCGTGTCGCAGATAGACAGAACGTTGAGCCTGTGAGTAACGATCACTACGGTGCGGTCCGTAAGAGTACGCAGCTTCCGAAGCAGCGCCTTTTCCGTATCTTCGTCCAGAGAACTGGTCGCCTCGTCCAGGAGCAGGAACGGATGACCGGAAAGGATCGCTCTTGCGATCGCCAGGCGCTGTATCTGTCCTTCAGAAAGGCCGCTTCCGCGTTCGCCAAGGACCGTCTCCAGCCCCTTGGGAAGCTCCGCCACGAAGTCCGAGGCGCAAGCGATGTCTAGAGCCGAAGCGATGTCCGCCTCCGGAACGCTTCTGTCCCCGAATGTAAGAACGTCCCTTATGCTTCCGCTCATAAGCTGGTTGCCCTGCGGAACGTAGGCGAACAGCCCGCGCCAGGTGGGATCCAGTTCCATCTCCCCTTCCGCGGTGAGTATCGCGCGCTGACCGCCGTCCAGCGGATAGAAGCACATCATTAGCTTAAGCAGCGTGCTCTTGCCGCAGCCGGAAGGTCCGGTGACCGCTGTAATTGAATGTTTGTCTATGTCCAGACTAATGCCGTCCAGGACCACCCTGCGCGGTTCGTCGTCCGGGGCGCTGCCCTCCTTAGTGTAGGAGAAGCTGACGTCCGAGAGCTTAAGGCCCTTAAGCTCCGAACCGTAGAAAGCGGCTATCTCCCCGTCCGTCTTCTTTTCGCCCTTTATGTCGTCCTGGAACTGCTCCGCCTCCATGAGTCGCTCTGCGCTGGCCAGCATGGAGTACCAGCGCGGCAGGTACGAGGACATGCTTACGATCGGGGCTTTTATCTGCCCGACGAGGTTGAGGACCGCGGCAAAGGTGCCGTAGTTTATGTTCCCCGTAAGAATACCGTGGCCGCAGTAGATCGCCGCCACGACGTAGAGCCCGTGCATCAGCACGTTGAAGCCGAAGTTGCAGAGATTGAGGAAGCGTATCCTCCTCATGCGCTTTGCGTAGTGCTCATCCATGCGCTCTCCGGCCTGCTCCAGCGTTTCGTCCTCTATGGCAAAGCTGCGGACGATAAGCAGATTGGTCAGCCGCTCCGTAAGGAAAATGCGGACTTTTCCGTCGGACTCCTGAACGCTCTTGTGCAGGGACTTCAGCGGCTTTCTTACAAGCGCCGCAAAGACCATTACGACTGCCGCGAACGGTATTATGAGCCATGCGGCCTTCTTGATGAGGACGATGAGCATCGCGACGATGCCGATCAGCTTAACGGCCATGCCGAGCAGATTCGGAATGATGTCCGTAATCGCCGAGGCAACAAGCACCGTATCGTTGGTGAGGCGGTTCATCCACTCGCCGGAATGCACAGCGGTGACCGCCGCATAGTCCTTCCTTAGAAGTGTATTGAACAGCCGCTCCTTGAAGCGGTTCTCCAGCAGCGCTTTGGCGCTCTCGTCCAGACGGCGCGCGGCTGCCCAGAGTATCAGCTGCGCGGCAATGATCGCAGCGAATGTGATGCTGTATCTTACAAAGCCGTCCCGGGAGCCGGCCACCGCGCAGTTTATAAGATCCTTAAGGACGAGGGCCTCGAACACGGCGCACAGAGCCGCCGCAACGCGCACCAAAGACAGGGCGAGCAGCCCCAGACGCCTGCCTTCGGTGCTCCTCCAGATCCATGTGGATGCGGATGTGGTTTTGCGTTCTGTATCGTTCAATTCAGTCCTTCCAGACAGACCTGTCGTTCTACGAAATCATTTACGAAGTCCCAGCTTCCGAAGCGTCTTTCCGCCGAAATGCCGGACCTTTCTGTACAAAGCCCGCACAGGATAAAAGCCGCAGCGCAGTATCGAATAAAGGCGGTAACCGGTCTCTTTGACCGTATGCGTTCTGCCGTCGCGGATGAAAGCCGTCATTACTCCGAGGATCTCTTCATCGGTCCGGAACTCGTCTGCATAGTTGTTGTCGCCGCGGATGACATAACCGTCCGGCTTCACCTTTACTATCCTGTGCAGAATATAGCGGCCTAGCCCGTCCTTATACAGCACCACGTCGTACTTTTTGCAACGCTCCGGGCCTTTTTTTACAAGCGTAAAAAGGTCCCTGTCCTGACGCAGCAGAGGCATCATGCTGACGCCTTTATTCTTATAGGTCAGGGATCCGAATTTGTCCAGGTATTCCTCAAAGTTGATCTGCTCGCTGTTACTCATCCAGCGCGCCTATGCCGCGGAGCTTCGCCAGAATGCTGTCCACGTCTGCGGAGATCTGCTCTTCCGAAGCATCATATTTATCGAGCATGCGGGCGACGATCTGCTCTCTGGTGATCTCCTCTTTCAGTAGATCGACTATGAATGCCGCGGTCTTATTGCTGCGGACCACACCCGTGAAAGAAGAACCACCGACGGCGACCATCACCTGAGTGTCTCCCATATTCTTTGTTACGAATTCAGTTTTAAGTTTCATATTCGTCCCTCTATTTCACATTTAAGAGTATTGTACTGTCTTTTGGAGCAAATGTCATCAGATTTGGTATAAGAAATTAATACAAGAATATACTAGGGTACAGGTTAACATTGTTATTACGAGGAAACTATAGAGTTTGCACAGAAAAAGAAGGACAGCTCCCTGTCCTTCTTATCGTTGCCGTCAGACGCAGTTGTTCGCAGGACGCATCGTCAGTTTACTGCCATTTCTGCCTTGCAAGCTCGCCGTAGGCTACCAGCGCCTTTACGAGTCTGGACAGGTTAGCGTTGCTGTTGTCCCACTTGCTTGCAGCGTAGGCGTAGGCGGAGTAAGTGACTGTCCTTGTTTCCGTTCCAGCCTTGAACGTAAATGTGTAGTCCTTGTACAGTTCGAACGAGCGGATGCCTTCGATCTTGACCGAGTACTGGTTTCCGCCCTCAGCCACAGGTTTCGTAACGGTCTTTCCGTTATCGGCCGTAATGCTCAGGTCGCTGATGCTCTTGCTGTAGGTGAAGTAGATCTTGATCGAAGTCTCGGATCCAAAGATCAGCGACGCAGTCATCTTGTCTTCCATTCCGGTAATGCTGCCGCTCTTGCTTGCCTTGTTGGTCGGCTTGGTCGCGGTTATGGTGTTACTCGGGTTGGTCGTCTTGTTGGCCAGATTGCCGGCATCGGTGTCGTACGGCTGTCCGGTGGACGGGTTGGTCTGTCCGTCGAAATACAGCTGCGCGGATGCGCCGTAATCCAGAGCAGCTGCGTAGATCTTCTTGAACAGCGCGTCCGAAGTCTTGTTGTACTGGTTGACAAAGTAGGTCTGTACGGAGTACTCGATAGTCTTAACAGGATCCGATGTGCCCTGCTTGTAGACCTTGATATCGAACGGCTTGGTCATCTGATACGAGTAGACGTTGGCCAGCATCACCTTGAAGCTGCCCGGATACTGGCCGCCGGTCTGCGGATCCAGTTCACCGAGGTTTTTCGTGTAAATGAAGCCGTCGAAAGTCCATTTGACAGTGTAGCCGGACGCGAACTCTTCCGGGACGTCCTTGACATAGAGGTTGAGGTTGAAGTTCTCGTTCATCGTAACCGTGGCCGAATAGGACGGCACGATATCATCGAACGTATAGATGAGCATGCTCTCTGTTCCGTCTAATCTGAAAACAGTAAAGTCTTTTCTGTATTCGTCGAAATACTGCCCTGCTTCAAATGTGCCGTTATAATACGCATCCATTATCATCGGAAGACCGCTTATATCCATCTGAGTCAAAAGATTGCCGTAACAATACAGATGATCGAGGTTAGGCTGGCTTCCGATCTTCAGTTCTTTCATTTCGTTTCTCTGACACTCGAGCATCATCAGATCGGCGCATCTGCTGACGTCAAGGGACGGGATCTCGTTGAAATTCTTGTACTCCGGCGGATCTGACAGCCAGGTGTCGTAGTACAGATCGTTTCCGCATTTTATGACTGACAGCCTGGTGTTCTTCTTAAGATCCAGCCATTTCAGAAGGTTGTTGCCGCAGTACAGTTCTATAAGACATTTCTGGTTGGAAAGATCCAGCGCCCTGATGGCGTTGCCGCTGCAGTTAAGCTCCTCAAGATCGATGTTGTTTGCAAGATCCAGCTCGGAAATATCATTGTGCTGGCAGTACAGATCCACCAGCCATATGTTTTCGGAAACGTCCAGAGCCGTAAGGACGTTGCTGCTGAGATCCAGGTATATAAGGTTCTTGTTATTTGACAGGTCGACAGCTTTCAGGTGTCCCTCGTTCCAGACGAGATTCGACAGCCACATGAAGTTCTCGATCCCCTTGATGCTGTAAGCCGCGCTGGCCGGATCGGAGTAAGGATCGTCTTCCCCGGCGGTCACTTTTATTGCTGACTCATTCATCAGGTCTTCGACCATCACCCAGCCGGGATACTCGTAATAGTAATTACGCTTTACGTAATCCCTGAAGTCAGGATCGGGGAAGAAGTAACCGTTGAGCGGAATGACCTCCGGCGAATAGTAATCGGATCTGTAGAACCGTCTCGCGTAAGTATCCGTCCGTTCCGCCGTGTCATGGTATTCGGTGGTGTAGAAGTCCATGTCCGGAAGGGTCTTGTTGCAAAGGCTGATGTTCTCGCCTACGCTCGAGAGCGAAACATAATAAGCGCCAGGCTGCAGCGTGAACGAACCGTTCTCGATGTAGACAGCGTATCCGGGCCACTTGCCCTCCCAGTTATCCCTGGCGGCTGCGGAGAAATTGACTGTACCGGTGGTTTCGATATATACGCCGTTATACGCATAGACCGCTTCGCTGTGGTGATAAGCGTCAATGTGTCCGTATTTAGCGTTAATGTCAACAACGGCATCGCCCTCGATGTACAGCTTGCCTTTGGTATATAATCCGCTGCAGGAACGTGCACAGTAGCTGTCAACATGGACGTTAACCGCTCCGGTAAAGATCATGTCCTCGGAAACACCGCTGGCCCAGCTGTTGCAGATGCCCGAGCCGTCAGCCGATGTCCCCTCGTTTACTTGTTTGATCGTGAGCGTAGGCGGATCGAACTCATCGTATTCGCCGCTGCTGGCACTGTAACTCTTTATGGTCAGTCTTAATCCGTCAGCAAATATGGCATGCTGCTTTTTCGTCGTTATGGTGTTGTCCCCGATGACGTAGATCGTAAGCTCCTTCTGCGCGGAGTTGTTGACCCTGATCTGTCCGCCGTCGTAATTCCAGAGATACAGCGTTCCGGAGTCCGGATCGTACCACGCCTGATAGCCGGAGCCGTCGTTGCCGTTGGTATAAGTATGGCTGTACGAATTGTAATACAGCTTATCGCTGGAAAACGCGCCGCCGTTATTATCCACGTCTATAAGGATGTTTGACGGCGCAGGATGATCGTAGTCCGCCGCATACGCATCCTGCGGACAAAGCGCCGCAACGCCGACGATCAGCAGCGCCGCGAACAGGATGCACAATAAAGCATTGATTCTTTTCTTCATATCTTCTTGCCCTCCGGAATGTTAAAAAAAAGACGCTTGTATATCTAAATTATACCCCTACGCACCTGACCATACAAGAACGGGAAGGCCGTTTTCTGCCCTCCCGTTACTTAACTGTTTACTGCCACTTCTGCCTTGCGAGCTCGCCGTAGGCTACCAGGGCCTTTACGAGCCTTGCCAGATCGGCGTTGCTGTTGTCCCACTTGCTGGCGGCGTAGGTGTAAGGCGAATACGTGACTGTCCGCGTCTGAGCGTTTGCTCCTGTTCCGGCCGTAAACGTAAATGTGAAGTCCTTATACAACTCAAACGAACGTATGCCTTCGATCTTTACTGAATAGCGTCCGTCGCTTCCTAACTCCGGTGCAGTCACGGTCTTGCCGTTGTCAGCGGTTATTGACAGATCGTTGATGTCTCCGCTGTACTTGAAGTAGATCTTAATCGACGTCTCAGAACCGAAGATCAGCGTTGCGGTCATCTTGTCATCCATGCCGGTGATGCTTCCGCTCTTGCTGGCCTTATTAGTTGGCTTGGTGGCGTTGATCGTAAAGGCAGCGTTGGTATTCTTGTTTGCAAGGTTGCCGGCATCGGTGTCATACGGCTGGCCGGTCGACGGATTATCCATTCCGTTGAAGTACAGCTGAGCCGCAGCGCCGTAGTCCAGAGCCGCGCCGTAGATCTTCTTGAACAGTGCATCGGATGTCTTGTTGTACTGGTTCTCGAAGTACTGCTGTACGGAGTATGTGATCTCCTTGACCGGCGCATCGGTGCCATTGCGGTAGACCTTGATCACAAACGGCTTGGTCATCTGATACGAGTAAACGTTGGCGAGCGTCACCTTGAAACTGCCTGGATACTGACCGCCAGCCTGCGGCATCAACTCGCTGAGATCCTGCTCGAAGCTTCCGCCGTCGAACGTCCATTTGACCGTGAACCACGATGCGAGCTCTTCCGGCACCTCTCTGACATACAGGTTAAGGTTGAAGTTCTCGTTCATGGTCACCGTTGCGGAGTACTTGGGCGAGCAGTAGCCCTTCTGAACGTCTGTGAATGTCTCGCCGTCGAATACCACGGTGGCTGTAAAGACCAGATATCCCTCGTCTGTTCCGGTGCCATCCGCAGCGGTCACTGCTGCGGACGCTGTCTCGGTGTGTGATGCATCGCGGCTGCAAGTCATGGTCGCAGTTGCGGTCTTGTAGTCTGCTGCCCATGTGAAGACCGGTTCGGACCAGTCGTGACCGTGCGCTGGTATTGTCTGAGCAGTTCTGCTAAGTTCTGCCTGGCAAACAGTACAGTAAACGACCTCATCATAGCTGCCTGCCGTCGTGCATGTAGCTGCGACTTCGTGCTCGTGTACAGCTGTTCCCGGAGTATGTCCAAGTGCTGGCAGTTCAACATATGTAGAGTAATCGCAGCGGCTGCAGGTATCGTAGGCATCCCAGCCTATGGCTGTGCAGGTAGGCGCCTGAGCGTCGTGGTGCAAGAAGTCATGGCCAAGTGCAGCGATCACGACAGGCTTCGTTTGTATAGTAAACAAAGCACTCTCAAATGCTGCAGAAGTCCACAACCCCGCACCTTCCGTTGTGCACGTAGGTGCTGTTGTGACCTCATACGTCGCACTAACGGTCTCTGTGATCGTAGCAGCACCCTGCGCATAAGGGACTGCAGTTCCAGTCACAGTCTTGTTGTCCTCTGCCCATGAGTACGACAAAGCATAGCCGGTCGGCTGCAGGACTATGTCCTTGGTCTGCGTTTCGAAAGCATCGCTGGTAAATGCCGCAGTATATATGCCTGTTCCGGCTTCGGTCTCGGTTGCGGGCGTTACCACTGCGTATTCCGTATCTACCGTCTCGGAGTCGACGTGGGTCGCATCATGCCTGCAGATCCTGGCCGCAGTTACCGAACTGTTGTCGTCGGCCCATGTGTAAGTCGGAGCAGCCCAGTCGTGGCCTAAGGCAGGAGCATCGACTTGCTTTGTCTGGGTCTCAAATACTTCGTTTGTAAACGAAGCAGTATATGTTACTACCCCATCTGCAGTACAAGTCGCCGTCGATGATGATATGGTATTTGCGGTCTCGGATTCTGACGTTGAACAATAATGACATTGTCTCGATGCTGTGACGGTGCTGTTATCCGACGACCATGAATAATCCGTGGCCTCCCACTGGTGGTCACCTTTAAGGAATATTAGATTATTGGAATACAAATCAATTGTATTGTTGCCGTTTATCTGATTCCACTGGCATCCGGTACCTTCATACTCAACAGTTAATGGAGAATAACACTCATTGAATGCACCGTGTCCTATGTTAATCACCGTATCAGGGATATAGATTCTTTTTAGTTCACCACAACGAATAAACGCATAATCACCCAAACTATTAACGCCACTTGGAAGCAAAATCGAAGTTAACGAACTGCAATCTGCAAAGGCGAATTCTCCTATAGAAGTGATGCCCGCTGGAATATTAATGCTTGTCAAACTATAACAACCCATAAAGGCAGAATTGCCTATGCTTTTTACGCTTGAACCGATGTTGACAGTCTTGATATTCCCAGAAACGAAATATGAAGGTATGTATTCCACATGATTTCCAATTACTACTGCAACTCCTGGGCCCTCAATTCCGACATTTCCAAATGCCCCATTGCCATTGATGAATACTGCAGATTTTGCATTGTATTCAATATATGTTAAACCACAACAATCCCCGAATGCTCCGGCTCCAATTGTTTCAATCTTTTCTGGAATCACTACACTTGTTAAAGATGTACATGCCCAAAACGCTTGATTTCCAATACTTATTATATCTTCTGGAATGCTAATCGAAGTAAGCGAAGCACAAGACGAAAAAGCCCACGTACCAATACTAACTACACTATCCGGAATACTGACCGAAGAAAGCTCGGTGCAACGGCTAAAAGCATTATCACCTATATTTGTAATTCCTTCATCAAATATTATGGTTGTAAGGCTGGATTTTGAATTGTACCATGGCGTACTATAGACAGAAATATCATAATCCGGCATTACCCCTGTACCTCTTGTAAGATGTAGAGTAGTGAGCGTCACATCTCCTCCTGCCGACCATTCAGTACTGCAAGGCACGGTTATTTCGTGGAGATTAACGCATCCGGGAAAACAAGGCGAATTGATCGTCTGTACACTTTCCGGAATTACGATTGAACCAAGGCTTGTACAATCGCAGAAGATCCATTCATTAAGTGTAACAATACCGTTTCCAATCGACACAGTCGAAAGTGATGTGCATCCGGAGAAGGCTGATACGCCTATTTGTTCAATACCGTCAGGAATAACGATGCTTGTCAGCGAAGTGCAGCCTGCGAAGGATTCTTCTCCAATCTCCTTTAATCCATTTGGAATAACTATACTGCTGAACAAACAATCCCTGAACGCATTCTTGCCGACAGTAGTTAAGCCATCGGATAATACGATAGTATTAATGGTATTCCGGTACTCATACCACGGAGAATTACAACTGAACTGGTTATTGCCAATATGCCAGTAACTATAATCCGCCATCGCTCCTTCACCGCTTATTGTCAACGCTCCATCGTTGCCCAGCGTCCAAGTAAGGTTATCGCCCTGAGCGCCACAAACGCCTGCCGCTATATAAATCGCAGGAAGAACAATGTGCTCTCTGTAAACTTCTTCACCACATACCGTGCAATAAGTTACGAGATCATAGCCGCCGTCTGAGGTATATGGCTCAACATAGTTCTCAATAACCGGCTCGGCCTGAGTATGCTGACCAGGAGAAGGGATCTCAACATAGGTCGTATAATTACAATGCGTACAATTCTCATACGCTTCCCAACCGACCTCCGTGCAGGTCGCCTGCTTTGCCTCATGTTGAACAAGGTTATGTCCGAAATGCTTTACTGCGTTTGTTATAGTTTCATTTCCATCAGCAATACTGATCTGTGACCAATCAGATTCTGTGCCGCAATAATATACAGTAGTCAACTGATTGCAGGCGCCGAATGCATCATCCTCTATCTCCGATACACTTGTCGGGATATATATCGAAGTCAGTCCGGAACATCCGAAGAAAGCTGCTTCTCCAATCGTTTCAACACCCAAGCCCAAGTCAATACTTGCAAGCTGCTCGCAGGAGCTGAAGGCATAATCTCCTATGCTTACAACGCTGTCAGCGATCGTAACAGAAGTAAGGTTGGAGAATCCATCAAAGGCGCCTGAAGACACATTCAGTACACCTTCCTCTATGACTACAGAAGATAATCTGCCGATATGTTTATCCCATGGAGCGCTATTAGCATCCACAAAAACCGGCATTGTTCCTGTTCCAGATATGACAAGAGTCCCATCACTATATCTGTTCCAGACGAGGACTTCGCCTAATAGACCAGAAGACACAAGATAAACATAATTATAGTGGATAGTAGCATAATATATCAGACTAGTGTTATTTGAACATATCGATATACTACCCCACTCATCTTCCGTTCCAGAATAATAAACATCCTTTAATCGACCGCAGCCAAAGAACGCAAAATCCCCTATACTCGTCATGCCTCCTGGTATCGTTATGCTTGTCAATCTGCTGCAACCATAGAAAACACCATTTTCTATGCTTGTTACACTATCAGGTATCGTTATGCTTTGCAGATTACTACAATCTTGGAATACATAATCTCCTATACTCGTTATGCACTCGGGAATCGTTATGCTCACAAGACTACTGCATCCATAGAACGCATGATCCCTTATACTCGTTACACTTTCAGGAATCTTTATACTCACAAGGCTGCTGCATCCTTCAAACGTACTGATATCTATGACCTTTACGCCGTCAGGAATCGATATACTTGTAAGACCTTGACAATCCTGGAACGCATATTCCCCTATACTTGTTACGCCTTCAGGTATCGTTATTGTTGTAAGATTGCTACAAGCCCGAAACGCCCCGTTTCCTACGCCTGTCACGCTATTAGGTATTGTTATGCTTAGCAGACTGATGCATCCTTCAAATGCGGAGTTTCCAATGTGTGTTACGCATTCAGGAATGGTTATCCTTGACAGGCTGGTGCACCAAGAAAATGCATAGTTCCCAATGCTTGCTAAGCCCTCAGGTAACGTTATGCTTATCAACTTGCTACAATCATAAAATGCATAGTCTCCTATGCTTGTTAAGCTCTCCGGAATCGTTATGCTTGACAGATTGCTACAAGCCCGGAAAGCGTGCATACCGATGTACGTTACGCCATCTTCAATTGTGATACTTCTTATTTGACTACGATTGGAGAACCACGGGCAGTTCGATGAATTATAATTTGCCATCGATCCATTGCCTTTTATCACCAGCAAACCGTCTGCATAAAGCGTCCATATTACATTATTTCCACAACTGCCGCTGGCAATAATATCGGCAAAGCCGACGCAGATCCATGTCGCATTCAACAAAGGTTCATTGTTTTCCGCTATTGATATGTCTTCCGTCATTAACTCGGATCCATAGTAAACCACTGTCGCAAGGCTGTTGCAGTTATAGAAAGCATTCCTGTCTACTGTGGTAAGGCTCTTCGGAAGGCTTGCTGACTCAACATTGGTGCAGCGCGCAAACGCATAACTGCCTATGACAGTTACTCCTTCACTGATCTCAATGCTTGTGATATCTGTGCGATAATTCAACCAGGGAATGCTTCCAATAGCATAGTCCGTCATGGAACCGGTACCGCTTATGGTCAGTACCCCATCGCTGTCCAACGTCCATGTAAGGTTAGTTCCGTCACCTTCTCCGCCGCAGTAGCCTGAGGCAACTGTATCTGCGGCAAAAGCAGAGTATGTTGATATGACCGAACAGAGTGCGATCACTAACAGTATTCCCAGTAGAATCGAAATCTTCTTTTTCATGAGTGTTTCACCTGTATTCTTCTAAAACGGTAACAACCTGTGCTATTCTGCTTCGTGGCAAAAATCTCCGTTCAGACTACGAAATAGCCCAAAACATGGCGAGTTAAACTAACCCATATAATTATATAATCTGCAGCATTGTTACTACAATATCAAATATTATTTAGTGCACAGAAATAGGAGGGCAGTTCCCTGCCCTCCTTATAGTTGTTGCCAGTTGCGATTATTCACCGAATATATCGCACAAATCAGCTTATAGTATCGCTGCCGCACCCTCCGACTACTGCCACTTCTGCCTTGCGAGCTCGCCGTAGGCTACCAGAGCCTTTACGAGCCTTGCAAGATCTGCGTTGCTGTTGTTCCACTTGTTGGCGGCGTACGCATATGCAGAGTATGTGACGGTCCTTGTTTCCGTTCCGGCCTTGAATGTGAAGGTGAAGTCCTTGTACAGTTCAAACGAGCGAATACCCTCTATCTTCACCGAGTATCTGCCATCGCTTCCCAGTTCCGGCGCAGTTACGATCTTCCCGTTATCGGCGGTAATAGTAAGTCCGTTGATGTCTTTGCTGTAGCCAAAGTAGATCTTGATTGAAGTTTCAGAGCCGAAGATCAACGTGGCAGTCATGCTGTCTCCCATGCCTGTTATGCTTCCGCTCTTGCTCGCTTTGTTGGTCGGCTTTGTGGCGTTGATCGTAAAGCTCGGGTTGGTGGTCTTGTTGGCCAGATTGCCCGCATCGCTGTCGTACGGCTGACCGGTCGTCGGGTTGGTCTGTCCGTTGAAGTACAGCTGGGCAGAGGCGCCGTAATCAAGCGCAGCGCCGTAGATCTGCTTGAACAGGGCGTCCGAAGTCTTGTTATACTGGTTGACGAAGTACGTCTGTACGGAATAGTTTATCTCCTTTATCGGGGCTTCTGTCCCCTGTCTGTACACCTGTATTACGAACGGCTTGGTCATCTCGTACGAGAATACGGTCGCAAGCGTCACCTTGAAGCTGCCGGGATACTGACCGCCGGTCTGCGGCGATAGTTCGCCCAGGTTCTTTTCGTAGTTCTTGCCGTCGAACGTCCACTTTACTGTAAAGGCCGAAGCAAACTGCGCAGGAAGGTCTTTCACATAAAGGTTCAGGTTGAAATTCTCGTTCATCGTTACCGTTGCGGAATAGGTTGGCACGATGTTTTCGACCTGCGGAGGCTCGTAATCCGTACCGGAGAGCGTAAGCACGCTCGTGCTGTATAGATCCAGCGTATCATCGTCGTAGTCGAACCATATATCCGTGCCGTAGCAGTTGATCGTATATCCACCGGTAACGCTTCCGATGGCACCCTTTAAGAACAGCAGATCCGGGTTTCCGATCGTACCACTATCGCAGTTGGTAATGTCCACAAGATAGTTTCGGCCGTCATCCATGGATACAACATTCCACATGTGCCCGCCGCCTCCGGTGCCTCCGGACATCCATCCGGAAACGATACGACTCTCGATCATGCTGCTACTGAAAGACGACAACTGGCAAAGGTACTGGAAGGCCTTGGAATAGCCCTCACAGACGACCTTGGTACTCTCTACTTCGTCAAAGACCCAGATCAACTGCCATGGGTTGCCGTAATCCCAGTTCTCATCAACTGCAGTGTGGTTGTAGGACGTCAGATCGCAGATCGCGTCCTTATATGCCACAAGCTTATCATAATCAGGAAGATCCTTGTTGGCAGCAACTATGGATGCTGCTTTGGCTGCTGCATGCTGCACGGCCTGACCGGTACTTGAGTCTACAGTAAAGTAGTCATCTCCGGCCTTATACTCTTCCGCTGCATAAAATCCGAATGACATAGTATTCCTGAAGAAAACAGACGATCTGTCTCCGGTGTACCCATACATGCCGTAATAATATCCATACGTTTTATCGAACCAGTAAAGGTCGTACGGACAGTTGTTCAAAAGAGCTGTAAATATCTGTCCGAGACTGAAGCCGGCCTTTTTCTGAAGGGCGGTCTCCGTTTCCTCGGACAAGTAGCCGTTCTGATCAAAGAGCGATGATACTCCAAGATCCGCAGCCGTGTAATACACACTGCTGTCGATCCCCACGCTTGCAGAATCTATGGAGAATTCCGTTGATGTGATCTCTCCCGCCGCGACCTTTTCGATCTGAGTCTTCAGAGCATTGTAGATGGCGTTGTTGACTGGTCCGTCCAAGTCCGAATGGATGGATCCCCTGCTTGGCTCGTCTGCTTTGGACGAATAACTTGCAAAGACCTGATCCACGTATCCGGCAAACAGATCCTCTGAGTCTGATGTACCCGATGAACTGTCATTGTACGAATTCGTTCCGGTTCCCGAGATCGTCTGCAGCGCTGAGATATCCTTAATGCATACAGTCGAATCATCTCCGGCGTAAATGCGGCGCGCAAAGCACCCGAGTACCGACAGACCTAAGACGATTGACAATACAATGCAGAACGATCTCTTCATTTTGCCACCTTCCAAAACAAACAACTAAAACATACCAACTCTATAATGATGCTTACTGCCACTTCTGTATTGCGAGCCAGCCGTAAGCCGCCTGCGCCTTTCCAAGCAGGGAAATGCAGGCGCCGCTGCTGACTGACTCTGCAGAACCTGCATGTTAAACGCACTGTAATGATTATACCATCCTTTTCATACAATTAATACCACAAGGGATCATATCGTAAAACACATGGAAAACAATCACTCACGATAAAATTAAAGAGCCGCATATGCGGCTCTTTAACTGACTAAGTCAATGGCAGAGACTACAGTTCGTCTCCCTCGCCTTCGCCCTGTTCTCCCGGGCTGGCAGTAATAATGTCCTCAGCTTCGAACTTTATTACTTCCATTTCAGTCTTTTCGTACTTTTCCATGATAGTCGCGCTCCTTTCATGATTTGGTTTATACAGTAATCATCTATGAAGATGGATCACTTAACATGTTGCTGCTTACTGCCACTTCTGCATTGCCAGGTCGCCGTAAGCCACAAGTGCCTTGACCAGTCTGGCAAGATCCGCATCGGCACTGTCCCACTTGCTGGCAGCATACGTATACGGCGAATAAGTGACTGTTCTGGTCTCGTCGCCGACCTGGAACGTTATAGTGTAGTCCTTGTACAGTTCGAACGAACGAATGCCTTCGACCTTGACAGAATACCTTCCGTCGGTATCGACAATCGGATTTGTGACTATCTTACCATTGTTGCAGTTGATAGTCAACCCGCCAAGATCGTGTTCGTATTCGAAGTAGATCTTGATGGAAGTCTCGGATCCGAAGATCAGAGTGGCAGTCATCCTGTCCGCCATACCCGTGATGCTTCCGCTCTTGCTTGCCTTGTTGGTCGGCTTCGTTGCGGTAATGGTGTTGCTCGGGTTGGTGTTCTTGTTGGCAAGGTTCTCAACGTCGGTATTATATGTGCCGCCGGAATAGGGCTTGCCGTCGAAGTACAGCTGAGCAGAAGCGCCGTAGTCCAGCGCGGCCGCGTAGATCTGTTTGAACAGCTCATCCGAAGTATTGTTGTACGAACGCTCGAAGTAAGTCTGTACAGAGTAATCGATCACCTTGACGGGATCTTCCGTACCATTTTCAAACACTTCGATATGGAACGGCAGCGTCATCTGATACGAGAATACCGTTGCCAGAGTGATCTTGTAGCTTCCAGGATACTGTCCTCCGGTCTGCTTTTCCATTCCTCCGAGGTTTTGCTCATAGCTCTTGCCGTCAAATGTCCACTTGACTGTATACGCAGCGGCGTATTCTTCCGGGAGCTCCCTGACGTAGAGGTTCAGGTTAAAGTTCTCGTTCATCGTAACGGTCGCGGCATACTTAAGAGTAAGCTCGGGAACTTCGCCGACGAAATTAGTTTCGTTCAGATCCAGATCTGTGTTGCGTTCCTTCGTGGTGATGATCGCCGACAGACCCTCTTCCTCGACAGTGTCGAACGATACGTACGCGATGACCGTACCCGGCTCAATTCCGTAGTTGTCAGCGAATGCGATCGTTACGGTACCGTTTCCGTCATCGTTGATGGATCCGACAGTTGAAGGCGTTCCGTAGACCTTGCTCCACTGATCGTTGTAGACCAGCTTGGTCGGGTCGTAGTGGACTTCGTACTTGCCGTTTGTGACGATCTCTTCCTCGCAGATGATAACGTCGAAGTACTCGCCGGGTTCGAAATCGATGATCTCAGGGTCGGTATTCTTTACGCTGACTATGGGCTCGCCGTTTCTTCTGACTGCAGTTCCGACAGGAGCGGTCTGATCGGCGAAGAAGTCCCTTGCGCTGGTCTTTCTGGGCTCCGCGGAGACCCTTACGACGTTGACCCCGCCGTCAGTCTGATCTGCGGGCTCTGCGTTTTCTGCGGCAGCTTTCATTTCTCTTTCTGCCTTTTCGATAGCAGCAGCGACTTCAGCCTTAAGCTCCTCGTTAGCTAACAGGGCTTTAACCTCTTCGGACGGCTCCAGACTCATCTGTTCGAGCGGTTCGGATGCAGACTGTGTGCTGATGCCTGCGCCGATCTGACCGTCCA
>JAILDA010000046.1 GCA_024689865.1 Clostridia bacterium | reverse complement strand
GAGGAGCTCCACCGCATATACTTTAAGTACGACCAGACGGATCTTCGCAAGATACTGGGAAGCTTCCTGTTCCGCGGGGACGACGTATTTAAAAAGGTGTCGGACCTTGCCGGCGGCGAAAAAGCCAGACTGGCCTTGCTTAAGCTTATGATGTCCGGCTCCAACCTGCTTATATTCGACGAGCCCACCAACCACCTGGACATAGCAGCCAAGGAAGTGTTCGAGGATGCCATAATGCACTTCCCCGGGACGGTCATAATAGTGTCGCACGACCGCTATCTGCTGCAGCATTTGCCCACCGCAATACTGGAACTTACGGAAGACGGGATCGTAAAATATCCCGGAAAATACGATTATTACGAAGAAAAACGCGCAAGCCTGGGAAAAGGCCGCCTTGCGGAGAACGACGCGTCTGCGGGGCTCTCAGGGACTTCTGAAGGGGGTCCGGGACAGCGGAACGGCAGCGCACAGGATGCCGGAAGCGCGGAAACCGCAAAGAACGGTGCAGGCACAGGCAATGCCGCGCAGAACGGACCGGCTCTTACCGGAGCTGAAGCCTACAAGGCAAAGAAAGAGGCAAGCGCCGCAGCGCGCAGAGCCGCAAAGATGCTGGAGAATGCGGAAAAAGCCGTGCACGACGCGGAGCAGAAGATAGCGGAACTGGAGGAGGAACTCTGCAAGCCGGAGGTCTTCGGCGATCCCGAAAAAGCCGCGCAGACCGCAAAACAGCTGGAGGAAGCCAAAGCCGCCCTGGACGATGCCTACTGGCACTGGATGGAACTGCAGTAAACGTTTCCGAATCATACATTTTATTAGCCGGCCCCGCGCTAAACGCGGGGTCTTACTATACAAAAGCCGCGGATATCGTCCCGCGGCCTTTTTCATTATTTCTGCAGAGCAAAAACTCTACTGCCGGTCAGAGCGGTATGTCGTGCTTGCTGCCGTACAGGCTCCTTACCGAAAAGCTCTTTTCGTCCCAGAACATGGGTGCCATCTTCCTGTCATCCAGAAACATGGTGATGTAGTCTTTAAACTCCTGCGGAATGGGCTTGTCGAACGTAAAGAACTGGCCCGCGCAGTTGTCCGTCTCCTCCATGGAAAGACCGTAGCGTTCCTTAGCTATCTCTTTAAGCTGTATTGCGTACCTGAAAATAAGTGCCAATTTTGTGCCTTCCTGATGCGTCTGTATGTTTTGTCCGCGCTTTTATAAAAGCACTCGGTCTGCCGATGCGAAAGCGTTCCGTTTGCCCTTGCAAAAGGTCCTATTTCCCTTCGAAACTGTATTCCCTGCTTGTAACTACGGAATAGTGGAAGATGGGCTTGTCCACCTTAAGGATGAAAAGCGGCCCGTGCGGCATGCCGGCGGGCAGGAATACCATTACGCTCTTGGTGAACACGTACCTTTCGCCGTCTATCCAGAATTCTATCTCGCCGTTCAGCTCTTCCTGGTGCTGGGGATCCGAGCCGTAGAAGGCAACGATCTCGTCCGCGTCCTCGTGCACGTGCGACTGCGTTGCCGGCAGGTTCTTGTCCACTACAACTTCGCCCTCCGGCTTGTTGGGATGGAAGTACCAGGAAGAATTCATCTGAAAGCTTCCCGGGACTACGTTGCTGTCGATCCACAGGATGCGCTTTCCGTATTTTTCGTATTTTGCTACTGCCTCCGGCGTTGCGTGATACGGCGGCAGCTTAAGCTCGCAGACCACCTGAGCGCCTTTGGGCCCTTCGTTATTGTAATATGTTTTTACTTCAGACATTTTGGACCTCCCCGGCCGTCTCTGTCCCGGACCCTTGCTGTTTGTCCGGACGACGAGCGCGGCATTGTTTCCGGATCGCCTGCTTGCGGTCCGTCATATAAAATTATGGAATAAAAGCGCGGGATTTGCAATAAAAATCGGACGCGGGAAACGCAAAAGCGTCTCCGGCGTCCGAAATGAACGTGTTGTAAAGTCCGGTGACCGCAGCTCCGGCCGCCGGACCGCCCCGCCGGGGGCAATCTAAACGTCGAATCTGTCGTAGTGCGAAGCACAGTCCAGGCAGAGCTTCTTGCCGTCCTGCACTCTTATCCAGTTGGCTCCGGTAACTTCGCCGCACTTCTCGCAGACGTAGGAATCGAAGAGCTTTGCCTTTTCCGGTATCTCTATCGTGGCCGGCTTAACGTCGAACATCTCTTCGTTGGTGCATTCGTGGAAGTAGCTGAACTTTTCCGCGCGGGTCATTTCCGAAGGCGTAGGCTTAAGCACCAGCCTTACGGACTTGCCGGTGGCTCTTTCGTAGAAGGAGAAGGCCTGCTTGCCTCTTATGTGGAACAGCAGATTGCCCTTGCCCACGCTGCAGCCCAGGATCACCTGTATGGCGTCCACGCCGCACGCGTCGTTCTCCGTTATGCAGACTACCTGCTCGTCGCCGGAGAACTTAAGATCCAGAAGCTCCGTTGCGTAGAGCGCCGCCCTGTAGCCTATCGTAAGCCCCGGGCACTCGTGTCCGTGGAAAGCCTTGCACTTTTCCCATAATACCTGTTTTTCTTTGTTGTCCATGTTACCCTCCGGGTCATTCTATTACTGCAAGCGTCTTCCCCGCGTGAAGCAGCAGCGACGCCTTTATCCCGTAAACGTCCTCCAGCGCTTTCTCCGTTACCGTGGAGATGTCCCCGTAGCTGTATACCTCGCCGTCCTTTATGAGCAGGAAGCGGCTGCAGTAGCGCAGCGCCAGGTTAAGGTCGTGGATGACCACCATTACGGCTATGCCTTTTTCCTTGGCCATCTCGCAGACCAGCGCCATCATCTCGTACTGGTTCCTGGGGTCCAGATTGCTGGTGGGCTCGTCTAAAAGCAGCAGTTTGGGCTGCTGGACGAACGCCCTTGCAAGCATTACCTTCTGAGCCTCGCCTCCGCTGAGCTCGTCCACCGGACGGAGCTTAAGGTCCCCAAGGCCTACTCTTTCTATCATCTCGTCGCACAGCGCGTAGTCCTCCGAGGTAAGGCCCCACTTTATGTAAGGCTTGCGGCCCAGAAGCACCGCGTCGTATACGGTGGTGCGGCTGAGCTCGTTCTTCTGCGCCACGTAGGCTATGTTCTGCGCAGTCTCCTTTAAGGACATCGTAAGAACGTCCGTGCCGTCTATGTGCACCTCGCCGCGGTCCGGCTTTCTTATTCTGTTCAGGCAGGTTATGAAGGTGGATTTGCCCGCGCCGTTGTTGCCCAGGATCCCCACGCAGTCGCCGGAGGCAGCCGTAAGGCTTATGCCTTTAAGCACCTGATGCTTTCCGTAGGAGAACGCTATGTCTTTTACTTCTATCATCTAGCGTTCCTCCTTCTGAAGAGCATGCTCAGGAATACCGGCGCGCCCAGGAAGGATGTAAGCGCTCCTATGGGCAGCACGCTCGGGGCCACTATGGTGCGCGACACCAGATCCGCCAGCACCAGTATCACCGAGCCCATTAGCATGGACGCGGGGATAAGGAAGCGGTGGTCGTTGCCCACAAAGCGCCTTACCATGTGCGGCGCTATGAGTCCTATGAAACTTATTACTCCGACGAACGCCGTCGCCGCGGCAGCCATAAGCGAGCAGAACAGCATGCTTATAAGCATCAGTCTGTCCACAGGAACGCCCAGGCTCTTTGCCGTGTCCGGGCCGCTCTCCATGGCGTTGAAGTTCCAGCGGTTGAACAGGAAGAACAGGAAAGCCAGGAAGGTTACGGCTGCTATCAGCGCTATCTCCCTCCAGCTTGCCCTGCCGAGGTCTCCGAAAGTCCAGTATACCACGGAGGCCACCTTTACGTCGTCAGCGAAGTACTGCACTATTGCCGTGGCTCCGCTGAACAGGGAACTTAGCGCAACACCGGAAAGGATCATGGTAGCCGGCGCCACCTTAACTATGCGCGACAGCCCCAGTATTACCAGGGTAGTTATGAAGCCGCCTATGAAAGCGCAGATAGTTACCACGTACGGATTGGTTATGGAGACCGCGGAAGCCGCGGAAGTGCTCGCGTTTACCTGCGATCCTGCGTCCAGCACTATTATGGCGAACGCCGCGCCGAAAGACGCCCCCTGCGAAACGCCCAGCGTGGACGAGGACGCCAGCGGGTTGCGCAGCACGTTCTGCATTATGCAGCCTGCCATGGCCAGCGCGGCGCCTACGATAATGCCCGTGGTTATTCGCGGCATCCTTATCTGCCACACTATGGCCGTGCTCTGGCGTGTGCCGTTTCCGAAAAGCGCGCGGACTATCTCCCCTACCGTAAGCCCGGAGGAGCCGGACGATATGGAAGCTATCACCGAAGCCACCAGCAGGACAAGCAGCACCAGCAGCGTCATCCACTTGCGGAATATGTACTTTTGGTAGGAGGGCCGGAGCTCGCGGCTCTCTGTTTCGTTCATGTTTTGATCCTATTTTACGGAACATAACTGTGTTCCGGACGATGATGCCTGGAGCGGTTTCGCAAAGCATTATACTAAAACACAGTTTTATACAAAATAACTATATTATTTGTAATCCGGTCCCGGTGACCGCAAGTCTACTGTCCCAGCGTTATGGTCCCGTAGTACAGACCGTCCGCCTGCATTGCGTCGTACCAGTCCTTGCCCAGGAAATTCTTCATTATCTCGCCGCTCTTGGTCTTCATGTCTATGTCCCTGAACTGCTCCGGATAAAGAACGGTCCCGGCAAAGTAAGCGTCCATAAGGCAGTAGGTAATGTTGGTGGAGTAGTTGTTGAACGAAGGCATGGTGTAGACCTTGCCGTTCTTTACGGCCGACAGCGAGTTGAAGAAATCCGGCTTGGCCGCGTACTCGTCGTTTACGAGGTTCATGTTGCCCGGATCCAGGAAGATGATGTCCGGATCCCACGCCGCTACCTTCTCCAGATCTACTTCGAACGATGCTTTGTTGTCCGTCTCGTCAGCAACGTTCTTAGCATTTATGGCCATAAACGGTCCGAAGTTTGCATAGGTGCCTGCGAATCCGTGAGCGCCGGAGAAAGTTACGGCTCCGGTGTAGACCGAGGGCTTTTCCGCGTCGGGTACTCCGTCGGAGCGCTTCTTAAGGTCGTTCTTGCACTCGTCTATGTACTTAAGGAGCTCGTCGCAGCGTTCCTGCCTTCCTATTATGTCGGCTGTTAGCTTAAGCGAATCGCACCAGTTTTCGTCTATGAAGTTGGCGCTTGGCGTGCGGATGCTTACAACGGGTATGCCTGTCTCGCGGGCAAGCTGCTCGGCTGCTTCCTGAACGTAGCAGGTAAGGATGACGTCCGGCATTACCTTAAGGATGGCTTCCGGATCGGCCGTATAAGCTGTGCCGCCGCCCTTGCCTATTACCGGCAGGTCCTTGAACTCGTTGTAGAACACGTACGGATAGTCGCGCTTAGTGGACTTTTCGTACTGCTGGTCGGACGACTCTATTCCGCAGAGCAGATCCGTACCCTGAAGGTAAGTGACCATGCGCAGCGCGTTGCTTCCGGTGCAGATTATCTTCTCCACCTTGGCGGGGATCTCCACCTCGCGGCCGTACATGTCCTTTACTATGCGGGTCTGAGCCGCATCACCCGAACCGTTGTTTGCGGGGGTGTTGTCCGCCGGCTTTCCGCAGGCAGCAAGGCCGAATAGCAGCAATACTGCCAGCAGCAGAGAAACTATCTTTTTCATTTGCAAAACCTCCTCTTGAATGCTCCGGCCGGAATACCGGCGCACGATCTGATCGTATGTCACATTGAGCATTTTACTTTGAGCAAGAGGAGATTTTAAGCCCCGTGGGGGGATAAAAATGCATAAATCCTTGCACCTTTTCGGTGACGGCCCGTTTTTTCCGCTGCCGCCTATCTGTTTATCAACAGTTCCAGCAGGCCTGCCTTTTTGCCTGCAAGATAGATGCACAATATAAGAAATACAGCCGAGAGCATGGCGTCTACGCCTCCTCCGGACTTAATGTCCATTAGGCTGATCTTTTTAGGATACGGGAAGAAGAGCGGTACGCCTTTCTTGTTGAACATGTCCAGGACCACGTGCGACAACGCGCCGATAAGCCCCGCAATGATAAATGTAAGATACTGAGGGCAGAAATACCAGACGACAGCAGCTACTATCGCCCAGCAAAGCGGCGAGTGGAAGAATCCCCGGTGCGAGGTAAACAGCCTTACCACGCTTACCAGGTCGTTGCCTACGTTGTTGGAGGCCTTGCTGCCGCGGATGTCTATGTCCGGAAGCAGCGACGCCGCAGCCGAAACGCCTGTTATTATGCCGAGCGTCTTTACATCCGTATCCGGGAGCGTGGTGCAGTAGTACAGCCCCGCGGCCGCTCCGGCCAAAAAATGAGTTATCCCTCGCATTTATCCGTCCCCTTTGAACGGATTATATCATACTGCGAGGGACTTTGTAAACATTCGTTCTTTTTACAGATTCTTTGCCGCCGGGAACCCGAAGGCGCTCTCCGAACTCTCTACGGCCTTTATTATTGCCATGCTTACGACCTCGGCCGCAAGCACGCCTGCCACGTCCTGATCCGCCTTAACGCTGCCGACCGAAAGCGCGTATATGCTGTCGCCGTCCGCGCTGCTGTGGACCGGGGCGATGGACCTTGCGTAGCCGTCCTGAGCCATACCTGCCATCTTGCAAAGCTGCGCCTTGGACAGATCCGCGTTGGTAACGACCACGGCCAGCGTGGTGTTCGCCACCGTTCCGTCTCCGCCGAAAGCTGCATATCTGTTATCAATGATATCCATGGAAGACTTAAGGACGTCCGAAGAACTGCGGAAAGACTTCCTGTCCTCCGACAGAAGCCCTGCTATCTGCTTTCCGCTGCGGAAGTCGAACACGTCGCCCAGAGCGTTAAGCACCACCACGGCGCCTATCTTAAGATCTCCCGCCTGCACCGCCCAGCTTCCTATGCCGGTCTTGGTGCAGTATTCCATGCCCAGGGCCTTTCCTGCCGTTGCTCCGCATCCCGCGCCGTAGTTTCCGTTGCGGTAATTGGGAGCGTCCATGGCAAGCCTTGCAGCCTCGTATCCCATGGAAGCGTCCGGCCTTACTTTAGGGTCCCCTACGGTAAGATCGAAGATGTCAGACTGAGGCACCAGAGGCACCTTGGTGACGCCCACATCGAAGCCAATGCCGCGCTCCTCCAGAAGGCGCATCACACCGTCCGCCGCTCCGAGTCCGAAAGCGCTGCCTCCGGCAAGCACTACGGCGTGTATCTGCTGCGCCGCCATAAGAGGATCCAGTATGCGCGTATCCCTGGACGCAGGCCCTCCTCCGCGGACGTCTATTCCCGCGCGGGCGCCGTCCTTGCACAGTATCACAGTGCACCCGGTACCGGCTGAGGCGTTCTCCGTCTGGCCTATGCTTATGCCTTCTATGTCCTTTATGTCTATAACTTTCACGGTCGTTCCTTGCGCATACGGAAATGCTGTGATCCTGCCGGCTGTCCTTTACTGATAGTTCTCGTCCGGGATGGGAAGATTGGGGTCGAAGATGAACTGGATCATTGCTCTGTGCTCGCTGCCGTCGCGCGGGTCGACTATGATGTCGTCCGCCATGTAGCTGTCCACATTGTCCTCGAACTTGCCGAACCTGCTGGCGCCGGAATCCTCGTACCACTTTTTATATATTACCTTAAGGCTGGTCTTGGCGTTCCTGCAGGCCGCGTAAGCGGGCTGGTGCGGCAGGTTGTGCTTAAGCACATAGTTGTATCTGTACTTGAAGATCTTGCTGCTCTCGCTGAACTTCTGAGCGTAATCATCTATGAAATCAAGAATGAACTTCTTGTCAGCTTCTGTTTCGGTGTGGAAAAAGATCCTCTCGGTGATGACTATCACCCTCATGCCCTTGGACGACTGCTGGCTTAGATCGTCCTTGGTAAGGAAGAACACTTTAAGAGGAGGGAAATTCTTATCCAGCTTTTCCTGGAATATCATCTTAAGGCTTCTGGAAATGAGGGCCAGAGCAACGATAGCGATCACGGCCGGCCAGATGTTGAAACCGGTAAGAATGTATACCGCAACGGCGGCGGCTATCGTAACAACTGCTGTTATTCTGTCGAACATACAGCCTCCTTGATAAATAAAACGGTAAAAATGCTATAGCGTAGTTTAATTATATATAATTGCCGTAAATAAGTAAATGAGGGCCGGACGCTGTCCGGCCCTCGATGGATCAAACTATGATCTACTTGAACACTTCCTTGGAATAGAGGTTGATCTCTTCCGTGATAGCGTCCTGAACGCCCGGATAGGTGCTCATCGGCAGACCCTGGGAAGCGCACGGGATGAAGTAGAGCTTGCCGCATGCGTCGCAGGCTTCTCTTACTCTCTCTCTTACGATCTCTCTGGTCCAGCCCGGGAAGTCGACTGTAGCGCTGTCGATTCCGCCCATGAAGGAGATCTTTCCGCCGTACTGCTTTATCAGTTCGGGGATGTTATTGGTGTTCATTACACCCTGCCATACGTCGATGCCCATGTCGATCATGTCGGGAACGAGGGTTGCCGCGTAGGAGTCGGAGTGATGAACTATCAGCTGTACGCCGTGGCTCTTGTAGTATCCGTAGATCTTTTCGTAAGCCGGCTTATAGAACTCTCTGAACATCTCGGGGGAGATGAACGTGGAGATCTGGGAACCCCAGTCGTCATGATGGAACATGGCTTCCGGTTTAACGTACTTGCAGAACTCGGCCGCGTAATCCAGCTCGAACTGGGTGATCATGTCGATCAGTTCGTGCATCTCGTCCGGGTTGGTGTAGAAGTACATCATGGTGTTCTGGATCTCGCAGAGATAGTGGCACTGCTCGAAGACGCCGGGAGCGAAGTATCCGGTCACGAACTGCTGTTCCCTGTCGATCTTTTCAGCTGCCTCTATGAAGGGCTCCCACTCTTCGGCGTCGTAAACGACGTTGGGGACCTTTACATAGTCTCTCCAGTGTTCAATGTCCTTAACGACTATCTTGTCGTCCGTGTGAACGGGGAACGGTCCCGGAGTTCCTTCCGGCCAGGACTTGGTAACGCCCCAGGCGTTTACCACGTTATGCTCGCCGTACTTGGGGTTCGGATTTCTCTTGCCGAACGGGGAACCCATTACCAGCCCCAGATATTCGTAGCAGTTTACGAATCTGTCCGGGTGGCCGCCGTGGATAGTTTCAAGGAAATTCTGTCTGATTGTAAGCATTGATCTGTTACCTTTCTATTAATACCATTGTGCGTGTAACTATACAATTGTACTAATATTATAATGCTTTTTAGATGACAGAGGCAATACGGATCATCTCTGTATTGCCTCTGTAACTTGATGAGTGATTACTTTCCTTCGATCCTTGCATCGATCTCAGCCTGAGCCTTGGCAACGTCTTCTCTGGTGTACTTGTAACCAACAAGTATGAGCAGGAAGCCGACGATGCAGAAGATGGCCGGTACAAGACCGAACGCAATGGTCATGCCCTGACGAGCCTGTCCTTCGAGGGCGACTCCGGACTGCCAGTTAGCAGCGTTGAGGCAAGCAGCGATGATGACGCCGCGGAGGAATACGCCGACCTTCAGAGGAACGTTCTGAAGTCCGTTTACCCAACCTGTCGGGTTGGATCCGGTCTTAGCGGTGAGTACAACTACGGTATCCGCATAGAGTCCGGGGAAGGAACCGAGAGCCATTCCATAGAAGAAGAATGCAAGAGTGATGCAGACCATTACTGCGGTCGGGGAAGCATACAGGAAGTAGTTGCCCAGCAGGAAGATGGCCATACCGGCAAGAGCGATAAGAACGGACTTCTTGGTGGATACCTTCTTGACCAGCAGTCTTGCGCAGTAAGCGCCTACGATACCTGCAAGAGAGGTGAGCAGGGAGTAGGTAGCCTGGAGTGCCGGGTTGTGAGCAGCATCTCTCCAATAGTAGATAGCAGCGCCCTTGGTGGTGAAGTTTACGCACCACTTAGCAAGGTCTGCGAGCATGATCAGAAGAACGATCGGGTTCTTGAAGAGCATTGCGAACATCTGGCCTACGCTCATCTTGTTCTGCTCAGCAAGCTTCTTAGCCTGGATGGTGGCTTCGTCTTCAGGAGCTTCGTAGCCCTCGGACATCTTGAAGTGTGCGAAATAGGTGAGTACCATTACGATACCGAGAACGAACGCGCAGGCAGCGAACTGGTTCTGCTTGCCTACGATGCCGCCCAGGATGGTAGCGAACGGAAGTCCGGCATAGGAGAAGATAAGAGATCCTACGTTGTTCCAGAGGGCCTTACCGGATGCTATGACGCCTCTTTCTTCCGGGGTACGTCCGATTACGGATACCATCGTGTTGTTAGCTACGTAACCCAGGTTCCAGATGAAGTGGGATACGATAGCTGCTATCGCGATGATGGCTCCTGCTACTGTCGGGTTATCCGAGAGACGCAGGAACTGGAATGCGAAGATGAACGGTACGATCCAGGGTACGAGTACCAGCCAGGAACGATAACGTCCGAACTTCTTAGGTCTGGTTCCGTTCATGATCATGCCGTATACCCAGGACAGGCACGCGTCTACGATCGAGAATACGGAGTTGATGACACCTGCCTGAGTCGGAGTGAATCCGCAGTAGTCGGTCATGCAGGTCATGAAGTAGAATGTCTCGACATTGGACATGAGTACGAAACCGCCGTCTCCAATGCCGTAGAAGGTCTTAATTGCTTGTGTAAGTCCTTCCTTGCGCTTGAATTCTGCCATTTTTTTCCTCCTAGAAAATAAATGATTGCTGCACCTCTTTTCCGGTATCCGGATCCGGAAAAAGAGATAGTTAGGGCGATGTTAAAAAATTATCGCAATAACAGTGTAATTATATGAGGGGAAACGGTCAACGGCTACCTTTAGAACTATTCGTTTTTCCTTATTTTGATACAAAGGCGCTCTTGCCTTTCCTCATTTTTGAGGATAAAATATAAGGGTAATAATCAAATGTATCGTTTACCCGCAGTGAGTTAAGTGTTATCGAACGGCACGCATTATACATAATATGAAAGAATTACCCACTAAAACACCCCCCCGGCCGGGGCGCATACTGCTGAACACGCAGATGCTCGCCGACGAATTCAACGACATGGGCTGGAATTTTCTCCTCAATTCAAAGGATAAAACGCCCTCGTTCCGCGGCTTTGAGCTGTACACCGGGCAGGAGGACCTGACGGACGGCCTTATATACATGCTGCCAAAAGGCGGCACCAAGGGTTTTCCCGTCGACAGCAGGCCGTTTGTGACAACGGACAGCGTCTTCGGGGCAGCGCCGCACATACGCAGCATAAAATGCACTGATCCTGAGCTTCTTAATGCTCTGCTGCAGATCTTCGAGCGCTATCACCAGTTTGAGGCGGACATAAACGACGTGCTCATGAACAGCGGCAGCCTTAACGACCTGTGCGCCATAGGCATACGCTTCTTCCACAACCCGCTGTACATACACGACAGAATGTTTACGGTAATAGCCCTGCCGGAGTACAAGGAAGGAATGATCCAGTTCGAGCGCTCCGAGAGCGGCTCCAGCATACACATTCCCCTGTGGCTGATAAACGACTTTAAGTTCGACGATGCCTACATAGACACGCTCACCAAGCACGAAGCGGCCATCTGGGGCCGCGAGGAGTTCCCCCGGAACATGCGCAGCCTCTACGTAAACATCTGGGACGACCAGTATTACTGCGGGCGACTGCTGATAAACGAACTGGATACGCCGCTTAAGCCCGGCCAGTTCCGCCTGGCGGAGATGTTCGCGGAATACGTTAAGATAATAATGCTGAAGGACATGCAGCATCCCCAGAAGATCTACAGCGACTACGAGGATACGGTCCGCATGATCATCCGCGGAGACGAGCCGGACGCTCGCGACGTAAACGCCCTGCTGGAGATACTCGGCTGGCAGGAGAACGACGCATACGTGTGCCTTAAGCTGGAGAGCCAGAGCGCGGACATACAGATAAAGTCGGACTCCGCACTTAGAAGCAAGCTTACGGCTGTGTTCCCCAGAAGCTTCGAGTTCTTCCACGAGCAGCGTCTGTGCATGATAATAAACGTTACAAGCGACAGGCGTGACGGCGAGAACATTAAGGCCGCGCTCGGACCGCTGGTAAGGGACAGCTACATGTACTGCGGGATATCCAGCCCCATCAAGGGTCTGCGCAGGCTTCGCATAGGCTTCGACCAGACGGACATTACGCTGCGGTTCATCGAGTTCCGCAGGAGCCGCTGGACGATGCTGTTCAGCGAGTGCGCGCCGTATTACATGATACGCACGCTTGCGCATACGATGCCGCCTTCCGACCTTGTTTCCGAGGAGATCCAGGACCTTCGCAGGATGGACAAGGAAAAGAACACTGATTATTACAATACGCTTAAGACCTATCTGGAGAACGAGCGCAGCATCCCAAGGACCTCCGAGGCTCTAATAATCCACAGGACGACGCTGCAGTACAGACTGGAGAAGATAGCGCAGCTTACGCACCTTAACCTGGACGATCCGGACGTACGCATGTACCTTGCGCTGTCGTTCAGGATCCTGGAATATGTGGACGCGGTGCCGTCGGTAGAGGCGCAGTAGCGCGGCAGGGCGTTTGCCCGACGGTCCGCCGCGGGAAGGCAGAAAAAAGCCGCCGGTCGGATGCGATCGGCGGCTTTTGCTTTGTAACTGATATTTAGTTGCTATGTTTTTCAGTCCCTATTCTTCCGGGGTCATCGTCGGGAAGAGCAGCACGTCGCGGATGCTGGCGCTGTCCGTAAGGAGCATCACCAGACGGTCCACGCCTATGCCCAGGCCGCCCGTAGGAGGCATTCCGTACTCCAGAGCGTTTACGAAGTCGTAGTCCACGCGGGCCTTGCAGTCCGGTTCCAGGGCTTTGCGCTCTGCCACCTGGCGCTCGAAACGCGCGCGCTGGTCTATGGGGTCGTTCAGCTCGGAGAACGCGTTGCCGAACTCCATGCAGTTGATGAAGTACTCGAAGCGCTCCGTAAACGCGGGATCGTCCGGCTTGCGCTTTGCCAGCGGGGATATCTCCACCGGGTAGTCGTAGATGAAGGTCGGCTGCACCAGCTTGTCCTCCACGAACGCGTCAAAGAACTCCGGCAGAATGTTGCCTATGGTCTTTACTTCCGGCAGCTCCACGTGGTGCTTCTTGGCAAGCTCTATGGCTTCCTCGTCCGTCTTTACCAGATCGAAGTCCACGCCGCTGTACTTCTTAACGGCTTCCTTCATGGACATGCGACTCCAGTTGTCCAGGTCTATCTCTATTCCCTGATAGGTTATCTTGCGGGTGCCGCAGACCTTGTCGGCCAGATATTTGATGAGTCCTTCCGTAAGATCCATCATTCCGTCCAAGTTAGTGTACGCTTGGTACATTTCAATGGACGTAAACTCCGGATTATGGCGGGGATCCATGCCCTCGTTGCGGAATATGCGGCCTATCTCGTAGACTCGGTCCATGCCGCCCACGATAAGTCTCTTAAGATAGAGTTCTGTCTCGATGCGCAGGACCATGTCCATGTCCAGCGTATTGTGGTGGGTGGTGAAGGGCCTTGCCGCCGCTCCGATCTCGAACGGAGTAAGTATGGGGGTCTCCACTTCCAGGTAGCCCTGGGCGTCCATGTAGTCGCGGATGCCGCGAAGGATGGCGCTGCGCTTTACGAAGGTCTCCTTAACTTCCGGGTTTACCATAAGGTCCACGTAGCGCTGGCGGTAGCGGAGCTCTATGTCCGTAAGGCCGTGGAACTTCTCCGGCAGCGGGTGCAGGCACTTGGACAGGAGCGTTATCTCCTCCGCGCGGACGGACAGCTCGCCGGTCCTGGTGCGGAACACTTCGCCGGATACGCCTATTACATCGCCTATGTCCAGCTTCTTGAACGCTGCGTAAGGCTCGTCGCCCAGCTCATCGCGGCGCACGTAGAGCTGAATGTCGCCCTTGTTGTCCCTGAGGTGCGCAAACGAAGCCTTGCCCATTACGCGCTTGCTCATGAGGCGGCCGGCCAGCTTTACCTTCTTTCCGGTGTCCGTCTCAGCGGGCAGATCCGCGAATTCTTCCCTAAGATCTGCGGAGAACGCGTCCTGGGGGAACTTGGTTATAAGATAGGGATCGTTTCCTGCGGCCTGAAGGTCCGCAAGCTTCTGCATCCTTATCTGTGTCTGTTCTGAAATGTCCTGGGCGCTCTGCGCTGCCCTGACCTGTTCGTTGTTGTTTTCCATGATCGTTTAATTACAAAATACCATAAACTTGGCAACTAAAAATTAGTTGCTATATTGCAGAAGTTTCCGGGGATCGCTTGTTCCGGATCAATCCTTAATGATCTCCATTACCTGATAACGGAGCACCTGACCTTCGGAGGCGTCCTTGCTCTCGATCACGACTTCTACCTTGTCGCCGACCTTCTTGCCTATCAGGGCCTTGCCTACCGGGGATTCGTTGGAGATGCGGTCCTCTATGGGGTCCGCGTCGGTGATGCCTACGATCTTGTAGACGAAGGTCTCCTTGGTCTTAAGATCCTTGATCTTAACGGAAAGGCCCAGGTTTACGTGCTCGCCGGTCATCTCCTCTTCCGCTACGATCTTGGCGTTGCGCATCATCGTTTCCAGCTTCTGGATGCGGGCCTCCAGTTCGGCCTGCTCTTCCTTGGCGGCGTCGTATTCAGCGTTCTCGGAAAGGTCGCCGAAGGACCTTGCAACCTTAAGATGCTCGGTAACTTCCGGGCGCCTTACTGCTACCAGATAATCGTGCTCCTCTACGATCTTGTCGTAACCTTCTTGAGTGAAAAGAATTTCTTCTGCCATGATGTTCTCCTTCTTTTTTATTGACGCGCGGAGCCTTGCCGTTCCGCAGCGTCATTGGTTCCTTTATCTTTGAACGCCTGCCGTAAGGCCTGCGGCGTCGCTGATGTAACTTATCATCTGATCGGCGCTGAGCGCCGTGTTTACCTGTCTTCTGAGTTCCGCTGCTCCGCGCACGCCCTTGGTGTACCATCCGAAATGCTTGCGCATCTCCATTACCGCCGTGCGTTCGCCCTTAATCTGCCGGAGAAGATTAAAGTGTTCCAACATCTGCGCGGATATCTCTTCCGCCGTCCTGAAGCGCTTGCCGGCCGCGGGATCCTGCCATTCCGCGAAGATCCAGGGGTTGCCCAGCGCGGCCCTTCCTATTAGGACCATGCGGCAGCCGGTCCTTTGTATCATTTCCCTGGCATCTTCCGCCGAACATACGTCGCCGTTGCCTGCTACGGGGATGCTCAGAGCCGCTGCGATCTCTGCAACTGAATTCCAGTTCGCCTTGCCGCTGTAGTACTGTTCGCGCGTGCGTCCGTGTACGGCCACTGCCGAAGCCCCTGCTCTTTCCATAAGCTTTGCGAAGCCTACGTAGTCGTAAGGAGCGCTTCCGTCCGCCTGCACTTCGTGCGTACCTGCCGCTCCCGGTCCGTCCGCGCCGGGCTTTCCGTAGAAACCTACGCGCATCTTTACCGTTACGGGCTTGCCGCCGCTGTGCGATACGGCAGCTTCCACGCATCTGGCCGCATTGTCCGGATCCAGAAGCATCGCCGACCCCTCGCCGTTCTTAACGACTTTAGGCACCGGGCAGCCCATGTTTATGTCCAAGAAAGCGTTGGGACGGTCCTTAAGCTTGTCCGCCGCAAAGGCTATCATGTCCGGCTCGCTGCCGAAGATCTGTATGCCTACGGGCCCTTCCGACGGGTCTATCGCAAGCAGTTCCTCCGTTCCGGGGCTCTTATAATACAAGCCCTTTGCGGATACCATCTCCGTGCAGGAGAGAGCGGACCCCTGCCTTCTGGCAAGCCTTCGGAACGCGGAGTCGGAGATGCCGGCCAGAGGCGCAAGCGCCATGCGGCTGTCCAGCGAAAGCCCTAAAAATTCCGTCATCTTTATGTCCTGCTCTTATTCCGCTTTCTCTTCCGGTCTTGCTCTTTCTTCCGACTTGTTCTTTTCGTAGATGAGCAGCAGTCCCTCGAGCGTAAGCATCTTGTCCAGGACGTCTATGCAGTCCGAGTTGTCCTTTATTATGTACGCCATTCCGCCTGTGCCTATTACGGTTACCGGCTTGTCGTTTCCGTAAGCTGCGTGGATCTCGTCCTTCATGCGCTTTACTATGTATTCCGCCATTCCTATGTGGCCGAACACCAGACCTGCCTGCATGCCTTCTGTAGTGTTGTGGCATATGGCTTTACGGGGTGTCTCGATCTCTACGCGCGGCAGCTTTGCCGTCTTTTCGAACAGTGCCTCGGAGCTTATCTTAAGTCCGGGGGCTATGGCGCCGCCCAGGTACTCGTTCTTGTCCGATACCGCACAGAACGTGGTTGCCGTGCCGCAGTCGATTATAATAAGCGGAGCCGGATACTTGGCGACTGCCGCTACGCTGTTTACGATACGGTCCGCGCCCAGCATCTTGGGGTTGTCGTATTTGATTATCAGTCCGGTCTTTATTCCGGGCCCTACTATCATGGGCTCGCAGTTGAAGTAATAGCGGCACATGTGCTGCAGGGTGTATGTCATGGACGGAACTACCGTGGAGATTATCACGTCGTCCACGTCCTTGAACGTAAATCCGTGGGTGTCGAAGAGCTGGCGGATGAATACCGCGTACTCGTCGGCGCTCTTCTTCTGGTTGGTCTCCATGCGCCAGGAACCCTTAAGCTCCTTGCCGTCGTAAAGACCCATTACTATGTTGGTGTTACCTACGTCTAAAGCTAAAAGCATGTGCGTTGCGGCCTCAGAACGGGCCGGCCTCCTTTTCTATCCTCTGGACAGCCAGGGCCACCATCAGCCCGGGCACTATCGTGTTTGCGGTTATGTCCGTTCCCAGCATCTCGCGTATGCGCTTAAGCCTGTACTGGACCGTGTTTACATGCACGTCCATAAGCCTGGATGCCTTGGAGGACGAAAGTCCTGCGTCCAGAACGAACACCTCCAGCGTCTCCATCAGCTGTCTGGACTTGTTGTCCGATGCGTCCCTGAACGGGCGGATAAGATCCAGATAGTTGCGCTTTACGCTGCCGCCGTTCATGCAGATGTTTACGCAGTTGGCGGCCAGCGCCAGCTCGAACTTGGTGAAGGATCGCTTCTGCGGGAATATGAACTGCACGAAGGCTTCCGTCTCGTTTATCAGCTGGAACGCGTTGCAGGCGCCCTCTATTCCGGCAGCCGTCATTACGCTGAAGGTCTTCTTGGCACCGTACTGTGTAAGCAGGTTGGCAAGCTTCTTCCAGTCGTCCGAAGTGGGAGTCTGCGCGTTGGGGGAGCTGAGCACCAGACCGACTATCTCGTCCGGCTCGGCTATCTTTATGGTGCGCAGACCCTTATCTGCCTCGAATCCGGAGATCGCCGGAAGAGCCTCGTCCTTTCTGGCTCCGGCTATCAGGAACACGCCCTGGATGTCGGCTTCCTTAAGCCCCTGCTCCTCCATCAGTGTGTGGGCAAGGCCGCGGTTTCCGCGCCTTAAGGCCCTTAGCATCTCGGCGGCGGGGTCGCGGTCGGGAACGTAGTTCCACATTCCCATGGCCAGCTCCATTATCTCCGCCAGCTTGGTCATCTCGTCCTGGGTGTAGTAGTTGTCGTTGTCGGCCAGCATCAGGTAGTAGCGGATGCCGGCGATGTCA
>JAILDA010000088.1 GCA_024689865.1 Clostridia bacterium | reverse complement strand
GCCATTTGCTTAAGCCTTGTGCCTGTAATAACCGACGCGTTTAAGCGCGACGACATGGCTTTCGTCCGCAAGAACAGCGCTCTGGGGTTAAGGTACGCCGCCCTGGTGGGACTGCCCTGTTCCGTGGGCATGATAGTCCTGGCCAAGCCTATAATGCAGCTGTTCTATTCCAGTCAGCAGGACAGCATCGCAAACGCGGCAGCGTGTCTTTCCTGCTACGCGGTGGGTCTGTATTTCCTGTCCGCGGTGCACGCCCTTACCGGAGTTCTGCAGGGAATTGGAAAGCAAGGCATACCTGTCCGTAACCTGTTCATAGGCGCGGTGGTAAAGGTGATCGTAACGTACGTGCTTACAGGGATACCTGCCATAAACGTTAAAGGCGCGGCCATCGGGACCACCTGCGCGTACATAGTGGCCTGCTGGCTGAATCTTGTGGCGGTAAGACGCTATTCCGGAATGAGGGTGGATCTTAAGCTGATGCTTATCGGTCCGGCAATTTCTTCCGCGGTCATGGGCGCTGCTGCGTTCGCTGCATACAAGGTGCTGAGCGGACACAGCGGGAACGCCGTTTCCACGCTGGGCGCCGTCGCGGCGGGCGTGGCAGTTTACGTGATAATGGTGTTCATTACCCGTTCGATAAAGCTGGAGGAGCTGTCTTCCGTACCCGGAATGAACAGACTTCGCCGCCTCTTTAAGAAATAGTTTTTACACGTTTGATTCTTATCCCGCCGTCCTCTTTCCGGGGGCGGCGGTTTTATGTAAAACAGTATCGCCGCGGCTGGGCAAAAAGTCCGAAAAATGTTGAATTTTTAAGCTTTTTTGGCATTTTTGATGTTGACATTCATACCTAAATCGGTACAATTATAGTTGAGCGAAAGCTTATATAAAAGGCATTACAAAAGCCAATATTTTTTTAGGAGGAATAAAATGAACAAGTCTGAATTAGTAGCATGCGTAGCAGCTAAGACCGGTCTTACCAAGAAGGATACGGAGATCACCGTTAATGCAGCAATAGAGGCACTCGAAGCAGAACTCAAGAAGGGCGGAAAGGTACAGCTGATCGGCTTTGGTACCTTCGAAGTTAAGGGCCGCAAGGCTCGTCAGGGCAGAAACCCGCAGAAGCCGGGCGAAGTCGTTAAGATCCCCGCAAGCAAGGCTCCCGTATTCAAGGCCGGCAAGGCTCTCAAGGACGCTGTCAACAAGTAATCCAATAGGCTGTTCTTTAAGGGCGGACCTCGTGTCCGCCCTTTTTTTATTTCCGTACGCAGACAGCGCCGGGCTCCAGTGCGCAGGATCCAGACCGCGCTTTCGCTATGGGGGCACCCCCACGCAGCGGTGCCTCGCAGGAGCCTGCAGTCTCATGCTCGTGCTAAGCTCTGCCTTCGACCGTGCCGGTCTCGGCAGTCGCTAAGCACCGGCGGCCCCCAATGGCCTTGCTCCTGCGCACTGACGGCCGGCCGGCAGCAGCTGTAATAAAAAATCGGGTGCGGACACGGCGGTCCGGTAAAGAACGATTGCCCGGTCACCGGAACGCGGCGCGGGTCGCTTGCGCTTTTTACGGATAAAGTGCTATACTATAATTTAATATATCTTAGTAATATTATTAGAAGGGCAGCCCCATGCGAGTAGATTTCACCAGGAAAATGAAGGAAGAGTACACCATAATAGCGCCGGACATTTTTCCGACGCATATGGAGCTTTTTGAGGCTGCCTTCAAATTGTACGGGTACAACGTGGTGGCCGTGCATTACGACGGCAAGAAGGTGATCGACACCGGCCTTAAGTACCTTCACAACGATGTCTGCTATCCCGCCATCTGCTCGCTGGGTCAGCAGCTCTACGCGCTCTCCTGCGGGGATTTCGACCCTAAGAAGTCCGCGCTCATAATGTTCCAGACCGGAGGCGGATGCAGGGCGTCCAACTACATAATGCTCCTTCGCAAAGCCCTTAAGAACATGGGCATGGAGTACGTTCCGGTAATATCCGTAAGCTTCGGACAGCTGGAGAAGAACAGCGGATTTAAGATAACCGCGGGCATGGCGCTCACCGCTCTGCGATGCCTTATCTACGGCGACATGCTGCTTCTTCTTAAGAACCAGACCCTGCCTTACGAAGTAAACAAGGGCGACACCAGACGAGTGGTGGACAAGTGGATAAAGGAACTTACGGACCAGTTCGCGCACGGCAAGGGCCGCGGCGGACGTTCCATGAAGAAGAACCTGGCCGCCATGGCAAAGGACTTCCACGAGATCCCTAAGGAAAAGAAAGACCTTATAAAAGTGGGCATCGTGGGCGAGATATACGTAAAATACGCGGCTCTGGGCAACAACGGCCTGGAGGAGTTCCTGCTTTCGCAGGGCTGCGAGTACATGATCCCCGGCACACTGGGCTTCTTCCAGTACTGCTTCGCGAACATGGAGAAGGACCACGAGTACTACGGCGGCGGACTGGCCGCGCTGTGGGGAGGCCGCATAGCCGGGAAGATCTCCGAGCGCTGGGAGAAGGCCATAGACGA
>JAILDA010000086.1 GCA_024689865.1 Clostridia bacterium | reverse complement strand
TAACGAAATTGAAGTACGGGATGTCCGTTTCTTTCCCGTGCAGTATGTCGTCCATCTGGGAGTTGAAGAGTTCCGTATCTATGGCGCTTAAGGATTCGAAATCCTGCAGACCGTCCGGTCCGGGCGGGATCTCGTCGCGCTCTTTATAGTAATCGTCTATGCCTATATAGATAGGCTTAAGACCTTCCGCCATAAGCTGTATGCAGAGTTTTTTGGCGCTGGTGGTCTTGCCGGAAGAGCTGGGACCGGCAAGCAGCACCAGCCTTCTGCCGCTGCGCTTTATTCCGTAGGCTATCTGGACCATGCGCTTGTCGTGCATGGCTTCGCAGATCTGGATTATCTCCTTTATGTTTCCTTTTTCGTATTGATCCTTAAGGTCTCCGAGCGTAGTAAGACCGAGGTATTCGCTCCACTGTCTTTCGGTTTCCAGGCCGCTTTCATAAATGATGTCGTCCATCGCGCTTATCCTATCTGTGTTGAAGAGTGCACTTTGCGCCTATTTTCATCCACTTTGATTATACCCGACTTCGGCTCCGGGTGCAAGCACGCGCGGACTTTGCAAGACGGCCGCGGATATAGTAAAATAGAGCATGATAAGGATGGATGACATGAACATACTGATAAGCAACGACGACGGGATATTCGCTCCCGGAATAAAAAAACTGGCCCGGCTGCTGTCTAAGATAAAAGACGCCGAGATATATGTCTGCGCGCCGGACAGAGAGCGCTCCTGCGTAGGACACGGTCTTACGCTGTTCGACGATCTTCGCCTCCGCGATCAGCCCGCGGAAGAATACGGACCAGCAGTCGTCTGGGCTAAAGGCTGCAGCGGAACGCCCGGGGACTGCGTACGTCTGGCGCTGTCCGTGCTCGGCATGAAGGGCATAAAAATAGACCTGGTCTGCGCCGGGATAAACAACGGCGGAAACACAGGTTCGGACATAAATTATTCCGGCACGTTAGCCGCATGCCGCGAAGCTGTGATAGACGGCTTCCCGGCCATAGCGTTCTCCAGCACCAGAGGCTTGGACTATCTGGACAATTTCGACCTGATAGTTCCGGAGATCTGCAGCCGGTTCATAGGCAAGATCCCGGAAAACACCGTGCTGAACGTAAACGCTCCCAACATCCCCTGGTCTGAGATAAAAGGATACCGGGACGCGTCCCTTGAGCAGCTGCGTTACCCTCCCAGATACACTCTGGTAGACAGGACCGGAGAGGATGAAACACCTCCGGAAGATACCGAGACCTTCGCGTTCGCAAGCTTTGCGATGGAGATCGTAAACGCCGCGGAAGACGCGGACACCGTACTTGTAAAGGACGGATGGGTAACAGTGAGCCTAATTCCGCTGCTGCAGGACATCGGAGAGACCAAGGCGTTCACCGAACGGATGCTGTCCGGTGCGGAAGATGATCCGGAAAAAAAGGACTATCCCAACTCATTGTTTTTAGTTTAAGGTGGACCGTTTTCAGGCGATAGCTTCACGACCTGCAGTCCGATCATCCGATAGCTGCGTAGACGGAATCCGCTATGCTTCCGGCGCTGCCGCCGGCCGTGCGGCCCTTCCAGGAACCGTGTCTGTTGTTTACACCGTTGAGGAACTTTATCGATACCGCCTGGGTCGCCCAGTCGCGCAGGTTGGCGTTGTAGTCGTCGATCAGTATGTCCGTGGGCCTTATGCCTCCCGGGACCGCGTCCCTTTTGCTGGTGCCGCAGAACGGGAACACGGACTTTACGTTATCCATCGTATCGCCGAGCTGATCCCTGAGCCAGCTCTTTTTTTCTTCCAGCGCGTACGGGTTCTCCCTGATGACCGCGGAGAGCGTCCAGACCTCAAGGCCCGGATCTTCGGCAAGCTTCTTTAGCGCTTCCACCGCCTCGGTCTGAGGCGCCAGATCCCTGAAATATCCCTGTTTCATCATGTCGTCCAGCGGCACGTATCTGTACTCCGCCAGGACTCCGTCCATATCGAAAAAAACTCTTGTCATATCGGCACCTCCTTCTGTCTTTCCTCTTTGCAAGCTGATTATATAAAATCCCCTGTACAAATGTATGTACAGGGGAAAGATGTTTGAAAGAATATCATAGCGCCGGAGACTGCAGGCCTAATGTGCCTTCTCGGCCCGCTTCGCGGCTTCACGCCGAGCCTTTTCGAGGCTTTTTACCGGTCGGCTCGTACCTAACGGCCTCCCGGAAAAGCCTTAGCAAAAAGTCTCTTCTGCCGCTTTCGAAGCGCCTCGAAGCACACGCAAGCCTGCAGTCTTCGGCTTCTAAACTTATTTTTTATCAAACAGCCTTACCGGTATACTCCGCCGCGAACGCGGTCCAGCAGTCGTCCCTCATTATCTCCAGGAAGCGGAACCCCTGCGCCTTTACATGCGCCAGGCACTCTTCTTCCATGTCGTCGATTATGCCGCTGGCCACGAACAGCGTGCCAGGCTCGGAGCGCCGCGCAACCTCTTCCGAAAGCGCCATCACGAGAGGAGCCAGCAGATTTCCTATCACCAGATCCGCCGGCTGTTCCACTCCTTTAAGAAGGTCTGCCACAGCAGCGTCTATGTTTCCGCAGTCATTGATCTTAGCGTTATTCTCCGTCGCGGCAACAGCCTCAGGATCTATGTCCAGGCCGAGCACCGATCGCGCGCCCAGCTTGGAAGCGATCACGGAAAGTATGCCTGTACCGCAGCCTGCGTCTATAACGTCCGTGCCGGGCTTGATGTACTTCTCCAGGAGCCTTGCGGCAAGATATGTAGTAGGACTGGTGCCCGTGCCGAACGCAAGTCCGGGATCTATGTCTATCACAAGCTCTCCGGGCATTTTTTCATAATCGCGCCATACCGGTTTTACGACTATGTCCGGAGTAATGTGGAAAGGTACGTAATACTCCTCCCACTTGTGGAGCCAGTCCTCGTCATCTACGATGGCCTGACTGCATTCGTATCTCTTAGCCAGATCCGAAAGCGCCGGAGAAAGCTGCTCATCCGCCCCGAGATACACGACTGCATACGCGCTGCTCCTGAAAGAATCAAGCAGTTCTTTGTCCGCTACGCTTCCCGTATAGGCCCAGGAGCCCTCCTGTAGCTCATCCACGTCCTTCGGATCGTTTATCAGAAGCTCATCGAATCCGGCAGCGGTAAGCTCTTCCGTAAGCAATGCGAGCTGCGCGCTGTCCTTCGCAAACAGCTTTATTTCTTTATACTTCAACCGAGGTCCCTCCTCCGCGCGGCCTTCCGACCTTTGCGCAAGCATAATATACCACATAAGACGCCAAAACTACACCACATATTGCGTTCAATATGCAAAATGAACACAAAAAAGCGCATTTTCATTGTTTACAGTTTGTGTTCATTTGGCTATAATACAATTAGATAATTATTTGTCAGTCCCTGCTTTTGGCAGAGAAGAACAACATGATAGAAAGGATGTGCACACCAATGGGCAAATTTGTTGTAAAGAAGTCCAAGAACGACGGTTTCGTATTCAATCTTAAGGCCGGCAACGGCGAAGTCATCGCCACCAGCGAAGTCTACACCACAGAAGGCGCAGCACTCAACGGCATCGAGAGCGTTCGCAAGAATGCAATAGAAGCAAAGCTGGAAGACCAGACTGTAGAAAACTTCGAGAAGCTGACCAACCCCAAGTTCGAAGTCTATAAGGACAAGGCCGGCGAATTCCGCTTCAGACTCAAGGCCCGCAACGGCGAGATCATCGCTACCGGCGAGAGCTACAAGGCTAAGGCTTCCTGCTTCAACGGAATCGACAGCATCAAGAGAAACGCAGACTCCGAAGTCGTTAAAGAATACTAATACTTAAGAAAACGGACTAAGCAGCCGCAGTCATTGCGGCTGCTTTTCTTAATTCTGCGCAGGGTCTATCCCGGAAAGGCATAGTATGCCAGGACCGCACGGACTGGGACCCAGGGGCTTCCTCACCGAAGAGGAAAAGCAGAACAGGCCCAAGGTCTCCAAGCAGCTGATAGTACGCATACTCAGCTATCTTAAGCCCTATTGGCTGCAATTCATTTTCGTTTTCATAGCCATACTGCTGTCGTCGGTGGTAGGGCTTTTCCCGTCCATAATAACCGGACGCATAGTCGACCAGGCTCTGGTGGGCAAGGACATGCAGCTGCTCATAAAACTGCTGATCCTGGCCTTCTGCACGCTTGCCGTGTCGCAGATAATAGGCGTAATAGAGAGCTACATAAACTCCTGGATATCCCGCCGCATAATCTTCGACATGAAGAACCAGATGTACGACCATCTGCAGCACATGCCGCACTCGTTCTTCACTTCCGAAAAACAGGGCGACATAATCACCCGCATGAACACGGACATCAGCGGCGTAAGCACGGTCATATCCGGCACGCTCTCCAGCATAGTAAGCAACGTCGCCACGGTGATAACCACCCTCGTGGCGCTGTTCTCCATGAGCTGGCAGCTTGCGATAATAGGAATAATCGTAATTCCGCTGCTTGTAATACCCACAAAATCCGTAGGACGCACCCGCTGGAAACTGCTCTCCGAGAGCCAGGCCAAGAACGACGAGATGAACCAGCTGATCAACGAGACGCTCAGCGTTTCCGGCTCAATGCTGGTAAAACTATTCACACGCGAAAAGGAAGAGTACGACCGTTTCGTAAAGGTAAACGAGGAAGTTACACAGCTATCGCTAAAGGAGACCCGCAGCGGCAGCTGGTTCCGCGTGGTGATGGGCATGTTCACCCAGATAGGGCCCCTGCTCATCTACTTTGCCGGCGGATACTTCATAATCACCAAGATGGATACCGCGCTCACCGTAGGTACCATAACCGCCACGGTAGCGCTTGTAAACAGACTCTACAGACCTGTGGAATCGCTGCTCAACATCGGCGTGGACTTTACCAGGTCGCTGGCGCTGTTCACAAGGATATTCGACTACTTCGACAAGGAAGCCACCATCGTTTCCCCCGAAAACGGCAAGAAGCCGGACGTGCAGAACGCGGACATACGCTACGAACACGTAAAGTTCTCGTACATACCGGAAAAGCCGCTGCTTAAGGACATCGACTTTACCGTGCCTGGCGGCAAGATGTACGCCGTGGTAGGACCCTCGGGTTCCGGCAAATCCACGGTCGTAAACTTCCTGCCCAGACTCTACGACGTGGACGAAGGCCGCGTTACGATAGGCGGCGTGGACGTACGGGAATTCGACCTTCAGTACCTTAGAGACTGCATAGGCGTCGTAACTCAGGAGACTTACCTGTTCAACGGCACCATACGCGAGAACCTGCTCTACGCAAGGGAGAGCGCAACGGAGGCGGAGCTGGAAGAAGCCTGCAAGATAGCCAACATCCACGACTACATTATGTCTCAGCCGGAAGGCTACGAGACCATAGTCGGAAACCGCGGACTTAAGCTTTCAGGCGGCGAGAAACAGCGTATTTCCATAGCCAGAGTCATACTTAAAGACCCCAAGATCCTTATCCTGGACGAGGCTACTTCCGCGCTGGATTCCATCTCAGAAAGTTCCATTCAGGACGCTCTGGAGCACATGATGCAGGGCCGCACCAGCATAGTCATAGCCCACAGGCTGACTACGATCCTTAAGGCGGACAGCATACTGGTAGTGAAGGACGGCGTGATAGCCGAGCAAGGCACGCACGACGAGCTGCTGGCTAAGAACGGCGTCTACAGAGAACTTTACGAGACACAATTCAGAAAAGTAATAGAGATGGAATCGGAGCACTGATGAAGAAAGGTGACCTATATGAAACGAAATGTATTCAGAATCATAGCTTTAGTGCTGTGCATCGGATTGACCCTGGTTCTGACCAGCTGCGATGACAATAAGCCCGAAGGTGACAGACCGTACAACGCAAACAAAATGGAACAGCCCGAAGAAAAGGAACCGGAGCCCGAAGGTCCGCACGATCCTTACGATCCCAACAACGGTATATGGGAAATGACCGGCCGTTACGTTGCACGCGTCACTGAAGATATTGCAGAAACTGACGAACTCCAAAAGATCACTTATTCGTATGACGCGGCTGTCTCCAAGCACACATTCACTATGATATATGAACCGCTGGACAGCGATACAGACGATGAAACATACATCCCCTCATATACCGTAAAAGTCTCGTGCATCTGCGGAAGTATCGCAAAAGAGATGCTTCCCGGAGAGGTCATGACTGTAAAACTGGAAGCAACATATGATCTGGAATCGGAATACGGAGCGATCTTCGCACGCTGCTGGTTAAGTTCCGATAACGATCTCGTGAAAGTCACCTGCAACGAAGGCTATACACGCGAAGAGTTTTTTGCCGGAGAGACAGCAAACGGAAAGCACAGCAGCATGACGGCAACGTTCACTGTCAGCATGCCGACGGAAAATATCAAAGACGTCGAAACGTTCAGCCTTCTGTTCGAAAGCTCAGCCGGTGTCAGTTCATACGACTTCCAGTGGGTGCCTTATAAGATCTAACACCGTTACTTCTGTTATTTCGAGTAGTATTTCTCTTTATCCAACATCTTCTCCTGGTTTGCCACGATCAGCGACCCCACCATGTCGCAGACCGCGTTGTTGGCTGTCCTTAAAAGACCTGCGATCACTTCCACACCGAGGACCATTGCGACTGCTTCCTCAACGGGCAGCCCTAGTGTCCTTAGAAGCGCTGTAAGGCAGATTATGGAAGATCCCACCACCGGCGGAGCTCCGGCCGACAGCATGAATATTGCAAAGGTCATGGTAATGTAGACCGGCAGGTTTATCGGCATTCCGTACAGCCTGGCAAGCAGCAGACCGAACACGGACATGTATATCGTAGTTCCGTCCATGTTTACAGTAGCTCCTAGAGGAATGGACAGCGAATAGACCTTTTTGTCTATGCCCAGATCGTCGCAGATCTTCATGTTTAGAGGGATGGCCGCGCTGCTGGAGCCGGTCCCGACCACCTGAAGTATGTACGGCAGGTACTTTCTGGTAAACACGAGAGGCTTAAGCTTGCCCAGTATCCACAGAAGCAGATGGTAGAACACTATCATTACCACTATGGTAAGCAGGTATACTCCCACGCCTGCGATTATAGGCTTGCCCATGCTGTTTCCGCCCATGCTGCCGCCGAGTATGGCTTTGGAAACTATGCAGAATATAAGCAGAGGCATGAAGCTTACCAATGCGTTGGTCATCTTAAGGAACACTTCGTTGCCTGCGTTGATCAGGTCCAGAAGAGTCTTGGCCTTGGCGCCCACCGCGGTAACGGCAAGTCCCACGAACACCGCAAGGAAGATTATCTGTATGGTGTCTCCGTCCAGGAAAGCCTTAACAAAGTTCTCCGGAATTATCTTAAGGAAAGACTCCTTAAACGAAAGATCCACGCCCGCGTCCGCGGCTACCGTACCGCTCAGAGCCATGGTCCCCAGACGGTAAGGCTTGAATATCTCCACCATTATGAATCCGAAGATCGTAGCGCAAAGCGTGGTCATCATGTAGATACCCATGATCTTTCCGCCTATGCGCCCCAGCTGCGCAGGGTTGCCGAAGCTTGCTATGGCACTTGCGATGGAGAAGAACACCAAGGGCGGAATAAGCATGTTGAGGCAGTTCATGAACAGCGTCTGGCCGGAATCCATTATCTCCGTTGCTATCCACTGGCATGTCTGCGCCGGAAGCGCCGCCTTGAGTATGAACGACAGAGCCAGGCCTATGATACCTGCGCCCACAAGTTTGTACAAAAGCATGTAGCGCGACTTGTAGGCCGTTATGGTAACGACGTTGGAGCCCTTCTGGTTCTTTGCGTGAATGTCCTCCGAGAACGACTGCATGAGAGCAAGACGCATGGGATCGGAAGCGTTGGCCTCGAGCGGATCGAAAGCATCGCCCTTTGCGATGAGCTTTATCCTTAATGTGCCGCCCAGATAGCTTATTATGACGGTCACTTCATCGCCCGTGGTATGCTCAAGCATGGTCATGAGCGTCTCCTCTGACATTAGGAGCGCCCTGTTCTCTTCGCTTTTTTTAAGTTTGCGCCTGCGGGTGTTGTCGCTTATGAACGACATTATGTCCGCAGGTCTGTCTTTCGGAAATACTTTTTTCATTCTGTTGACCTCGATATAAATATATATTATATCTGAATCGTCCCGGAACGGAATAATAATTTAAAAAAACGGCTCCTTTTTACAGGAACCGTTTTATCTTGCGCTTATTCTGCTGCGGAAACGCTCTTATTACTTGAGCAGATTTCCAAGAAGTCCTACTACGTCGCCTACGTCGAGACCGTCGGAAAGATCTACTCCGCTCTTCTTGGCGGCTGTCTTCTTTGTGGAAGTGCCGGAGCTGAGCATGTTGCCGATGAGGCTGCCTACATCCACGTTGCTGAGAAGCGAAGACATGAGACTCGTGGTCTGAGCCGTCTTTGCCTTCTGGGTAGCAGCGGTCTTGGTCTGGGCAGTGGTCTGCTGGCCGAGGAGGCTCAGAAGAAGAGGCGCTGCTGCGGAAAGAACAGAAACAGCCTGCTTCTGCGTTACGCCTGCCTGAGCGGCTACGCTCTTGGTTACTGAATTGGTCTGGTTTCCGAACAGGTGCTGGATTATCTTGGCGCCGTCGTTGAGGTCTACATTGTTATAGAAAGATGCCAGATCGCTGGTATCATCCTGAGCATGGGAAGCGAGCGCCTTTGCAAAACTGGAAGCCGTTGAAGTCTGCTTGGACTGCTTGTTGGCTCCGGCAAGAAGCGACGGGAGCGCATTGGCAAGAATGCTGGTAACGTCTGCGGAAGACGATCCGGTAGCTTTGCTTATGCCCTGCTGGCTCTGGGTGCTCAGAAACGCATTCATTAAACTTGTGATGTCCATTTTATTCCTCCGTTTATATAGTACAGGAAACTATACATTCTCTAACAAACTAATTATGCTCTTTCAAAAGATAAATTGCAAGAATTATACTAATCGCAGGAAAAATCGTGTATAATATTCTGCGTAACAAAGCAGTTTCAGTATTTTCAGATAAAAGGAGAAAATAAATGGCAGAAAAGAAAGAAAAGAAACTGGTAGCCGCATCGGAAAGCTCGGCTGCCAAGAAGAGAGAGACCATAACCACTCCGTCCGGCTACACTGCAAAGGCTGCCAAGCCCGTAGGAAATGCAGGCGGTCTCAGAGTCGGCGCAGTCATCCTCTGGGTAGTCGCAATAGTCTTCGAAGTCCTTGCAGTTCTGGTACTGTTCGGAAAGATCAATATCACGTTCATGCCGCAGCTCTGGCAGCTGATCGCGTTCATCGTTCTGGATCTGATATGCGTAATAATCGGTTCCTCACTTTGGAAGAAAGCCAACCACATAGCTCCGGCATCCGCTGCCAACAAAGTCAAGTTCTGGCTGTGGAACAACCTTGGCGTAATTGTTTCCTGCTTCGCGTTCGTACCCATCATCATCCTGATGCTTACCAACAAGGACCTCGACAAGAAGACCAAGACCATCGCAACCGTCGTTGCCATCATTGCCCTCATCATCGGCGGCGCCGCCAGCATCGACTACAACCCGGTATCCCAGGAAGAACTTAACGCCGCAGAAGCAGCTCTTGGCGACACCATAGTCTACTGGGCTCCGTTCGGAAAGGTGTATCACACCCACGACGACTGCTCCGCCCTCAACGTTTCCGAGACTCTTACCTACGGAACCGTAGAAGAAGCCATCGCCGCTAACCGCACAAGGCTCTGCAAGTTCTGCGCAAACAAGGACAGCATCCCGGCAGACGTAACTACAGACTAAGTCAAACGATCGATACGCATGTGCCCCGCCTGAAAACACGCGGGGCATTTGTTTTGCAAGAAAAAGACAATAAAAGACCCCGGGGATCCCGGGGCCCTTTGTTTACGAAGATTATTACTTCTTTCCGAAGAGTCCGGAGAGGAATCCCTTCTTCTCTTCTGCCTTGGGCTCTTCCTTGACAGCGGAGGCGAGGGTCTCCTTCTTTGCGGCGAAGTCTGCAGCGGCAGCCTTAGCCTGGGACTCTGCAAGAGCGGCCTTAGCCTTTGCGATGGCCTCTTCCTGAGCGGCCTTTGCCTGAGCTTCTGCAAGAGCAGCCTTAGCCTTTGCGATAGCCTCTTCCTGAGCGGCAAGAGCTTCTGCGGAGGGCTTTCCGTCCGGGGTCGGAACGGTAAGATCCGCGCCTGCGATAATGAGGTTCGGGTTAGCAATGTTGTTGAGCTTTACGAGCTCTTCCACCGTAGTATTGAACTCCTTGGCGATCTTTGTAAGATTGTCGCCGGGTTTGATCTTATAGGTGGTGGTAGCATAGCTCGGAGCTGCAGGAGCTGCAGGAGCAGCCTCTGCTACGGGGATCTTTATCTCCTGTCCTACGTAGATGAGGTTCGGGTTCTTGATCCCGTTGATCTGAACGAGCTCATTGACTGTGGTGTTGTTCGCCTTCGCGATCTTGGTAAGGTTGTCGCCGGAGACGACTTTATAGATCTTATACTCCATTAATTAGTACCTCCAAACAGCAGAAATAACTATACACATTGATTATAAACCCCTGACATTTTTTCATCAAGCGTTTGATAAAAAAATGATTGACAGGACACCCCTTATAAAGTACTCTTTTCGTGGTTAGATCTTACCGAAAGGAGCTGATAATTCCAAGATGAAAAAAACAGAATATCTAAAGGCTCCGGCGGGTATGAGGAACCCCTCCGCGGAAGGCCATAGGCCATCCGACATTTTAAAAGCCTTGGAGGCAGATAAGGTATCAACTATGGCGCAGCGCAGCAATGCCTGTGCTTTTTGTGTGTAAAAAGAGGAAAAGAAATGATCGAACTTAGGCACTTGAGAAAGGAATACGAGGGCGTCACTCCTTTGGAGGACGTATCCATCACCATAAACGACGGCGATGTGATAGCGGTGATAGGTCCCTCCGGGACCGGTAAATCTACCCTGCTTCGCTGCATCAACATGCTGGAGGAACCTACTTCCGGCGAGATCGTGGTGGACGGACAGGTGATCAACGACGGAAAATGCGACCTCAACGAGGTCCGCAAGAAGATGGGCATGGTGTTCCAGTCCTTTAATCTGTTCGGTCATCTTACCGTAATAGAGAACATAATGAACCCGCAGATAACCCTTCTGGGAAGGAGCCGCCAGGAAGCCTACGACAAGGCGATGGATCTCCTCAACAAGGTAGGTCTGTGGGCCAAGGCACTTTCCTATCCGGACGAACTCTCCGGCGGACAGCAGCAGCGTATCGCTATAGCCAGAACGCTTGCCATGGACCCTGAGATAATACTCTTCGACGAGCCTACTTCCGCTCTGGATCCTTCCATGATAGGCGAAGTACAGTCCATAATCCGCATGATAGCCAAGACCGGACGCACCATGATGATAGTTACGCACGAGATGGACTTTGCCCGCAAGATAGCCAACCGCGTGCTCTTCATGAGCAACGGCATCATCTACGAGGAAGGCACTCCCAAGCAGATATTCGAGAACCCGAAGAAGGACCTTACGAAGAAGTTCATCCAGAGGCTCTCCACCATCACCTACCGCATAGAGAGCCGCGACTTCGACTTCGAGGCCGTAAACGACGAACTCCAGCAGTACGCGGAAAAGCTTCTCATCGAGAACGAGCGTACGTCCAAGCTTCTGCTCTGTCTGGAAGAGCTTGTAATGAACAACCTCTTCGAGTTCGAGGAAGATCCCAACATCTTTGCCAGCATAGACTACTCCGAGAAGAGCGACGTTCTTTCTCTGGAACTTAAGTACGCCGGGCAGCACTTCGACCCCGAGACCTGCGACAGCCTTTTGTTTAAGGAGATCCTGGCCGAGCCCACCACTACCCTGCTGGACGAGACCGTTACCGGCAAGTGGTACAACAACCATACCAAGATAGACTTCAAGTGGGAGGAGCACTAAGATGAAAAAGAATATCAATAAAACATTCGCGCTCCTTCTGGCGCTGGCGATAGTACTCGGACTTGCGCTTACGACCCCTGCGGCGGCATTCGCGACTCAGACAGTAGGCGCAACGCAGGCGGACGAACAGGCCGAAGTCCAGAAAGAAAACGGCGGCATGGAGTCCAAGAACGGTATCAGCAAGATCTCCGATCTCAACGGCAAGACCATCGGCGTCCAGACAGGCGTTCTCTACGAGGACGAGATAAAGGACGAGATAGAGGGCGAGACCTGGGAATACTACAAGATGCCCAACGACATGATAGCGGCTCTTGAAGCAAACAAAGTAGACGCTTACCTGATAGAGGAAGTAGGCTTCTACGCCCAGCGCTACGAGCACCCTGAGCTTATGCGCCTTGAGGAAAAGGCCGGCCAGAGCGAGTTCGCCGTAATAATAGGCAACAACGAAAAGCAGGACACCCTCTTCAGGCAGATGCAGGAGTTCATAAAGGAAGGCAAGTCCAGCGGCTGGCTGGACCAGCTCTACGACTACTGGGTAAAGAACTGGGATCCCAACACCTGCAAGATAGAGAACGTCCCCACCACCACGGGTGAGAACGGAAAAGTAATAATCGCCATCGAGGGCGGCTACGAGCCCTTCTCCTTCGAGACCGCAAACGGTGTGTCCGGCTACGACGTGGAGTTCATGATGAACTTCTGCGCAAAGTACGGATACCAGTGGGATTTCTGGACCATGGAGTTCGATTCCATAGCCCCGGGAGCCATCTCCGGCAAATATGATTTCGGAATGAACATCGTAGTCGACGAGGAACGCGCCGAGGACTCCGTCCTTACCGACTGGTACTACGTCTGCGACCTGGTATTCGTTGTCGAAGGCGAATATGAAAGCGACATGGGCTTCTTCGAGAGGATGGCCTACAACTTCAACAAGACCTTCATAAGGGAAGACCGCTGGAAGCTCTTTGCCGAAGGTATGGGACGCACCATGCTGATAACCGTGCTCTCCATAGTATTCGGTACCGTCCTGGGCTTTGCCGCCTACATGGCCTGCCGCCACGGCAACAAGGTAGCTAACGGAATAACCGGAGTCATAAACTGGATCATAGAGGGCATTCCTACGGTAGTATTCCTTATGATACTGGCCTTCGTAATATTCGGAAAGTCGACGCTTAACGCTACCTGGATATCCATAATAGGCTTCACGTTCATATTCGGATGCGGAATGTTCGGAATGCTGAAGGTGGGCTGCGACGCCATCCCCAAAGGTCAGTTCGAGGCCTCCACGGCTCTCGGATACAGCGACTCCCAGAGCTTCTTTAAGATAATACTTCCGCAGGCCGCAAAGCACTTCCTGCCCATATACAAGAGCAACGTGGTGAGCCTCATAAAGGAAACGTCCGTTGTCGGCTACATTGCCGTCCGCGACCTTACCAAGATGGGCGACCTCGTAAGGAGCCGTACATACCTGGCGTTCTTCGCGCTGATAGCGGTAGCAATACTGTACTTCGTAATGGAAGCAGTGCTGGTGTTCATAGTTAAGCGCGTACAGATAAAGGTGGATCCGAGAAGAAGGTCCAAGGACAAGATACTGTCCGGAATAAAGGAAGTCGAATAAAGACAAATTAAAAGGCCCCGCGCCGTATGTGCGCGGGGTCGTTTTTATTTCTGCATTAACTGCGTTACTTTTCCTTCTTTATAAGGTCCTTGTAGTCCGCCGCGGCGAGTATTCCGAAGACCAGAACTACTACCGTGCAGATTATCGTTACCGCGTTCAGCAGACTGGTATCCTTAAGGAATATGATAGAGAAGACTACTGCCCAGGCGGAATACGTAATGTTAAGAGCCATGGACTTGGAGGCGCCGATCTGGGAGATGGCCCTGTAATAGAACAGGTAGGATGCGGTGGCGAACAGCGCAGCGATCGCAATGAAAAGGAACAGCTTTCCGTTGCCGCCGAACAGGGATACCGTAAATCCCCAGCCCTTCATTATCGGCAGGAGCACTACCCCGTAGACGACGGCGGACGTGGTCTGCCTTATCTGCAGAGCTATCTCGTCCGTAACTGCGTCGTCCTGAACGCACTTTGCGATTATTACGGCCTCGATGCCCCAGCCGAAGGCGCACAGCAGCGCGCCGATTATTCCGAGCAGGAAGTTCTTTATGTTTACGTCCGGCGAATAATACAGTCCGTATACGCCTGCAAGGCACAGGATGAGGAATACCCAGCGGTACCACTGCATCTTTTCCTTAAGGAAGAAGTATGCCAGGACCGCCCCGATGGCCGGGAAAATGGCGCTGGCTACGGCGCCTATGGAAGCGCCCATGTTGGCGACGGCCAGAACGTAACCGGTCATTCCTACCGGACCGCCTATTACGGCTGCGAGAGCTACGAACTTGCCGCTTCTGGTCTTAAGAGCCCTGAAAAACGCGGGCAGATTGCCCCTTATTCCGTTGTATATCCACGAAAACACCGCGGAAAACAGATCGTGAAGGAACGTGCTTACGAACGGCGCAAGAACTATCGCCTGCTCCGTGCTTACGAACGGTGACATGGCAAGCGCTATGCCCAACACTATGGTCTCCACCGCCCAGGTAATACCTGCTAATACTCCTGCAAACATGAATAACTCCTTTATTATTGGCTCCTCCGAGCCGTAAAAATGCAATAATACGTTTATTCTACCACACTGCATATATGTATCAACTCTTTTTTGTGCACATATCACATCATAGCGCGGCAAAACACGGACTTTCTGTGTTATAATCGCACCATGAGCAATTACACACGAAAAAACATCATAGCCTGCATGGGCGACAGCATAACCTTCGGGCACGGCGTAAGCGCAACAAGGGAGCGCGACGCATGGACATTCGTGCTGCAGAGGATGCTCGGGGACCGCGCAGAAGTGCTCAACTTCGGGATCAACGGTGCTTCTGCCTCGGAAGGCTGTCCGGAATCATACAGAGCGTCCGGCCTTCTGGACGAAGCTCTCGGATGCGGCGCAGACGCCTGCATTCTGATGCTCGGCACAAACGACACCAAGGAGCGCATCTGGAACGCGCAGGCCTACAAGATGGGCATGCGCGGGATAATAAGCGACGTGCTCCGTCAGACCGGCAGCGGCACGCAGCCGCCTAAGCTGTTCCTTATGCTTCCCCCTGCGGTTTTTTCTATGGAATACGGGCAGACCGCCTACGGAGTAAGCGCGGAGATCCTTACCGAACAGGTGATCCCCATCGTCGAGAAACTTGCAAAGGACTACTGTCTTCCTGTAATAGACCTGTACACAGCAACCAAGGGCCATCCGGAGTACTATCTGGAAGGCGTGCACCCGAATGCCGCAGGTAATCTAGCGATAGCGAAAAAGGTTTACGCAGACATCATCGAATGGCTGAAAACACCAAAGGAAGGACCAAAGAACATGACAGACTACAAGAGCCTCACCATGTCCGTTAAGGCAGTTACCGCGGAATGCCCGCATTTCATAGCCAACCTGGCCAACACCGCGGCGCTCATATGGGAGTACATGGACGACATAAACTGGGCGGGATTCTACCTTATACAGGACGGCAAGCTTGTGCTCGGACCCTTCCAGGGAAAGATGGCCTGCACAGAGATAGAGATAGGAAGCGGCGTATGCGGAACCGCCGTGGCTCAGGAAAAGACCCAGCTGGTGCCCAACGTGCACGAATTCAGCGGACACATAGCCTGCGACAGCGCTAGCAATTCGGAGATAGTGGTTCCGCTTCGCAAGGACGGTAAAATATTCGGAGTTCTGGACATAGACAGCCCGTCCCTGCAGCGCTTTACGGAGGAGGATAAGGACCACCTGGAATACCTTGCGGGATTATTGGAACTGAACCTGTTTAAGGAATAAACGCCCGGTGCCGGAAAGGATCCGGGTTAAAAACCACCGCATTCGCGAACGACGCATTGCAAAATAAAAGGAGCCCTGCCCCGCCGGCAGAGCTCCTTTTTGTTGAGCATTATTGTGCGTTGAGCATCCTTAGCACTCGAATCCGCCGTCCACCTTTATGATCTGGCCGTCGATGAAGGAGGAGTCGTCGGTAGCAAGGAACAGCGCTACGGTAGCGATGTCATCCGGCACTCCGCATCTCTTTACCGGGCAGTTATCGATCATGCCCTGCAGAGCAGCAGGTCCGCCCAGGCCGTCTACCATTGCGGTGTGGATGAGTCCCGGAGCGATGGCGTTTACCCTGATCTCCGGACCAAGCTCCCATGCCATGGACTTGGAAAGTCCGGCCATTGCGTGCTTGGAGGAAATGTACGGTGCGAATCCGTGGTGAGCAGCATAGGACGCTACGGATGCAACGTTTACTATTACGCCCTTGCCCTTAGCCTTCATGACCGGAGCTACGAGCTGGCAGAGCTTAAGAGCGGAATCCACGTTTACTCTGAAGATCTTGTCCCACTCTTCTATGGTTACTGCCTGAACGGAAGACAAGCTGAGCATGCCTGCGTTGTTTACAAGTATGTCTACGGTGCCGTACGCTTCTATTGTCTTATTGACTATCTCGTCGCAGAAAGCAAGATCGGAAGCATCGCCGAGCACATAGATGGCTTCGCCGCCGGCGGCCTTGATGTTGTCAACTACTTCCTTGGCGCGTTCTTCGTTTCTGCCGGTTATAACGACTTTTGCGCCTTCTTTAGCGAAAAGATATGCTGTGGCTCTGCCCATTCCGGAGGTGGCACCTGTAACGATCGCTACTTTGTTTTCCAGTCTCATTGTTTATCCCTTTCTGTAATTGCATAAAAAACCAAATGGATACCGACGCCGGTATCTGCCGCATGAATTATACCATACGGACTTCTTATTGCTAATTATAAATCAAACTTGTGCAACAATAGTACGGCATTTGTTACAAAAATCACACACTTTTTTTTGATAATTGTATAATTCCATACATATCATGGACCATTTGCCGCGGACAGACCGGTCCGGGACAGAAAAAACGAAAACTTCTATATTTAGGGAACTGAAGTGGAACGCTTGCGGAATACACGCGGACCGCCTCAGCTGTATACTATCCGCATATCATACCGATAAAGGGATATTACATTTACATGGAGGTATAAAAATGTATTTTGAAACAATAGCTAAAGTCATCGCTGAGCGTATGGATATCGACGTTGAGAGCATCAAGCCGGAAAGCACCTTCGCGGACCTTAAGATCGACTCTCTGGACACCGTGGACATGGTAATGAATCTGGAAGACATCCTGGGTATCGAGATCGACCTGGATCAGCCCGTGACCACCGTAGACGACCTCGACAAGTTCATTCAGCACAAGGTAGCAGCAAAATGATAAAGTCCGAACTTTGCAGCCTTTTAGGCATTAAGTACCCTGTATTCCAGGGCGGCATGGCATGGATAGCCGACGGCAAGCTTGCGGCCGCGGTCTCCAACGGAGGCGGCCTGGGAATAATCGCCGCGGGCAACGCTCCGGGCGAATACGTACGCAGCCAGATAAAGATAGCAAGAGAACTTACGGATAAGCCGATAGGCGTCAACATCATGCTCCTCAGCCCCTTCATCGAAGAAGTCGCTAAAGTAGTCGTTGAGGAGAAGGTGGAAGTAGTTACCACCGGCGCAGGCAACCCGTCCAAGTTCATAGGCGCGTGGAACGAAGCAGGCATAAAGGTGATCCCGGTAGTCGCTTCCGTAGCCATGGCAAAGCTTATGACCCGTCTGGGCGCCGCTGCAGTGATAGCCGAAGGCGGCGAGAGCGGCGGACACGTAGGCGAGCTCACCACGATGGTACTGGTACCGCAGGTCTGCGACGCTACCGACCTTCCCGTTATCGCGGCAGGCGGAATAGCTGACGGCAGAGGCGTTGCTGCAGCGTTCATGCTGGGAGCGTGCGGCGTTCAGCTGGGAACAAGGTTCCTGAGCGCCTACGAGTGCGGCGTACACCCCAACTACAAGAAGAAGATCCTTAAGGCCAACGACCTTTGCACCATGGTAACGGGCAAGAAGCTCGGTCATCCGGTGCGTCAGCTCCGTACCGCTTTCGCAAAGAAATACTGGGACGCCGAATACGGCGGAATGCCGGACGACGAGCTTGAGGCTCTGGGCACAGGCGTTCTCAGGCTCGCTGCCGTAGAGGGCGACGAAGAAAGAGGATGCTTCCTTTCCGGACAGATAGCTGCCCTGGTCAAAAAGGAACAGCCCGCCGCAGAGATAATAAAGGAACTTATGGAGGAGGCAGAGCCTTTACTCCTCGGAGCATCGAAATGGGTAGAATAGCTTTCGTTTTCTCGGGTCAGGGCGATCAGCACCCCGGCATGGGAAAGGAACTTTACGAAGAGTACGCAGCTGCGCGCAAGGTCTTCGACACCTGCGACAGCCTGCGTCCGGGAACTTCGGAAATGTGCTTTTCCGGCACAGCCGAGGAACTGAAAGAAACATCAAATACGCAGCCGTGCATGTTCGCTTTCGAGCTTGCAGCGGCTGCTGTGCTTATTGAAAACGGCATCAGACCGGACGCCGCCGCAGGATTCTCCCTCGGGGAAGTAGCCGCGGCAGCCGCGACCGGACTTTTCGATCTTGAGACCGGCTTTAAGCTGGTAACTAAGCGCGGACAGCTTATGCAGGAAGAGTCCGAAAAGCACGACACCACCATGGCGGCAGTAGTAAAGCTGACTGCAGAGCAGGTGGAAGAAGTCTGCGCCAGGCACGAAGGAATATATCCGGTAAACTACAACTCGCCGGGCCAGGTGAGCGTTTCCGGACTTGCATCCGCCATGCCGGCATTCAAGGAAGAAATAAAGGAGATAAGAGGACGCGTTCTGCCCATAAATGTTAAGGGCGCCTTCCACTCCCCCTTCATGCAGCCTGCTTCCGACGCTTTTGCGGAGGTTCTTAAGGACGTTGAGTTCTCCGTACCTTCCGTGCCGCTCTACGCAAACCTTACCGCTCAGCCCTACGGAAACGATCCTGCCGGGCTTCTGGCTAAGCAGATAGCAAATCCCGTGCGCTGGGAACAGACAGTAAGGAACATGATAGCCGCCGGAATAGATACTTTCATAGAAGTCGGCCCGGGACAGACCCTTATAAACCTTATAAAAAGAACGGATCCCGGTGTCAGGACCTACTGCGTGGCCGAGATGGACACGCTGCTTGCGGAGGTGAAGAATGCTTAACGGAAAGACAGCCGTCGTTACAGGCGGAGCACAAGGAATAGGAGCAGCCATAGCTCTTAAGTTCGCGTCCATGGGCGCGGACATAGCCATCCTCTGCCGCTCCGGCGAGGAAGCCGCCGCTCCCCTTCTGGAACAGATCAGATCGGAGTACGGCGTAAACGCAAAGGCATACCGCTGCGATGTATCCTCCTACGAGGACAGCAAAGCCGCGGTAGCGGAGATAAAGAAGGACTTCGGGACCGTCCACATACTCGTGAACAACGCGGGAATAACCAGGGACGGCCTTGTTGCCACCATGAAAGAAGAGACCTGGGACCAGGTCCTGGACACCAATCTTAAGGGCGCATTCAACATGATACGCCACTGCACCGGACTGTTCCTCAGGAACAGAGAAGGCTGCATCATAAACATCAGTTCGGTTTCCGGAATGATAGGAAACCCGGGTCAGGCCAACTACTCCGCATCCAAGGCGGGTCTGATAGGCCTTACCAAGACCGTCGCCAAGGAGCTTGGATCCAAGGGCATACGCTGCAACGCCATAGCCCCTGGATTCATAAGGACCAGGATGACGGAAGATCAGGAGAACAGTCCCCTGCTGGCCATGATCCCTCTGGGAAGGATGGGCGAAGCGGAAGACGTTGCGCAGGCTGCGGCTTATCTTGCCGAAGCAGGCTACGTTACCGGCGAAGTCCTGCGCGTGGACGGCGGAATAGCAATGTGAGGTAAAAAAATGAACGAATACAGAAGAGTAGTTGTTACAGGTCTGGGAGTCGTAAGCCCCGTGGGCAGCGACATGGAGACCTGCTGGAACAACCTTGCAAGCGGATACAACGGAATAGGTCCCATAACCTATTTCGATACTGAAAACTACAAAGCCAAGCTGGGAGCTCAGGTTAAGGGCTTCGACGCGGAGCAGTACATGGAGCACGTGGAGACGCTCAGGAACGACCTCTACACCCAGTACGCCATAGGCGCCGCCCAGCAGGCAATGGATGACAGCGGTATACTCGGCAAGATAGAGCCGGAAAGGTTCTCCGTATACTTCGGCTCCGGAATAGGCGGTCTGGGCACCACCTCCGCGGAAGTCGAAAAGCTGAACGCGCGCGGTCCCCGCAGGGTATCCTCCCTGTTCGTACCGATGATGATACCCAACATGGCGGCAGGCACCCTGGCTATACGCTTCGGATGCAAGGGCGCTGCAATGCCCTCCGTAACGGCATGCGCTTCCGGTTCCAACGCCATAGGCGAAGCCGTAAGGGCAATACGCCACGGCTATACGGACGCAGCCATCTCCGGCGGCGCGGAAGCTTCCATAGTTCCCGTAGGAGTAGCAGGCTTCATAAACATGCAGGCTCTCTCCACTTCCGACGATCCCAACGCCGCCTCCCTGCCCTTCGACGCAAGGCGCGGAGGTTTCGTGATAGGCGAAGGCGCAGCTGCCCTCATCCTTGAGGAATACGAGCACGCCAAAGCCCGCGGAGCAAAGATCTACGGAGAGATCTGCGGATACGGCGTCACCTGCGACGCTTACCACATCACCTCCCCCGATCCGGAAGCCGAAGGCGGAGCCCGCGCAATGGCGGACGCCCTGAGGGAAGCCGGATACAAGCCCGGCGAGTCCGTGTACATAAACGCTCACGGCACCGGGACCAAGATGAACGACAAGGGCGAGACCGCGGCCATCAAGAAGGCCCTGGGCGAAGAGGAAGCCCGCAAGGCGCTCATAAGCTCCACCAAGTCCATGACCGGACACATGCTTGGAGCAGCTGGCGCCATAGAGGCCATAGCATGCCTTAAGGTGCTGGAGACAGGCATCATCCCGCCGACCATCAACCTTAACGAGCCGGATCCGGACTGCGACCTCAACTATACGCCCAACAAAGCCGTAAAGGCTGATGTGGACCTCTGCCTGTCCAACTCCCTTGGATTCGGCGGACACAACGCCTGCCTGGCGTTCAGGAGGGTAAAATGACTCTCGGCAAAGAAGAGATAAAGAAGATACTCCCCCACAGAAACGACATGCTGCTGGTGGACGACGTTACCGAAGAAGACGGAGTCGCTACGGGTCACTATCACGTTACCGGCGACGAGTTCTTCCTTAACGGACATTTCCCGGGCAATCCCATGGTACCCGGCGTGATACTATGCGAGATCCTGGCCCAGTCCGCGTGCATACTTCTGCGCGACAAGATGGCGGAAGGTCAGATCCCCGTATACACCGGCCTCAACAACGTAAAGTTCCGCTCCCCGGTAAAGCCCGGAGACACCGTAGAGACCAGGTGCAGCATCAAAAGAGCCAAGCACCCCTTCTACTTCGCGGAAGGCACGGTCTGCGTGGGAGACCGCCTGTGCGTAAGCGCGGAATTCGCGTTCGCGATCACGGGACAGACAACAGGTAAGTAACATGAGCATATATAAGAAATACTGCACGGAGGTCCTGGACGAAAACGGCGGGCTTAAGGAATTCTCCCTGAGCTACCCGGAGAACTTCAACTTTGCCTACGACGTCGTGGATGCCATAGCGGACAAAGAACCGGACCGCAAGGCACTTGTCTGGTGCAACACGGAGGGCGAAGAGCACGTCTTTACCTTCGCGGACCTTAAGAGAGAGAGCAACAAGATAGCAAACGTACTCAGCAGCGCCGGTCTTAAGAAAGGCATGAAGGTGATGCTGGTCCTTAAGCGCCACTACGAGTACTGGTTTACGGTGCTTGCTCTGCACAAGCTTGGTATAACGGCCATCCCGGCCACCCACATGCTGCTTGTGAGCGACTACGTCTACCGCATCCAGATGGCAAGGATAGACGCCGTAATATGCACTCCTTACAATGACGTTCCGGCAAGGATAAGAAGCGCCGTACAGCAGGCAGGATCCAACTGCATACTGTGGTGCATCAAAAACGACGAGATGGCATTCCGCAACCTTACAAGGGAAGCCGAAGCCGCAAGCGACGTACTGGAGAGGGTCCCCACCAAGGCTACGGACAACATGCTTATGTACTTTACGTCCGGCACCACGGGCTACCCCAAGGGCGTGTTCCACGACTTCACCTACCCTCTTGCGCACATAATAACAGCAAAGTACTGGCAGCAGGTCTCCGAAGGCGGTCTTCACCTTACAGTTTCCGAGACCGGCTGGGGCAAAGCCTCCTGGGGCAAGATCTACGGACAGTGGCTCTGCGGAGCGGCCGTAATGGTCTACGATTTCGACAATTTCGACCCCAGGCAGATGTGCTACGTAATAAACAAGTACGGCGTGGATTCCTTCTGCGCTCCGCCCACAATATACCGCTACATAGTTCGCAAAGGCCTTCCGGCAATGCCCGGTCTTAAACATGTGGCTACCGCCGGTGAGATGCTGGCGCCGGAGATCTTCAAGAAGTTCTACGAGACCACGGGCCTTATGATAAACGAAGGCTACGGACAGACCGAGACCGTGCTTCTCCTTGCAAACCTTAAGGGCATGAAAGCAAAAGAAGGCGCGCTGGGCAAGCCCTCCCCCTTCTACAACGTGCAGCTCAGAAGCCGCGAAGGCGGTCCGGTAGCTCCCGGAGAAGTAGGCGAGATCGTAGTAGTTCCAAGGGAAGGCGCGCGTCAGGAAGGCGTGTTCAGCGGATACCTTTACGACGACGCCCAGTACGAATACGTATGGCGCGGCGGAGTGTTCCACACCGGAGACGCCGCTTACATAGATGAAGACGGTTACTTCTGGTTCTACGGAAGGTTCGACGACATAATCAAGACCGGCGGATTCCGCGTAGGCCCCTACGAGATAGAGAACGTTCTTATGGAGCACCCGGCCGTTGTGGAATGCAGCGTGGTGGGAGTTCCGGACCAACTGAGAGGCCAGGCGATAAAGGCCTTCATAGTTGCAGGAAACGATTACAAGGTATCCAAAGCGCTGGAACTGGACATAAAAAACAGCTGCAACAACAAGCTTGCCGAGTACAAATGGATAAGGCAGATAGAGTTCGTGGATGAGCTGCCGAAGACCATAAGCGGCAAGATCAGGAAGACGGAGCTTAGAGAAAAACAGTAAAATAGGGTAATGAGGCCGCCTGTCCTTAAGGACCGGCGGCCTTTTTATTCACCGGCAGTCCTATTATCAGGTCAATACCGGTCAGTTCTGTGTTCCGGTCATTGTGTTTTGATCATACTGTAATCGAGTCTGCAAAACGCTGTTCTTCGGCTGCGTTCTCGAAGCCTTCGCTGCGTTTCGGATCCTTGCTCCGTCCTTTGGGAATCACGCGAAGAACGCTGCGGATCGTCTGTTCGATCCTTGCGTTTCGCGTTAAGAGCTCCCTTAAGAGCTCTTTTCCGCCGGACGGACCTCGGATCCGGCAGCTGAGCGGCTCCATCGAAAAAGCCTCGAAAGCATTTTTGCAGACTCTTACATAGCATGATACAAGCATGATCAAACCAAAAGAACCAGCTGCCCGGTTTGACTAAAAACGCTCCGAACGATATAATTAAAGGACTGAAAAGCAACTACCGACGGAGGACGTCTTATGGATAAAAAGCTCAACAAAAGGACCGAAGCGGAGATCATAATGAATACCGTTCCGTGCGGGATCATAAAGATCAGCTGCGAGGACTCGCCCCGCGTCAAATACATAAGCGACAGGATGCTGCGCATCCTTGGATTTCCCAAGGAATGGACCGCGCAGAGCCTGGAGCTGGAGCCTTTCAAGCAGAGCGTTCTTTCCTTCCTTCCTCCGGAAGACAGGCGGAGATTCCCCATGCTGCTTAGTTCCGTTGATGAGCAGAACGGACCGGTGTCCGGCGAACAGACTGTTCTGCGTTTCGACGGCAGCAGTGTAAGGCTGTTCGGCTGGGTGTCCAAAAGCAAGGACAGCAGCGGATCCCCGGAGCTAAACGCAGTATGCATAGACCTTTCGGAAGAGGCGCAGTCGCGCAGGGAAAGAGAACTGCAGCGCTATGTAAAGGCCTTATCCGGAGTCTACGACGACATATTCGAATTCAACTATAAAGACCACACCGTTACGGTGCTCCACACCAGAAGCTCCGCAATGCTGCGCTGGGTACTGGGAATACCCATGCAGATGAAGGAAGCTACAGAATCCTGGATACTCCGAAGGCTTCCGCCCGACCAGCAGCGCGAGCTTAGAAGGACCTTCTCCGAGGAGGCCCGCCGGGACATGACGGACGAAGGCGAAGCCCCGGAGATCCACTACAGCGTGGTATCCTCGAGCGGCAGAAGCAGGGATTACACAGGCATATTCGTAAAGATGCGCCCCGGGATCAGCTTGTTCTGCTGCAGGCAGGACGTTACCGCTCCGCAGACTCTTCAGATCTCCGGAGATATCCCCAGGATAAGGACCTTCGGGTATTTCGACGTCTTCGTGGGCGATAAGACCGTGCTCTTCCGCAACAGCAAGTCCAAGGAACTGCTGGCTCTTCTGGTGGACAGGCGCGGAGGCTTCGTATCTTCGGAAGAAGCCATAGCCTTCCTGTGGGAGGACGCCGTATACGATTCGGTAACGCTTGCAAGATACCGCAAGGTAGCGCTCAGGCTGAAGAACACTCTGGAAGAGTACGGAATATCTGACATGATAGAATCCGTAAGCGGAAAACGCAGGATAGTAACAGACCGCGTAAAATGCGATCTGTACGATTATCTGTCCGGCAAGGAAGAATATTCGCAGCTGTTCAAGGGCAGCTATCTTACCAACTACAGTTGGGCCGAGAACACGCTGGCGGAGCTTACGCAGAGCGAAAGATAAAGGAGGAACTGCAATGGTCAGACGCGAAGGATTTCATCATGTTGCGCTGCGCGTAAAGGACATCGACGCCACGATAGCCTTTTACGAGGCGCTGGGCTGCCGTCTTAACAGGACCTGGGTCAGGGACGGATCCAGAAACTGCATGATAGACATGGGCGGAGGCAATCTTCTGGAAGTCTTTTCCGGCAGAAAAGACGGCGAAGAAGCTTTCCCCAGGTTCGAGCATATTTCGTTTAAGAGCAGCGATCCGGACGCGGACTTTGCAGCAGCCGTCGCCGCAGGAGCGCGTCCCCGCACGGAACCCAAAGACGTGTGCCAGGGAGAATATCCTGCCAGGATAGCTTTCGTCTACGGCCCGGACGATGAGATCGTAGAGTTCTTCATGGCAAAATAGAGCCACTCACAACAACTAAACTAATACAAAGACCCCTTAAAATTCCAAGGGGTCTTTTATTGCGTTCGCAATTCGTGATGCGATCCGTCAGGACCTGCATCCGGTCTCTGCCGATCCTGAGGCGTGCTGCTTCTTACCGGCTACTCCACGTCCTCGAAGCGCGGGTCGTCATCCGGGACGGTACTGAAGCCGTCCTTCTGCATGCCGCTGCGTTCCTCTTCCAGAAGCATCATCCTTACGTAATCGTTCATGCGGCGGACGAAGTTGAAGAGATCTACGGCTATCACTAAAACGGCAACGATCACCCAGCCCAGCGGCGACAGCCTTACCACGCTCCTCCTGCCTATGAAGAACAGTATGAGGGCGCAGATGACCAGCCCGATGACCAGGTATTTTACATGGTCTTTTATGTATTGTTTTCTCCAGTGATCCCTTCTGTCCATGGTCCTTACCTACCTGTTAAGGTACGCTTCCTGCGCGGCGCTTAGAGCGTCTATCTTTACACCCAGGAACTCAAGCTTTCTTCTTGCTACCTCCAGATCCACCTCGCGCGGAACATCTATAAGCTTTTCCGTAAGCTTGCCTGCGTTCTCCACAAGGTACTTTGCGGAGAGAGCCTGGATGGCAAAGCTCATGTCCATTATCTCGGCAGGGTGTCCGTCGCCTGCGGCAAGGTTTACGAGCCTGCCTTCCGCAAGGACGTACACATGCTTTCCGTTGGGCAGTGTGTAACCCATTATGTTGGCGCGCATCTCGCGGACTTCGGTGGAGATCTCCTCCAGACGCTTCATGTCTATCTCCACGTTAAAGTGCCCGGCGTTGCAGAGAACTGCGCCTTCCTTCATTACCATGAAGTCCGGCTCGGTTATTACTCCGCAGCAGCCTGTTACAGTAACGAATATGTCTCCTATCTTTGCGGCATCGTTCATGGGCATTACTTCGAAGCCGTCCATTACTGCCTCGATGGCCTTTACGGGGTCCACTTCCGTAACTATGACGCGTGCCCCCATGCCCTTGGCACGCATGGATACGCCTTTGCCGCACCAGCCGTAGCCGGCAACTACCACGTTCTTTCCGGCAACAATAAGGTTAGTGGTGCGGTTGATGCCGTCCCAGACCGACTGACCGGTACCGTAGCGGTTGTCGAACAGGTGCTTGCAGTCCGCGTTGTTTACCTTTACCATCGGGAAGCGAAGCTTTCCTTCGTTATTCATTGCGATAAGGCGTGTAATACCGGTTGTTGTTTCCTCGCAGCCGCCTATGACGTACTGCAGCTCATCCTGCATGTGGTTGTGCAGCATGTTGACCAAGTCTCCGCCGTCGTCTATTATTATGTTTGCGTGATGCGAAAGAGTCTCCCTTATATGTGCAAAGTACTCCTCTTCCGTTGCTCCGTGCCATGCGTAAACGTTAAGACCGGCCTTAACCAGCGCCGCGGCAACGTCGTCCTGAGTGGAGAGCGGGTTGGATCCTGTAACAAACATCTCTGCTCCGCCTGCAGCCAGAACCAGGCAAAGATACGCTGTCTTAGCCTCCAGATGTATGGAGAGCGCAATGCGCCTGCCCGCAAAAGGCCTGGTCCTTCTGAACTCTTCTTCCAGGCTTCTTAGTATGGGGCAGTTCCTCTTTACCCACTCTATCTTGTTCTCGCCCGACGGCGCCAGATCCAGACTTCTGATGATGCTCAAAACAGCTTTCCTCCTGTTGATCTCTTACTTCAATGCCCTGCCCCCGTCCGGGAATACTTTTCATACCTCAGACCGCAGAGTTAATTGAATCATTATATCACGAAATGTCTAAAGAACAAAACCCGGAGCTGACCTGCTGACGCATCTATTCATAATAAACTTAAAGCCCCTTGGAGTTCCAAGGGGCTTCTTATGGAGCTACTGACCAGAGTCGAACTGGTGACCTCATCCTTACCAAAAAGGGCAAATATGGTCGCAGCCTGCGTTCATATGCTGCGGTCTGTTATTTGTAACCGTTGAAATTTCAACGGGTGCCGGAATCGTGTTGCCGTAGCTTGCTGTGCGTTTTTATGGCTGTATATTGAATGTTTTCAGGGGGTGTCGTCATTTTTTTGGTCATTTTTTTGATGAACTATCCCTAAACAAACTGGATCCAATGGTCGTATAGGTCTTCTAATAAGTATCCTTCAATAAGTACAGCCTGAATTTTGTTAGCTGTCTTTGTCATTCCATACCCAGAATAGACATTACCTCCTTAAATAGCTGATCATCGTTTTTTATGCGGTTCCAGGTCATGAAAGGCAGTGCCTGCATGGCTTTAGCGCTGCCGTCCGGATAAAAGGCGATGGCTGTACTGCCGATGGTCACACCTTTTTCATTCATGAACGAAATGGGAAGATAAAGCTTGGCCGATAAAGTATCAGTCGGTTCGACGGCTTCCGTGGTGTGGCGGTATTTATACTCTTTCAGCACTTCAAATATCTGTTCACACTGCTGACTGCTGATCTCCACATGCTTCCCGCTGCCGAGCCTGGCATTGCTCATGTATGCTGAAGCCACATCTTTTGACACGAAGGGCACGGGGATCGCGTACCACACAACTATCACTGCCGCCGATACTACCAAAGCTGCCAGAATTATGTACTTAGTGTATTTCTTTTTCATTGACTGCCTCCTTTACCTGCAGCATGATAACAGCCGAAAAGACATCCGGCTGGCTGTATTCTGCCACAAAGCTCCCTCCGAATTTTTCAACGGTATAACGTATGCTTTTAAGACCTATCCCGTGGCGGAGACTGTCGTCCTTGCTGGTAGAAAGATCCTGTTTGTCCGAAGGCGAGCAGCTGTTTAGCATGCTTATTACGATGTTTTCTCCGACCTTTCTGGACCGCAGCATTACATACTTTTCTCCTTCTTCCTGTTTAGACAGTGCTTCCAGAGCGTTATCGAAAAGGTTGCCGAAGATCGAAGAGATATCGAGTGCAGTAAGATAGGAAAGCGGCGAAATATCCATACTTACTACAAGCCGGGCATTAAGATTTCCAAACTGAGGCAGTTTTATGCATATCAGTCGGTCAAGAGTATCGTTACCGGTGTCAGGGCTCTCTGTATACTGATCAAGTTCTTCGGTTAAAGTTTTAATTGCTTCGCTTTCCGCTGCTCCGCTGCTGAGTACCGCCAGGTGGTTTTTCATGTCGTGCGCCAGCTGTCTGAAGCTCTCTGCGGATTCGAGCTGTGTTTTCAGAGCGTCGTACTGAAGTTTCGAATTTTCCTCCAGCAATTCCAGCTGCGCCTTTTCCTGAAGACTTATAAGGTAATTGTCATGGATGATGACGGCAGCTATCGCGATGACTGATACGAACAACAGCATGAGCAGGTTCAGCCATATAGACCCCAGGCTGATCTTTTTGTACGCGAATCTTTCCATGAATTCAAGGAACGCGATAATAAAGATCAGGGGGATGAATCTCGCCGCATCGATCTGTCCTATCTTTTTAAGAGCCATTTTCGATGAGACGAAGTGCATTATAAGCGCCATAAGAGCAAAGCGCATGATGTCTGCGACCACGATCCCGCCGGCCATGGAGAAGATTATTTGAAGATTTCTGCTGAGGCTGTCCAGCGACAGGCTGACGCAAAGATATATCATGCTGAAATAGACTGATCTTTTCAGTTTGTTCCTGCTCGAAAGAAGCAGGAAGACGATAATGTTAAGTACTCTTGCCTCGTGCGAAAGC
>JAILDA010000033.1 GCA_024689865.1 Clostridia bacterium | reverse complement strand
CCTGGACCTGACAGCGTCCGGCTTGCGGCCTAGTTTTTTCTTAATGTCCTTGCTGATCTCCTCTTTTTTGTAGATGTAATACTCGGATGAGAGCTTTTCCGGCTTGTCCGCCGTGCCCTCTTCCAGCACCAGCCTGGTCCTGATCCTGTTCTGGAGTATGCTTACGTCCTCGACTACGGCCTTGCCGTCCGGGGTATCCAGATAGTCGCCCGGCTGCGGCATGCCTTTGCGCAGCTCAAGATACGTGTCGTTCTCGTACTGCAGGCAGCACATAAGTCTTCCGCACATTCCGGAGATCTTGGTTGGATTGAGCGAAAGGTTCTGAGTCTTTGCCATCTTAATTGACACGGTCTCAAAATCATCCAGGAAGCTGTGGCAGCAGAGCTCTCTTCCGCAGGGGCCTATGCCACCCATCATCTTTGTCTCGTCGCGTACGCCTATCTGGCGGAGCTCTATGCGCATCCTGAACGCAGAAGCCAGATCCTTTACCAGTTCGCGGAAATCCACCCTTCCGTCCGAGGTAAAGTAGAATATGACCTTGGAATTGTCGAAGGTATATTCCACGTCCACGAGCTTCATGTCCAGACCGCGCGCCGCTATCTTTTCCTCGCAGAGCTTAAGCGCGGAATCGTGCTTTTTCTGGATCTCCTCGTGTTCCCTGCGGTCCTCGTCCGTAGCCTTACGAATGACAGGCTTAAGAGGCTGCACCACTTCTTCGTTCTCCACAAGACGCACGCCGAACACCGCGTGACCGAATTCTATGCCGCGGGCAGTTTCCACGATAAGATCGTCGCCCTGCTCTATGTCCATCTCGGCGGGATCGAAATAGTACGTTTTCCCGCCCGGTCTGAATTTTACTCCTACTACTTTTATCATATGTCCTCCGTATCAGACGCGCAGACACAGCTGTTTTAATGTGTACGCCACGCTGTGAAGCTGTCTGATGTATTTTCTTGCCTCCAGAACGGCCTTAACGGCCCCTGAGAGCCGCGAAACGGCCTCGGCGGACGTTTCCCCGTTCCCTGTACTTTCTTCCTTTAAAAGCGCCATCAGGCGCGCCTCAAGGGCATTGAGAAGATCCTCCGCCCTTGCTCTGGGATCGTCCTTGTCTCGTATTATGTCTTCCAGGACCGCCTTCTTTTTATAGAACTCCGCGCCGGACATTATCAGACCGACGAGCTTTCCGGCAGCTGCTTCCTCCCTGAAGGCCGAAGTCTCCTGCGTAAGGCTGAAGCACACGCACCTGGACAGAACCGTGGGCAGCAGAGCCTCCCTGTGGTCCGAAAGAAGCACGATCACTGCTTCCGATGCAGGCTCTTCAAGCGTCTTAAGCAGTTTGTTCTGCGCCGCTGCGTTCATAAGATGCGCGTCCTCGATAAGGACTGCGTACCTGCTGCCGAAAGGCTTAAGCATCAGCCTGTCCGTAAGCTCCAGTATCTGGTCCTTTACTATGGATTCCCTGTCCTGCGGCTTCTTTACGAGTATGAAATCCTCGTGGTTGCCATGAAGGAACTTCCTGCACGCCAGGCACTCTCCGCAGGGTTTTTCTTCCGCCTCGCAGAACAGCGTCCGGCACAGCCACATGCCAATCTCCGTGCGCTCCTGCGCAGTGCCCCCGGTAAAGGCATAGGCATGGACAAGCTTTCCACGCTTAAGGGACGACCTTATCTGGTTTTTGATCTTGCTGTTCTGTTCCTGCATGTTACTTCCGCTGAGGCTTAAGGTCCGGATAGCGCTGCTCAAAGGCTTTTACTATGCTTTCTGCAACTTCATCGATCCCGGCCGACGCATCTATCACTATGAAACGATCCGGTTCCGCCGCAGCCAGTTTCCTGTATCCTTCGAAGACCATGGTATGATACTCCATGGACTGTTTTTCCAGTCTGTCGTTCTTTCCGGTCTTTCCGTTCCTTTTTCTGCCTTCTTCAGGAGATATGTCCAGAAGGAACGTAGCGTCCGGGTAGAGTCCTGCTACGGCGTAATCGTTTATGGCTTTAACGCTTTCGCCTAATCCTCTTCCGAAGCCCTGATAAACTATGGAAGAATCTACGAATCTGTCGCAAAGAACTATCTTTCCGGCATCTACGGACGGCCTGATCAGCTCTTCCACATGCTGCGCCCTGCTGGCTGCAAAGAGAAACGCTTCCGTAGTGCTTGCCATTTCCGTACATTCCGGATCCAGAAGCAGGTTCCTGATCTTTTCGGAGATCCTGGTGCCGCCGGGTTCTCTGGTGGTAACGACGTCAAAACCCCTGTTCCTTAAATATTCAGCAAACAGACGGAACTGCGTGGTCTTTCCGCTTCCGTCCCCGCCTTCGAAACTGATGAATAATCCCTTAGACATCAATAACCGCCTCCGCTTCTGCGCCTGCTGTAGCTTTCTTCGAATTCTTTCCTCTTCTGCTCGGCAAGCTGCTTCTCCTTAAGAGCGTCCTTTTCTGCCTTGAGTTTAGCATGGACGTTGTTGAACAGTTTAAGGAACAGCCATATCCCTATTGCGAAGATAGGCAGCGACAGCAATATCCAGAATAAATACCGTAAAGTTTCAGTCATGGCGTTCCCGATCAGTAATGCTTCTTTATCAATATAGTATACCATAACGAAGCAGATATTTCCGCAATAAAAAATGGGCTGCAAAACAGCAGCCCAATAAAGACGTTGACATAAGGATTATTACGGTAAAAATAAAAAAACTGGCGACGACTTACTTTCCCAGGCAGCTTCCCACCAAGTATCATCAGCGCTAAAGGGCTTAACTACTGTGTTCGGGATGGGAACAGGTGTAACCCCAATGCTATAGTCACCAGATTTTTTATTTATGAAGGCTTGTACCTTCAAAACCGAACAATGCGTAATAAGAGAAAACTTGGATCTTTCAAAGAGACCTTCTTGGTCAAGTGCTCGACCTATTAGTATCGGTCAGCTAAACATGTCGCCATGCTTACACCTCCGACCTATCAACGTGGTAGTCTCCCACGGGTCTTATCACTTAAAGTGAGGGAAATCTGTTCTTGT
>JAILDA010000100.1 GCA_024689865.1 Clostridia bacterium | reverse complement strand
CACGACGGTTCTCTGTCCACGGGACATGCGAATTCCGCCGCAGGCATGATAGGCAGGCTGGAGACGCTGTTCCTGTCGGAAACGGGTTTTCCGATAGACGCCGTACGCAGTCAGATAGCCCAGTCCATAGACGTCTTCGTGCATCTTGCCAGGACTCAGGACGGTCACAGAAGAGTTATCGAAATATCGGAGGTAAGAGGTGTCGAGAACGGAGAGGTCAGGCTTGCGCAGCTTTTCGGATACGAGCCGGGAAAAGGGCTCGGAGCCACCGGAGAAAAGCTTGCGAAAACGGAAAAACTCAGACTGCGGGGAGCGCAGCTGCCTGACGGATTATAGGTCTGCAGAGCTTTCCGCAAAGGACAGGCTGCTTTATTATTCGGTATCCTGCGCGTGCCTTTTTATGCTGGGACTGCTTTTCTACAGATCGGCGTACGCGGGCCTGGCGGCCTGTCTGGCGAGTTTTCCGCTCGAGAGGATATATCAGTCGTTCGCCGCAGAAAAACGCAGAGAAACGCTTCTCAGGGGCTTTAAGGACGCTCTGTATACCATATCCGGCGCAGTCGCCGCCGGAAGGCAGATGCCGTCCGCGATCGCGCTGGCCGGGAAGTCGGCCGAACAGAACGGCGCAGCGTCCGGCGACATTGCAGCCGAACTTGCGTACATAGCAGAAAGATATGAGAGCACACACGCGGACATCGGCATACTGCTGGAAGACCTGGGGCGTAGGAGCGGAGTCCCGGAGATAAAACAGTTCGCTTCGGCCTACGCCGCGTGCCAGCGCTGCGGAGGCGATCTGGAAGAGGTCTGCCTTAAGACAGCGGAGCTCCTTATAGGAAGGATAAGCGTCCGGGACGAGGCCAGGGCGCTCATATCCCAGAAGAAACTTGATGTTCTGCTTTTAAGCATAATGCCTGTGGCAGTGCTGGCAGGCCTTAACATCCTCGGTTACAGTTATCTGGCCGTGCTGTACGAGACCGCGGCCGGAAGGGTGGTGATGAGTCTGTGTCTTGCATTGATCGTATGCGCCATGCTTTGGGGCATAAGAATTACGAAGATAGATCTGTAACAGCGTCTGCGAAGCAAAGTAAACTGGCAGCGTACAAGTGGCTGGTGTTCTCGGACGAAGACGCGCGTTCGGCGCGCAGGAAGAGAACGGTAACGGCTGCGGCGGCTGCAGGAGCGGTGCTTGCGGCGTCAGTCATTGCATTTCTGTTTATCCATACCGGCGGAAATAATGTGTCGGAAGATATCGCTCCGCTGCTGGAAAGAGGTGATTCGGGCAAGGACGTGGAGCTGCTGCTGCACATGGACTATAACGGCCACGTTCTGGACAGGGAAATAAGCATCAGCGTCCTTCCTGAGCGTATAGACGCGGAAAAAGCGGATGTGCTGTTCGACGCTTGCGAGACATGGCTTTCGGAGGAATTAAAGAACGGCCCTGTGTTCCCAAAAACAGGTCCGGGCGGAGTCGCGCTCACTTGGCAGGAGGAACAGATCGACTGTCTGGGCATAGACGGACCGACGGACGTCGTCCTTACGGTACAGCTCGGGGCAGGAGAATACACCAGAGTATCCGAAGTAACGGTAAATTTCGATCCCGGAGCTGAGGATTACGAAAAAAGCCTTGCGCTTCTTTCGGAAAGACTGGGTGAGGATCTGAGCTCAGATGCCGAAGGTGAGGCGCTGTCGCTGCCTTCCGATGCGGAAGGAGCGTCTCTGACCTGGTCGGCAGTAAAGAAACAGGCTCCGGCATACATCATCGCGATAGGCGCTTTTGCCGCGGCATTCATATGGCTCAGCAAGGATGACGCGGCCGAAAGGCGTCTTAAGAAAAGACGCAGCATGCTCGAGGCGGAACTGCCTAACATGATCTTCAGAATGATGCTCCTGCTGAACGCAGGACTCATAGCCGAGAGCGCTTTCGCAAAGATCACGGAGCAGTCCCAGGAAGACAAGAACCCGCTGTACAGGGCTTTCCGGGACATAAAGATGTCCGCGGAAAAGAAAAACACATCCTTCGTGAACGAACTGCATTCGTTTGCGAAGGCATCCGATTCGGCGGATCTTCTGCGGTTCGCTTCGCTGGCCGCGGAGCATGCAGGCAGCGGCGCCGAACTTGCCGGAAAACTGGAACAGGAAAGAGACCGCATGTGGAACTTCAGGGTAACTAGCGCTAAGGCAAAAATAAAGGAAGCGGAGACCAAGCTGTGCTTTCCGCTGGTGCTGCTTCTTCTGGCGCTGATAATAATAACCGCCGCTCCGTCATTCATGAACATGTAGAAGGGGAAAGAGATGAGAAACTTTTTGAACGGTCTGTTACTGGACCTCAGAAGCGACAACAGGGGCATGGAGCTCGTGCAAGTAGCGATACTTATAGCTATAGCCGTAGTGATAGGACTAATTTTCAATAAACAGATAACCTCGTTCGTTAACGGGGTGTTCAAGGATCTTTTTCGCGCGGGGTTCTGAAGGAAACGCGCAGGTGGAAGCGGCTTTGATCATACCTCTGGTGATCCTTATTATTGCCGGAATGATCAGATTGGGCTGGTCATTGTGCGAAAAAGTGGAGGTCAGCAGTTCCGAACACACCGTTTATGCAAGGGAGCTTACGGAAGGCGGGAAGCTCCCGGCGGAAAAGATCTTAAGGGGAAGATGGTACATAAAATGACCGGAACGGACCGTCGTGGTTTTACAACTGTATATCTGCTCGTCATTCTGTCCTCGCTGTCAATGATGGTGATACTGATGATCAACGGAGCATCGGCTCATGCTGCAAGAAGCATTGCGGAAACGGTATGCGCAACGGCCGGGCGGTCAGTATTGTCTGAGTATCAGAAGGATCTGTATAAAAGATACGGAGTCTTTGCGCTCAGGGGAGACGACGCGCTGTTGTCCAGACTGTCGCGCTTTTACATAGACTCTTCGCTGATCGGGGGAAAGGCGCTTGCAAAGCCTTTCTCCGTTAATATCGAAGCCAGCTCGGAAGCTTATCCGGCTCTTGATACCGCTGCTTTCGGATCGCAGGTAAGAAGACTCGCGCCGGGAGCTGCGGTAATAAAGGGAAACGTTCTGGAGTATATACTGGATCACTCGGACGGAGGGATATCCGGTCTCATGGACGGCCTGCCGGACGGATCCGGCGCAGGTGCGGAAGGGGAAACTTCAGATACTGCGGAGCAAGATGTTTCCGTGTCTGCAGAAAAAGAATTCGATAAAGATGCAGACAGGAACAGGGGCAGGTCGCTTTCGGAAAAGGAGGCGAGGGAACTTCCCAGCGCTCTGCTGGGATACCATAAAAGAGTGTCGCTGCTATTCTCCGGAGGCATTAAGGATCTGGCTTTTTCCACTCTTCTGGAGGACGAGTACATACTTGCGCTCTGCTCGGACGCTGTCAGGACCAAAGACGGTTATCTGGAGCTTGAGACGGAGTACATACTGTACGGAAACCGTTCCGACAAGGCTAATCTTAAGGCCGTGAAACTCAGCCTTTTCTCGCTCAGGTTCGCGGTCAACGAGGTGAAATACGTGTCTGAGACCGGAGAGCTGCTTGTTTCGACAGCCGCCGCTGTGCTTAAGACCGTGGAAGAGGTGCGGACTATACTGGCGGGCGGAAAAGTGGACGGACTGGACTATGCCATGTACCTGAGGGTGTTCCTGGCGCTTATCCCAAGAAGCGAGAAGCTGGCCAGACTAATGGATATAATGCAGATAAACGTTACAAAGATCGACGGCGGGAACTTTTCTTTTAAAGGCTACGCGTACGGATTCGATCTGAACGCTTCGTTCGTGCACCGCGGGAGGACGGGAGATGTTGAGCAGACATATATCTACCAGTAACAGGGGCTCCTTGTTCGTGGATGCCGCGTGTACGCTGCCGGTATTCATAATATCGATATGCCTGCTCCTGTCGCTTATAAATCAGGCCGGAGCGGAAGAGACCGCTTTCAGGGACATGGCCGCAAGAGCCAAAACTCAGGTGGATGTTATCGCCGCATCCGGGATGGATCTCAAAACGGATGTGCTGTTTCAGACCGCAATGCCTGGAAATGGTGTACTGCTTAAGCTGGTCTACCGTCCGTTCTGCGGGGAATCGCGGAGCATTGCGGATGAGGACGATGAGCTTGTGTATGTTTTCCCCAAACGAGGGATAAGATATCACAGGGCAGGATGCGGGACCATGGTAGAAGGCGACAGGGAGATAATACTTACGAATGCAGTGCGCAGGACGTATTCGGCTTGCAGGATATGTAAGCCCGGAACGCTGCCGAACGGAGCGTACGTGTGCTTATATACCGAGAACTCATCGGTGTATCACAGAAGAAGCTGCGCCAGCATCACCAAGACTTTTGAGACTATGACGCGTTCCGAGGCAGAACAAAAGGGCTATACCCCTTGCCTCCTTTGCATGGGAGGGGAGCATAGCCCTTGATCGGTATCATTCAGCGGCGGTCCGGCTAACGACCGGGGGAATGGGCTTACAGGACCTTAGCCTTTATTTCCCTGCAAATGCTTGCAGGTGTCTGACCATCGGTCTCTATGGTTATGTCCGCGTACTTTTCGTACAGCGGCCGGCGCTCTTCGTGCAGATCTTCGAAGGTCTGCCCGGGCTTTAGCGCTATGCCTCTGCTGTCCAGGTTGCGGATGTTCCGAAGCAGTCTTTTTACCGAGGCTTTAAGGTACACCACGACGCAGCATTCGCGGAGCTTCTCCATTGCCTCATTGTAGTAGACGGCGCTTCCCCCGGTGCTGATTATATAGCCTTTAAGCATCAGCTCCGAAAGGACGCGGGCTTCCGCATCGTAAAAATAATCCAGGCCCTTTGTCTGCAGTATTTCCTGCAGCGGAATACCCTCCTTCTCAACAAGGAGGTCGTCCGTATCTACGACCGGCATTCCGGTCCTTTTGGACAGGAGCCTGCCTATCGTGGATTTGCCGGAGCCCGGCATGCCTATTAACAGAATGTTGGATCTTATTTTGTCCATGCATTTAGTATAGCACAAAGAAGCGCAGCTGAAAAATGTTAACTTTAGAGCTTTGCTATTGTATAATCAAATATAACATCCAACATCGGAGGCGAAGATGGCAACTATCACTGTAGCGGAACATGCAGGATTCTGTTTCGGAGTTAAGAACGCTCTCAGGATCGCGGAAGAAGAGCTCGGCAAGGCCGGAGACGGTCCTGTCTACTGCCTCGGACCGCTCATACACAACAAAGAAGTGCTTAGGGAACTTAAGGAGAAAGGACTTAAAACAGCAGATTCTCCGGACGACATCCCTCCGGGTTCGCGTGTGATAATCCGAGCGCACGGCGAGCCGGCGTCCACGTTCAGACGCGCTGCGGAAAAGAGACTTACCATAATAGACGGCACATGTCCGCTGGTGGATAAAGTGCACAGGATAGCGGAAAAAGCCGGCAGGGAAGGATGCATACTTATTCTTTTCGGCGATGACAGCCATGCGGAGATAAAAGGCATAAAAGGGTGGACCGAAGGGCCTGTTTTCGCGGTGCAGAGCGCGGAAGAAATAAGGGCATTGGCCGATAGAATAAAGGCCGATGAGGATCTTGCGCAAAAGCCTGTGACAGCGGCCGCCCAGACGACCCTTACAGAAGCGATATTCAGGGAATGTTCAACGGAACTGACCGCATGCTTCCCTGATTCTCAGATAGAAAATACCATATGCGAAGCAACGTCCAGAAGGCAGCGTGCAGCGGAAAAACTTGCCCGCGAGTCCGACTTAATGGTCGTGATAGGGGACAGTAGTTCCTCTAACTCAAAAAAACTCCGCGACATATGCGTAAAAAATTGTAAAAATACGGTTTTCGTTGAAAAATCAAACAATTTATCGTTGCACGGCTTGAAAAAATATAATAGAATAGGCGTTGCGGCGAGTGCGTCCGCACCCGAACGCATAATTAAGGAGGTTGTCACAAAAATGAGTGAAGTTTTCACTAAGAATCCGCAGAACGAAGAAGCTAACGACATGTCGATGTACATGGACGAGATCGAAAAGTCTCTCAAGCTTCCCGCCCGCAACGAAGTAGTGGACGGTACCGTTGTGCAGGTTACAAAAGACCATGTGGTCGTTAATCTTGGATGCAAAAAGGATGGAATCCTGTTTAAGAACGAGGTAACACTCGAAGATGGACAGGAGCTTACCGATGTGTTCGCAGAGGGCGACGCGGTTCAGGCAAAGGTCATCAAGACGGATGACGGCGACGGTAACATTCTTCTCTCCAAGAAGAGACTGCAGTCCAGCGAGAACTGGGATGAGATAATCGCCGCCTGCGAAAACAAGGACGTGATCGAAGTCACGGTCATCAAGGAAGTCAACAAGGGCGTTATCGCAAACTACAAGGAGATATCCGGATTCATCCCGATGTCCCTGCTCGCGGATCATTATGTGGAGACCGCAGACGAGTTTATAGGAAAGACGCTTCCTGTAAAGGTCACCAAGGTTGACCCCAGACGCAACAAGGCCGTGTTCTCCCACAAGGAATTCCTCGCTGAGGAAAGAAGAAAGAAGATCGCGGACATCTGGAACACCCTCAACGTGGGCGATGTAGTAGAAGGAAAGGTAATGAGATTCACCGACTACGGCGCGTTCGTAGATATCGGCGGAATAGACGGACTTCTCCACATCTCCGAGATCTCCTGGGGCAAGCTTAAGCACCCGCAGGAAGTCCTCTCGATCGGTCAGGTCATCAACGTCAAGATCCTGAACATGAACGCAGAGAAGGGCAAGATCTCCCTCGGGCTCAAGCAGAACAATCCGGAACCCTGGAGCGTTATCGACGAGCAGTATCAGGTAGGTCAGGTCATCACCGGCAAGGTGGTTCAGATCAAGGAATACGGCGCGTTCATAGAGATCGCTCCCGGACTCGACGGACTGGTACACATTTCCGAGATCTCTCACAAGAGGATCGGAAAGGTAGCAGACGAGCTGTCCATCGGACAGATGGTACAGGCTAAGATCCTGGAGATCGATAAGGATCGCAGAAGGATCTCCCTCAGCATCAAGGCTACTCAGGATCCCGATGCTCCGGCACCGGCTCCCGCAGAAGAGCCCGAAGCTCCGGCAGAAGCTCCCGCAGAGGAAGCTGCTCCCGCTGAGGTACCTGCAGAGTAATTAAAGACTGCATAATTAAAGGGAGGCGAATGCCTCCCTTTTTTCATGTTCCGTTTTTCGTGTTCCGATCACTGGTCTGCCGCAGTTTTGGCTTGCCGCTGTTTTATGCAGTCAGTTTTTCGGACATTACCATTTTCCCGGTATGCTCAGCGGGTCAGCGCCGAGCTTATAGACCTGAGCGAATACGTCCAGCATCTCAGGAGTATTCTGGCCGTAAGCCCAGCAGGCGGTGCCGGCAATGCCGGACTGGTTCACGTAGTTGAGCTTGAATCCCATGGAGCGCGGGTCCTCCACCCACATCTTAACTGCCTGTCCGCTCGCATTCGTATAGTTGGCGATGTATTGTCCTTCCTCCTCGCTCCAGACAGGAACTGTGCCGCTGGCTTCGATGTCCGTAAAGGATTTCTTGATGGTGACCGCCGTAACGTCCGTTATGTTGCCTGCGCCGTCGAACATCCACTCCTGAGTAAAGAAGGGGACGCCCAGAAGGACCTTGCCCGGTCCGACAATGTTGATCAGGTCGTTGGTGGTAGATGTGTACCAGGGCGGCGACATCGTGGACCCTGCGCCTACGGCTTTGCTGTAGTGTTCCTCGTAGGCCATGGGGCAGATGTAATCGACCACGCTGCCCATCGCGGCGAAGTCGTAGTAGTTCCTCCAGTAGCTGTTGGCGACCGGCGTTGCCACGGATATCGTAAGTCCCAGTTTGCTGCAATGCCTTGCAAGCTCCTGAATGAAAGCGGTGTAGTACTGCTTTATGACGGATTTCTCCATGGCCTCGAAGTCCACGTTTATTCCGTCCGCATCGTAGAGGCATGCGTAGAGCAGATACTGCGCTATAGCCTTGTTGCGCAGGGATGTGTTCTTAAGCACCGTGGACGTATAGGCAGAAGAGCCGCTGGTGTCGAAGTTATTGTTTACGCATATCCACACTTTGGTACCGTAGGAGTGGCACAGCTCCACGAATCCGTACTCGCAGTTGTTGCGGACCGTTCCGCCTCCGTTGAGCTCCAGTCTCATCCATACAGGCGACAGAACGTCAAGCCCCTCGTTTGCCTCAGGCGCAAGCTCTGTCCTGGCTCCTGCCATCAGCCATGCAAGGTTGATCTTTGTGGAGAACGTATCTTTGGCGCGGTTGTTCTGAACGTATCTTTTTACGGTAGCTCCGCTGTGCTGCTCGAAATCGGCCTTGCTTACGTAGTATTCCCTGCCTTCCAGATCCTTTACTTTATAGAGCGAAGCTGTCTCGGATATAATGGTAACTTTGTTGCCGTAGGGCATGGACGTATTGCTTCCTATGGAGCGTCCGTTCATGCTTACCGCAGCTGCTCCGGACGTCGATACCAGTATTCTTGCAAGATCTTTGTAAGGATAGAGGTAGACTGCTCCGTTCTTGAACTCGTAATGGATCTTGCAGAGCTGGCTGATGCTTCCCAGCGATATGTGATAAGCGCTTTTAAAGTATTTGATCGGAAGGTAGACCCTTCCCGCGTTATTCTTGATGAAGTCGGTAGTCTCTGCGTCTCCGAAGAACATGTCCATCTCGGACGAATTGAAATAAGCCTTGTTGTCCGAGGTGTCGAAGCTGATGCCTGTGGTGTCGCCGTACTGCCTTATGGTGTTAAGGTTGAGATAGATGTTGCCTTTGATCGTGTAGGCAACGTCGGAAGTTTTGGAGCCGTTTACGTATACGTCTATGCGTACCTCATCGTTGTAGGCGGGGGGAGTATCAGCAAAGCAAACAACGCTTGCTAAAATAACAAGCACTGCAAAAAGAAATGCAATGGAAAAAACTTTTGTTATCTCTTTACCCCTCATAACGCATTCATTATAATTTATGATATAATATGTTGTCAATTAGAAAAATTAACATAATATTTCTATATGTATTACATTAAAATTGCCCGGTCCGGGTTATGGAGGAAATGTTTTGGCGCATCTGTACGCAATAGCGGATCTGCATCTGGCAAACGATCCTGCATGCGGTGATAAGAACATGGACGTCTTCGGAGGCGCGTGGGAAGACCACGACAAGCGTCTCCGCGATGTTTGGCTGCGCCTGATAGAGCCCGAAGACACGGTGATAGTTGCAGGCGACATAAGCTGGGCGCTTAAGCTGCAGGATGCTCTTGCGGATCTGGAGTGGATAGACTCGCTGCCCGGGACCAAGCTTCTTCTGCGCGGCAATCACGACCTCTGGTGGACTTCGCTGAAGAAGATGAACGGCCGGTACGAAAGCATACGTTTTTTACGGAACGACTCATACGAACTTGAGGACTGCGTTGTATGCGGCACACGCGGCTGGACCTGCCCCGGGGAACCGGACTTTTCGGAGGAGACGGACAGGAGGATCTACGAAAGGGAGATCTTAAGGCTTGAAATGTCGCTTAAAAGCGCCTCGGAATGCGGCAAGGAGATGATCGCCGCCATGCATTTCCCGCCTATGAACAGGAAGATGGAGCCTTCAGGTTTTACGGAACTATTAAAGGCCTACGGAGTAAAGAGGGTAGTGTACGGGCATCTTCACGGGGCAAACGTCTTTAAGAACGGCCCGCAGGGCGAGATCGGCGGAATAGAGTACAGCCTGGTATCTCTGGACAAGCTTCAGGCGACGCCGCTTATGATACGTTAGCGTATGGATCTACAACACTTGAAATACTGCCGGCCCCGTGTTAATATATCTAGGTTAGCTCGGAGCACCACTGAAGATGAAGCACATATTTATACTTAACCCGGTCGCGGGAAACGGATACGCAGAAAAGAATCTGCTTCCTCAGATAGTTTCATACCTTAAGACTACGGATCTGGATTACGAGATCCACAGATCTTTAAATAAAGAAGAAATAGGGACCTACGTAAAGCAGCGTGCCTCCTCGGGAGATGCCGTAAGGTTCTACGCAATAGGCGGAGACGGCACACTTTGCGACGTCGTGAACGGCGCGATAGGTTTCGCTAACGCCGAGGTGGCCGTAGTGCCCTGCGGTACCGGCAACGATTTCGTAAGGAACTTCAGCGGAAAGGAAAACTTCCTGGACATCTCTAAGCAGCTGACCGGCAAGGTGGTTCCGATCGACGTAATAAAATGCGGCGATAACTATTCCATAAACATGCTCAACATAGGCGCTGACTGCGAAGTAGTCGTTAGGGCGGGGCAGATAAAGAGCAAGAGCGGATCGTGGTCCTACATTAGGGGCGCTCTGGAGATACTTCCCAAAGGTCCCAGATACCGCATGGCCTTTACGGACGAGAACGGCGCGGAGCGCGAGGAAGACATCCTTCTGTGCGCAATAGCCAACGGACATTTCTGCGGCGGAGGATTCAAGAGCTCACCCAAGGCAAGCCTTACGGACGGAAATCTGGACATACTCGTTGCAAGGCCGGTCAAGGGTCTTAAACTGATCAAGCTTCTGGCTAAGTATCATGCCGGAACGCATCTGGACGACCCGTCCGCAGCGGACGTAATAACGCATATCAAGGCCAAGAGCTTTAAGCTGAGGGCCATCGACAAAGTGAGCGTCTCCATAGACGGCGAAGTCTGGCCGTTTACTGAGGCGGAGATATCCGTAGTTCCCGGGGCGATAAATTTCGTCATTCCCGAAGGCTCGGAGATGCTGTAAGATAAAACTGAAAACAGTCCCTTTACCGGGGCTTACATACACGGAGAGCTATCGAAGTGGTCATAACGGGGCGGTCTCGAAAACCGTTGGGCGGCAACGCCACGTGGGTTCGAATCCCACGCTCTCCGCCACAGCAAAAGGGAGGCACAGGAGTGCCTCCCTTTTGCTGCGCTGAGAGCGGGATTCGAACTCGTGGGTTCACGCGAAGCGGAGCCGGAGGCGACAGCTGAGCGATCCCACGCTCTTACCACACGACAGGCGCAGAAGTGTCCCTTTTTTGTGTGTTAAATCACAAACCAGTTGTTTAATTATCTGATGTGATTTGGTATAATAATTAAAGCGTCTGCTCCTGTTCGGGAGCGGTCAAAAATACAGTACAGAATAAAGGAAGAGGAGACTCGCATGTGCGAATGTAAACTCAAAAAAAGCGATCTGTCGCTGCTCTCGGGCGTTTTGGATGAATACGCCAAGGTAGAGGGCAGCCTGATCACCATCCTGCAGAAAGCGCAGGAGATCTACGGCTATCTGCCGATAGACGTGATCTATCACATCGCGGAAGCGACCGGCAACTCCCCGGCGAAGGTCCTGGGCGTAGCAACGTTCTACACACAGTTCCGCCTGCAGCCGATCGGCAAGTACCTGATCATGCAGTGCCAGGGCACCGCATGCCACGTTAACGGCTCGGAGCGCATAGCCGCGGCCATCACGGAAGAACTTGGAATCAGAGACGGAGAGACCACGGAGGACGGTCTGTTTACGCTTTCCAACGTAGCCTGTCTGGGCTGCTGCTCGCTGTCTCCGGTAATGATGATCAACGGCGAGACCTACGGAACACTCACTCCGGAAAAGACCATCAACATCCTTCGCGAGCTTCGGGAAAAGGCTGAAAAGGAGGGACAGGCATGAGAAAGATAGTAGTAGGCGAGGGCAGCTGCGGCATAGCCGCCGGCGCTGCCAAGGTCTATTCCGCTCTGGAACCTCTGGCGGCCGGAAGCGGCGTAGAGCTTAAGATAACCGGATGCATAGGAATGTGCTATCTGGAGCCCATAGTCGACGTTTACGACGACGACACGCTTCTTCAGAGACTGGTCCTGGTAAACGAGAAGGACGCGCAGAGAGTAATGGACGCTGCAAAGACAGCGGACTTCTCCGGCGTGGAAGATCTTAAGATAAAGGACGAGGACAAGGAATTCCTGAGCAAGCAGACCAGAATAGCGCTCAGAAACTGCGGCATCGTGGATCCTACAGACATCAAGGATTACCAGAGACGCGGCGGTTACGAAGCCTTAAGGAAGGTCCTCACCACAATGTCCCAGGACGACGTAATAAACGTCATCAAGACCTCCGGACTTGCCGGACGCGGCGGCGCGGGATTCCCCACCTGGTTCAAGTGGAACGCTGCCAAGAGCTCCGTAAGCGCAAACGGCAGGAAGTACCTGATCTGCAACGCGGACGAGGGCGACCCGGGCGCGTTCATGGACCGCGCGGTAATAGAGAGCGATCCTCACAACCTCATCGAAGGAATGATGATAGGCGCATATGCAATAGGCGCTACGGAAGCCGTAGTTTACGTACGTGCGGAGTATCCGCTGGCAATAGTCCGTCTGGAGAACGCCATGAAGGAAGCCCGCGCAAACGGGATGCTCGGAAAGAACATCATGGGCACGGACTTCTCCTGCGACATGCGCATCAAGGCAGGCGCCGGCGCGTTCGTATGCGGCGAAGAGACTGCTCTGATCGAGTCCCTGGAAGGCAAGCGCGGAATGCCGCGTCTTAAGCCTCCGTTCCCCGCTCAGGCAGGATATAACCTGGAGCCCTCCAACATCAACAACGTAGAGACCTTTGCCAATGTTCCCTGGATACTCGCCAACGGCGGAGAAAAGTTCGCCGCGATGGGCACCGAGGGCAGCAAGGGCACAAAGGTATTCGCAGTAACAGGTAAGGTAAAGAAAGGCGGCCTCGTAGAGGTGCCCATGGGCATGACCCTGCGCGACGTCATATTCGGCATTGCCGGCGGAATTAAAGATGATAAGCAGTGCAAGGCTGTCCAGATGGGCGGCCCTTCCGGCGGATGCATTCCTTATTCCATGTTCGATACCGTCATAGATTACAAGGCTCTGGGCGCTACCGGCGCCATCATGGGTTCCGGCGGTATGGTAGTAATGGACGAGAGCACCTGCATGGTAGGCATGGCTAAGTTCTTCCTGGACTTCACCACCAAGGAATCCTGCGGCAAGTGCGTTCCCTGCAGAATAGGAACAAAGCGTCTCAACGAGATACTTACCAGAATAGTCAACGGAAACGGAAAAGAAGGCGACATAGAGCTGCTCGAGGAGCTTTGCCTTGCTGTTAAGGACGGTTCCCTGTGCGGACTCGGTCAGTCGGCTCCCAACCCGGCTCTCACCACCATCAGATATTTCCGCGACGAATACGAGGCTCACATCAAGGACAAGAAGTGCCCGGCTCACGAGTGCACGGCTCTTCTTAAGTACTCTATAGATCCCGAAAAGTGCAAGGGCTGCACGCTTTGCGCAAAGAAGTGCCCGGCCAAGGCAATAGACGGAGATGTAAAGAAGCCTCACGCCATACGTCAGCAGGACTGCATAAAGTGCGGTCAGTGCTACGCGACATGCCGCTTCGGCGCTATTTCGGTAGAGTAGGGGGTGCAGAGAAATGAAACAGATAACGATTACCATAGACGGAAAGAAGTGCACCGGTTTTGAAGGAAACACCGTACTCAGCATAGCCCGCAACAACGGCATAGACATACCCTCCCTGTGCTACAACGGCAGGGTAAAGGTATACGGAGCCTGCGGCGTCTGCGTGGTGGAGATGGACGGAAGTCCCAAGCTCCAGCGCTCCTGCGCTACGGTAGCAACGGACGGCGCGGTATATCACACCGATACACCGCGTGTAAAGCAGGCCAGAAAAGTTGCGTTCGAGCTCATAATGTCGGACCACGAAGGCGACTGCCTGCCCCCGTGCATGCTCAGATGCCCGGCAAACACCAACTGCCAGGCTTACATAAAGCAGATAGCTCTTGGCAACGACAAAGAAGCGGTAAGGATCGTCAAAGAGACCAACCCGCTGCCCGCAAGCATAGGCCGTGTGTGCCCGCATCCCTGCGAAAAGGACTGCAGGCGCCAGTACGTGGAGGAGCCGCTGTCCATAGCTTTCCTTAAGTACTTTGCCGCGGACAACGACCTGTTCTCCGGCGACACATACGTACCGGAAGTTGCTCCGGATACCGGAAAGAGAGTAGGCATCATAGGCGGCGGCCCGGCAGGTCTTACTGCCGCTTACTTCCTGCGCCTTGCAGGCCACGACGTCACAGTCGTGGACCAGATGCCGCACATGGGCGGAATGCTCCGCTACGGCATACCCGAGTACCGTCTTCCCAAGGAAGGCATACTCCAGAAGGAGATAGACCAGATCGAGAAGCTGGGCGTTACCTTCATCAACGATTACAAGATAGGCCGCGACACCACTTTCGACGATTTCAGAAAGTATTACGACGCTACGCTCGTTGCCATAGGCGCGTGGACTCCCAGCAGCATAGGCTGCCCCGGTGAGGACGCGGAGGGCGTATACGGAGGCATAGACTTCCTGCGCGGAGTGATCCAGGGCAATGCTCCCGACATCGGAAAGAACGTTGCCATAGTAGGCGGCGGAAACACCGCCATGGACGCCTGCAGAACGTCCGTACGTCTGGGCGCGGAGAACGTCTACGTCATCTACCGCCGTACCGAGGCCGAGATGCCCGCGGAGAAGGTAGAGATAAAGGAAGCTAAGGAAGAGGGCGTACAGTTCAAGTTCCTTACCAACCCCGCGGAGATAATAGCCGGACCGGACGGACACGTAAAGCAGATGAAGCTTCAGGTAATGGAGCTCGGCGAGCCGGACGAGAGTGGCAGAAGAAAGCCTGTTCCAGTGGAAGGCAAGTTCGAGATCCTTGAGCTGGATTCCGTAATATCCGCCATCGGCCAGAGAGTGGACCCCGCCGGAATGGACGGCGTTGCGCTCAACAAGCGCGGCATAATAGCAGCAGACGAGACCACGTTCCGCACCAACCTGCCGGATGTATTCGCAGTAGGCGACGCTACCAACAGAGGCGCCAGCATAGCGATCGAAGCCATAGGCGAAGGCCAGAAGGCAGCAAAGGTCATCGATTCCTTCCTTAAGGGCAACGAGATCCCGTTCAGCATGCCGTTCCTCTCCAAGAGAGATCCGAAGAACATAGACTTCTCGCAGTGGAAGACTCAGCCCCGTACGGAGATGCCGGTAAGAGAAGCCGAAGTCCGCAGAAGCGATTTCAAGGAAGTCAACAAGGGCTTCGACCGCGACGACGCGGTTAAGGAAGCGCTCAGGTGCCTTGAGTGCGGCTGCCACGATTACGGCGAGTGCGAGCTCATCAAGTTCGCGCAGAGAGAGCCGCAGCTTGATCCGTCGCGCTTCGCGGGAGAAAAGCATCCGTACTACAAGGAACAGAGGCTTGTATGCATAGAGCGCGATCAGGGCAAGTGCATGAGCTGCAACCTGTGCGTACGCGTCTGCGACGAGGAAGTAGGAGCCGGTCTCCTGGGCCTTGTCGGCCGCGGATTCAACACCGTCATCAAGCCGGAGTTCAACGATCCCAAGACCGTGGAGAAGTGCCTTACCTGCAAGGCCTGCGCCGAGGTCTGCCCGACCGGTGCTCTTAAGATCATCGGATAAGGAGCAAAAAACAGCATTAAAAAAGAGCGGTCTTAAAGGCCGCTCTTTTTGCATGCGTTACCGGGATATCGGGTCGCGGCTCTTCCGGTTTTTAATGATGAGCGCTGCTATGCAGAATATTATCTGGACCAGCGTCGCGCACGGCGTAGCCAGACCTATGCGGAACAGCGATACCGGCTGGATGGATTTCATGAGGATGGATACGGGTATCCTTACGCAGAATGCGCCGATTATGCCCTGCAGCATCGTAAACAGCGTATAGCCGCAGCCGTTGAAATATCCTATGAAGTTGAACAGGAACGAAGTGAACAGGCAGTCTATCGCGTAAGCCTTGAGGTAGTCTGCTGCGGCAGCCTTTACGCTGGCGTCGTGAGTGAATATGCCGGCCAGCAGCTGACCGTGGAAAAACGCCAGGTAGCCCACGAATACGCTGATCGTAAGAGCGGAAGCTATGCCCATCCTGAGCGCTCTGTTAGCCCTGTCTTTGCGTCCGGCGCCTATGTTCTGCGACACCACCGCGGACATGGACTGCGCGAACGCGGACGGCAGCAGCATTATGAAAGCGCAGAGCTTTTCCGCAACCCCAAGTCCGGACGATTCCGTAAGACCTATGTCGTTTATTATGGATGTGAGCACCAGGAACGATATGTTTACCAGAAGGCTCTGCAGCGCTATCGGGGCGCCAAGCCGGACGCTTCTTTTTATGTTGTGCATCTGCCTGCTCTTAAGCTTGTCCGCGGAGAACTCGAAGGGCAGACCGCGCTTCCTTATTATGAAGATGCAGATCAGAACGCTTATTCCCTGGGATATGACCGTTGCCAGAGCGGCTCCGGAGGCTCCCATGCCAAGACTCTTTACGAAAGCTATGTCGCCTCCTATGTTAAGCACGGCGGCAATGCTTACAGCCATAAGCGGAGTCTTGGAATCCCCCATTCCCTTAAACAGACTGCTGAGCAGGTTGTAGGAGACTATGAATATGCCTCCCAGACCGCATATCCGCATGTACGATACGGCCTTTGGGAACGCTTCTTCCGGCGAGTTGAGAATGCCGCAGATCGCCGGCGCCGCTATGGGAATTATTATCATTACGAGCAGGGCGCACACAGCGAACAGCTTTATTCCTGCCGCCAGTATGTCTCCGGCCAGGTCGCGCCTGCCGGCGCCTATGTTCTGTCCAATAAGTACCGAAGTGCCCACAGCCAGTCCGATTATGACGTTGGTTATCATCATTATGAACTGAGCCCCGGTGGAGACCGCGGAGATGTCTGCCTTTACGCCGTACTGTCCTACCACCCACAGGTCCACTGCTCCGTAGAGTGACTGAAGGATAAGGGCGCCCAGCACAGGCATGGCAAACTTAATAAGCGGCACGAAAAGCGGGCCGCTTATAAAGGTATTTGCTTTGCTTACTTTACCTGACATCCTGAGAAAGTCTCTTACTCGAGCATCTTTACGGCTCTTCCGAGATACTTCAAGTAGGTGACCAGAGCCACTATTGTGAGTATTCCTGCTACTATTGCGAGCACGCCGGAGATGGCCTTAACGACTTCACCGCTGGAGAATATGGTCTCGATAAGCTTGACGATAATCACTATCGCGTAGATCGCTATTATGATCTTGAACAGCTTGGTTCCGCGCTCTGCCATTTCGTCATTGCCGAGCTTTTTCGCGATGTTGATGATTCCGTCGATGCACAGATAGGTGATGACGGGGGAGATGACGCTGCTGATGACCTCGAATACTCCGGAAAGAAGTGCATTCTTAGCGAAGACGGTCTGAAGCAGCGATACAACTATGCCCACGATGGCGATTATGAATCCCTGTCTGAAGCGGTTCTCGTCCTTGCCTGCCGCGTTGAGGCCTACAAGCTGGAGGATGAAGGCAACGATGGCCAGTATGCCTGCGATGACGGCAATTATGCTTCCGCCTACGACTGCGCTTCCGCCTGCGTGCATTGCGTCTTCTACGGACTTGGCGGACTTGACTGCGCCGAGCAGCAGGCCTCCGCCCACAGCGCCCAGCAGGGCTACTATGAGGCTGAGTATCTCCGAGGTGCGGATCTTCTTGATGCCGTTAAGTGCGTTTGAAAATTCCATTTTTGCTCCTTTCATGCATATGAAGCATGCGAACGAATAAGACTATAAAACAACTAGTTATTTTAATGATTTAATCAAAAAAAGTCAAATGAAGCGTGTTAAGTAGTTTTGCCGGCAAGTATGGTATGCCGTCCCGCTTGCATTTGTGGTAAAATAACATTTATGGAGATAAAAAGAATAGCAACGATTCATACGGACCTTGCGGGAAAGTTCGGACTGCCCAGGCAGGGTGGGCTGGTTCCGGAACTGACCGGACGGATAGTGTTCGGGAAGGAATACCGCGTGCCCGAGGCTCTGCGCGGGCTGGAGGGCTGGACGCACATCTGGCTGATATGGGGCTTTTCGGAGAACGAGGGTGCGGGATGGTCTCCTACTGTAAGGCCGCCCAGGCTCGGAGGCAATAAAAGAGTAGGAGTATTTGCCAGCAGGTCTCCGTTCAGGCCTAACCCTATCGGGCTTACTCTGGTAAGGCTTATAGCGATAGACACGGAGTCGGAGGACAGCCCGGCGCTGATCGTAGGCGGCGTGGACATGAAAGACGGTTCTCCGATCTACGACATTAAACCATACAACCCGGAATTCGAATGCGTCCCGGAAGCGGAGCGCAGTTTCCTTAAGACCACGGAGTGGAAGGAACTTGCGGTGTCCGACCCCCGGGACAGGCTGAGCGTTGTCCCCGGGGATAAGCGCGGCGCCCTGGTGTCCCTGCTCAAGCTTGATCCAAGGCCTCATTATCAGGACGATCCCGAAAGGGAATACGCTTTCGAGTACGCAGGTCTTAACGTGCGGTTCTGTGTTAAGGACGGCACGCTGACCATAATGGATATAGTTAAACTGTAGGCATGGGTAAAAAGAAACTGCTTCTTCATTCCTGCTGCGGACCTTGTTCCACTGCAGTCATAGAAAGGCTTCTTGAGGACGGCGGATATTCCGTGTCCGTGTTTTACTGCAACCCGAACATTACGGATCCGGAGGAGTATGCTCACAGAAAGTCGGAGCAGATAAGGTTTCTGGAGGAACTGGCTAAACTGGGTCCGGAGGTTTCTTTCATAGACGCAGACTACGATCCGGAGAGATTCCTTGCAGCCGTAAAAGGCCTGGAGGAAGAACCCGAGGGCGGAGCGCGCTGCTCTGTCTGCTTTGAGATGCGTATGCGCAGGACCGCGCAGTACGCTGCGGATCACGGTTTCGACTGCTTCGACACCACGCTTACCGTAAGTCCTTACAAGAACTACGATGTAATATCATCCATAGGCCGAAGGATCTCGGAAGAGACCGGGGTGGAATATCTTTCCGGCAACTATAAGAAAAAGGACGGTTACAGGCGTTCCGTGGAACTGAGCAGAAAGTACGGCCTCTACCGCCAGCACTTCTGCGGCTGCGCGTTCTCGCTGAGAGACGCGCAAAGGAAGGCTGCTGGATCCGCAGGAACCGGGGCCCCCGAAGACCGCAATGCTCCTGCAGCACTCACAAGTCCGGAGGTACTGGCATGAAGTACGCCGGTGTGGTAGTCGACAACAACACGAACGCAACAGATGCGATCTATACATATAAGACGGACCTGGATGACATACGCATAGGGCAGAAAGTGATGGTACCTTTCTCTATGCACGACCGCAGGGCTGAAGGGTACGTAGTATCCCTGTCGGACAAAGCACCTGAAGGCATAAAGCGCTTCAAGGCGATAGAGTCCGTGGTACCGGACGTGCAGCTTTCGGAGGAGGCTGTAAGCACGGCTCTGTGGATGCGCGACCGTTTCCTGTGCAGGTACATAGAGGCGCTCAAATGCTTCCTTCCGGTATCGGACGTTAAGAGAAAGACCAAGGATCCTTTCGAGGACATAGAACCGGAAGTACCGTCCGTTAAGGAACTTACGGGGGAACAGACCGCGGCTCTGGCAAGGATAGGGTCGGCGCTCGCGGAGCGCAGGAACAGGATATTCCTTCTGCACGGAGTTACAGGATCCGGCAAGACCGAGGTCTACATGCAGGCCATGAAGAGCGTCATCGAAGACGGCAGGCAGGGCATAGTCCTTGTTCCGGAGATATCGCTTACCCCCCAGCTGGTGGGACGTTTCATGGGCCGCTTCGGAAAAGAAAGCATAGCGGTGCTCCACAGCAGGCTCACTCCTGCGCAGAGGGGCGCCCAGTACAAGAGGATAGAGAGCGGCGAGGTCAAGCTGGTGATAGGCGCCAGATCCGCCATATTCGCGCCGCTTAAGGACATAGGGCTGATAATAATGGACGAGGAGCACGAGACCTCCTACAAGTCCGACATGAGCCCCAAATACGACACTCTGGAGGTAGCCGAAAGGCGTGCCTTAACGCACGGAGCTGTGATAGTTCTGGGAAGCGCCACGCCCTCCGTGGTGGACTACAGCAGAAGCGAGAGCGGCGTCTTCGAAAGAATAGAACTTACGGAGCGCTACAACAAGAACCCGCTTCCAACCGTGGAGATAGTGGATATGTCTGCCGAGATAAGGGCCGGCAACAGGAGCCTGTTCTCGCAGAGTCTGCTGGATCAGATTCAGCGCTGCCTTAAAGAGAAAAAGCAGATAATACTGTTCCTGAACCGAAGAGGCTACGCTTCGTTCGTGTCGTGCAGGGAGTGCGGCCATACCATGCGTTGCCCGGAATGCGGAATAAGCTACACCTACCACAGGCAGGAGGGGGCGCTTATGTGCCACTACTGCGGCCGCAGGATACCCATGCCCAAGGTCTGCCCGGAATGCGGCAGCAAGCTGATAGGCGGTTTCGGAGCGGGGACCGAGCAGGTGGAGTTTAAGGTAAAGGAACTGTTCCCGGAAGCTGCCGTGGAGCGCCTGGACCTTGATACTGCCAAGAAAAAAGGCAGCATGGAGAGCGTCCTTAAGCGCTTCGGCAAGGGCAAGGTGGACATACTCATAGGCACCCAGCTGGTTGCAAAAGGACTGGATTTCGCTAACGTAGGACTCGTTGGAGTAATATCCGCGGACGTATCACTGAACATTCCGGACTTCAGAAGTTCGGAAAGGACTTTCCAGCTTATAACACAGGTGGCGGGTCGTTCGGGAAGAGGCAGCGAGCCCGGACTGGTGATAGTCCAGACCTACGACCCGGAGAACCCGGCGCTGCGGCTTGCTTCGGCGCACGACTACAAAGGCTTCTTCGAAATGGAGGCTGCTGTGCGAAAGACCGCAGGTTATCCCCCGTATTCGGACATTTACCAGATAGTGGTGTCCGACGAGGATGAGGAACTTGCATACGCTTCCGCGGGGCGCTGCGCCGCATGGCTTAGGAAGAAGCTTCCCCCGGGGACCGCGGTGCTCGGACCGGCGCCCGGAGTGCTTGTTAAGGCATCCGGCCAGTACAGGTTCCAGATACTTATAAAATCGCCGTACGGAAGCAGAAGGAACACCAGCGCGGCGATAAGAAAATTAAAGGAGATCTACACGGAGCAGAAGGGCGTAGCCAGACTGCTTACGGTCGATATAAACCCGTATTCGTTCGTATAACGGACGGTAAGGTGATCAGGAGGAGACATGGCACTCAGAAAGATTCTAACTGAAGAAGATGAGACTTTAAGAAAGGTCTGCAGACCGGTAACGGAGATCACGGACAGGATAAGGAGCATACTGGACGACATGGCGGATACCATGCACGACGCCGGCGGAGTTGGGCTGGCTGCGCCTCAGGTAGGCATACTGCGCCGCATGTTCGTGGTACAGATCGATCCGGAAGGACCTCTGTACGAGCTTATCAATCCGCAGATAATGGAGACGGACGGCGAACAGTGCGGAGAGGAAGGCTGCCTTTCCGTGCCCGGATACGTGGGAACGGTCACAAGACCTAATTACGTGAAAATTAAAGGACTTGACAGAAACGGTAATTCTGTAGAATATGAGGGAACAGAACTGCTTGCAAGGGCTTTCCTTCACGAGAACGATCACCTGGACGGCATACTTTATACGCAGAAAGCGACCGACATCCACTACGCCGATCAGGACGAGGAGCAGTAATGAAGATAGTATACATGGGCACGCCGGATTTTGCGGTCGCCCCGCTTAAAGCGCTCTGCGAGGCAGGTCACGAAGTTGCTCTTGCCGTAACTAAGCCGGACCGCGCAAAGGACCGCGGAAAGAAGATGCAGTCCTGTCCTGTAAAGATAGCGGCGCTGGAACTGGGCATTCCGGTGCATTCCCCGGAAAAGATAAAGGGAAACGAGGAGTTTCTTGAGGAGCTTAAGAGCATAGCTCCGGATCTTATAGTGGTTGCGGCCTACGGAAAGATACTGCCGAAAACCGTCCTTGAGCTGCCTAAGTACGGATGTGTAAACGTGCACGCGTCGCTGCTTCCGGCATACAGAGGGTCCGCTCCCATACACAGGGCGGTCATCGACGGCTGCGAAAAGACGGGCGTTACGATAATGATGATGGAGGAGGGCCTGGACAGCGGAGACATGCTGGCCAGCGCTTCCGTTGAAATAGGAGAAAAGACCACGGCTCAGCTCCACGAGGAACTGTCCCGGCTGGGTGCGGAGCTTTTGGTAAAGACCATTCCAGGACTGGAAGACGGCAGAGCGGTAAGGACTCCGCAGGACGACAGCCTTGCCACCTACGCTCCCATGGTCTTTAAGGAAGAGGGAGTAATAGACTTTTCTAAGACAGCAAGGCAGATCTGCTGCCTGGTAAGAGGCTTCAATTCCTGGCCCACGGCGTCCACGATGCTGGACGGTCAGGTGATGAAGGTCCACGAAGCAAGACCCGGCAAGGACGTCCCTACGGGAAAAGCCCCGGGTACGGTCATCTCTGCCGGAAAGAAGGGCATAGAGGCCGCCTGCGCGGACGGTACGGTCCTTCTTACCAACATACAGATGCCCGGGAAAAAAGCCATGGATGCCGCGGCGTTTCTTCTGGGACATAAAATTGAAATCGGTACTGTTTTAGGATAAAATATATGGATGGGAACAGGCGCCTGGCGTTTTTGATCTTAAAAGAAATATCGGAAAAAGGCACCTGGTCCAACCTTGCGGTAAAGGACAGGCTCCGCAAAGAGGAGCATTCCAACGCGCCTTTCATAAGGGAACTTGTTTACGGAGTCTTAAGGAACCAGTTTCTTCTGGACCATAACATAGACCGCTTCGTTAAGTCCCGGCCGGGTCTTAACGAGCGGATCCTTCTGCGCATGGGCTTTTATCAGCTTGCGCTCATGGACGGAGTTGCGGATCATGCGGCAGTAAACGAGACGGTAGTTTTGGCCGCTTCGCTTGCCAAGGGCCGTCAGGGCTTCATAAACGCGGTCCTGCGCAGCTTCCAGAGGGACGGAAAAAGGCTTATTTACGAAGATCTTCGCACACGGTATTCCTGCGCGGAATGGATAACAGATATCCTGACCGGCGCTTACGGCCCGGAAAAAGCGGAAGAGATACTTAAAAGCAGCTGCAAGGCTCCGCCGTTTACTGTAAGGGTAAACAGGCTCAGGATAAGCAGAGAGAAACTTTCGGAAAGATTCGTAAAGCTCGGAGCTTCCGCAGAGCCGGACCCGTTGTCGGATCTTTGCCTTAACGTAAAGGGCAGTGTACTAGGAAGCGCGGAATATAAGGACGGACTGTTCTCCGTCCAGGGTTCGGCTTCGGCAAGCGCCGTGGAGATGCTTGCGCCTAAGCCCGGCGAGAGCCTTCTGGATCTTTGCGCGGCGCCCGGAGGAAAGACCTGCGCCGCCGCGGAACTGATGGAAGACCGCGGAGAGATACTTGCGGCGGACGTGTACCCGCACCGCGTAAAGCTGATCGGAAACGAAGCTTTGAGACTGGGTCACGGGATCATCCGTACAGTAGTATCGGATGCTTCGGTGTTCGACCCGTCCATGGAAGAAAAATGGGACAATGTTATCGCCGACGTGCCTTGCAGCGTGCTGGGGACCATAGCCAAGGATCCGGAGATAAAGCTCCGGGAGCTTACAAAGGATCAGGCGGCTGAATACATACGCGGACTTACGCAAAAACAGGCGGCCATACTGGAGAATGCCTGCAGGTACGTGAAGAAGGGCGGCAAGGTCATGTACAGCACCTGCACCGCAGACCCCGCTGAGAACGAAGAGATCATAAGCGCCTTTCTTAAGGCGCATACCGGATATTCGGCGGAAGAGACCCGTCTTCTGCTCCCGGATGATAAAGGGCAGGAAGGCTTCTTTACCTGCATCATAAGGAGAAACGATGATCAGCATAGGTTTTAAGACCGACAAAGGAATCACCAGGCAGGACAACGAAGATTCGGTGTTCGTGCTTCCCGACAGGAACCTCTACATGATAGCCGACGGAGTAGGCGGGCAGAGCAGCGGAGAGCTTGCGAGCCGCACAGCAGTGGGATACATGGCGCAGTTTGCCGCGCTCCATCCCGTAGGCGACGTCCGCGAAGGCATGCCGCTCAAGCAGTACTTCATGTCGCTTCTGTCCGGAGCCAACGAGCTGATATTCGGAAAGGCCAGCGGAGAGCCCCTTAACGCAGGCATGGCTACTACGGCTCTCATCTGCTATTTAAGGAACGACAACGCTTACGTGGTAAACGTGGGTGACAGCAGAGCGTATCTTATACGCGACGGTCTCATAATGCAGGTCACCAGGGATCATACCCTGATACAGGACATGCTGGACAGCGGAGAGATAACCGCGGAAGAAGCAAAGTCCCACCCGGAAAAGCACGTAATTACAAGGGCCGTGGGCGGAGAGCCTACGGTGGACCCGGACTTCTTCTCTTTCAGAACATATCCCGGGGATACGATAATACTATGCACGGACGGTCTCTACGGAATGGTGGAGGAAGAGGAGATAGCACGCGTGGCAAGTGCGTCCAAGACCATGCACGGTCTTGCAAGATCTCTTGTGGACATGGCTAATGCCGGCGGCGGTGAAGACAACATCACCGTGGTATGCATGCGCATACAGTAAGGAGCGACGTGGCAGTCAGGATATTAGCCGGAAGGTACGAACTAAACGAAAGAATAGGCGAAGGCGGTATGGCAGTGGTGTTCCGTTCAAGGGACAAACTGCTGGACCGCAATGTTGCAATTAAGATACTGCGCCCGGAGTATACCAAGGACCTGATGTTCATAGACAGCTTCAGGCGCGAATCCCAGCTTGCCGCAAGCATCGTGGACCCCAACATCGTTAACGTCTACGACGTGGGCAAGGAAGGAAACATATACTACATAGTAATGGAGCTGGTGGAGGGGGAACCTCTCTCCGAGATCATAAAGCGCGAGGCGCCTCTGGACCCCAGGCGCGCCGCAAACATTACCAGGCAGATAGCCAGCGCGCTTTCCACGGCGCACAAGCACCAGCTGATACACCGCGACGTAAAGCCCCACAACGTTCTTGTAACGGAGGGAGACGTCGCCAAGATCTCCGACTTCGGCATAGCCATAAAGGCAAATCCGGAGGATGCTTTAAGCACGGAGAAGAAAGAGTCCGTAATGGGCTCCATCCACTACTTCTCACCGGAGCAGGCCAGAGGCGCGTACGTGGACGAAAGGTCCGACATATACTCCCTCGGCATAGTCCTCTACGAGATGCTTACCGGTCAGGTGCCGTTCGACGGCGAGACCGCTGTGGAAGTTGCCCTTAAGCACATGAACGAGCCGATGACTCCGCCTTCCAGACTCAACCCAGACATTCCGCAGGATCTGGAAGACATAGTCATGAAGGCAACGGCCAAGCTTCAGACCGCCCGCTACGCTACGGCGGACGACATGATAACGGACATTAACCTTATCCGTTACAACAGGCCGTCCGAGTACTCCCAGGAGCTCGCGAAGGAAAAAGGCGGAAACAAAGAAGTTAAGAAGACCGAGCCGGAAGAGACCCCGGAGCAGAAGAAGGCAAGGATAAGAGCCGAAAAGAAGGCCGCAAAGCGCAAGAAGCTCCTTAAGAAACTGGCGATATTTGCCGGCGCGGTGATCGCCATCATCGGAATAATAATCGGTCTGGGCAAACTGTTGTTCCCGAAGGAGAACAAGTCGTTCAAGATGCCTTACCTGGTAGGGATGAACTATACTGCCGCACTGGACTACCTTAAGGAATTCGAGCTGTTTGCGGAGATAGATCTTCAGCTTGTAAGCCCGGAACCTGCGGGCACCATACTCAGCCAGACGCCGGAAGCGGATACTCAGGTAAAGAAGGGCCAGACCGTAAAGGTAAACGTAAGCCGCGGAGCTCACGAATCAGCGGTGCCGCTTCTTGCCGGATCCACTCAGGCTACGGCAGAGGCCATGCTTAAAAAGGCCGGATACGTTCTCGGCGAGATAAGCGGAGAGCACAGTGAGAGCATCCCCAAGGGGCTTGTGATCTCGCAGGATCCTCCCGCCGGAGAACCTCTGGAGCCGGGTACCAAGGTCAACATTACCGTAAGCCTCGGCCCGTCGCAGGGCACTCTGCCCGTAAATACGACTACTGTTCCGAATCTTACTCAGAAGACTCTGGACGCGGCAAAGACAGATATAGAGAAAGCGGGACTTGTTCTCGGCGAAGTTAAGGAACAGTCCAGTTCCACTGTAAACGAGGGCAGAATAATCAGCCAGTCTCTATCTCCCGGAAGTCAGGTGGACAAGGGCAGCGAGATCTCGCTCATAGTAAGCACCGGGAGACCGCCCGCAAGGGAAGGGACCGTAGACATCACTCTGGAATACGGCAAAGCCAAGGAAGACAGCTTCCAGGTGACAGTTACCCTCCAGGACGGTACAGAAGGTTCGTCAAACGTATTCGTTGAGCAGCGCACCAAAGCGTCCGAACCGGATAAGATAACGCTTAAAGGCAAGAGCGAGACCGCAAAGGTCAAGGTCTTCTACACATATGCCAACGGGACCATAGACACCGTCTACGATTACACCGTAAACTTCCAGACAGGAGCCATACAGTAGCCTATGAGAGGGACCATCGTAAAGGCTCTGGCCGGATTCTATTACGTATACGCGGACGGCATCGTCTATGAATGCCGGGCAAGGGGCGTCTTCAGAAAAGGAAGCCTTTCCCCGCTCGTCGGCGATGAGGTGGAGATGACCGTTGTCGCGGGCCCCGGCACGCAGCCTTCCGCAAGCAGCCCCGAGATGGGCGTGGGTGCGGTAGACAAGGTGCTTGCAAGAAAGAACAGCTTCAGCAGACCGCCGGTGGCAAACGTGGATCTTATGGTGATAGTGGTCTCCGTAAAGGATCCTGCGCCGTCCTTTCCCATACTGGACAGGGTGGCTCTGGCCGCGGAAAAGGCCGGGACGGACATTCTCATCTGCGTAAGCAAGATAGACCTTGCTGAGGAAGACATCCTTCAGCGCACCAGGGAACACTACAGCGGAGCGTATCCGGTGCTTGAGGTGTGCGCCAGGACAGGCGAGGGCATGGACGAGCTGCGTAAACTGCTCGGCGGAAAAAAAGCCGCTCTGGCAGGGCCCTCTGGAGCCGGAAAATCCACGCTTACCAACGCTCTTATGGGCATGGAAGTCAGCCTTACCGGAGACATAAGCGAAAAGCTTAAGCGCGGACGCAATACCACAAGGCACTGCGAACTGTTCAAAGCAGACGGATTCTTCCTGTTCGATACACCGGGCTTTACGTCTTTCGAGAACGAAGGCCTGGATCCGGCGGAGATATCGCATCTGTTTCCGGAGTTTTCCGAACATACGGACTGCCGCTTCGACGACTGCCGGCACATTACCGAGCCGGACTGCGGCGTAAAAAGAGCTGTGGAAGAAGGAAAGATATCCCGCGGCAGATACGATTCTTACAAAGAGATATACGAAGCAGCCGTAAAGGCATTAAAATACTGAACTACGGGTCCGTCTGCCGCACGGATCGGACATATCTTTAATGGTCACAGACCGGAAGGGAGCTGCAATGGTAAAACTGGCACCGTCGATATTATCCGCTGATCTTTCAAGGCTTGCGGAACAGGTAGCCCTCATAGAGCAGGGCGGGGCGGATCTGGTACACGTGGACGTTATGGACGGCGCGTTCGTTCCTAACATAACGTTCGGAGGACCGGTGGTCAGATGCCTGGCCGGAAAGACTGCTCTTCCGTTCGATGTGCATCTTATGATAGAGCATCCGGAAAACAGGATACCGGACTTCGTAACTCCGCAGACAGAGTTCATCTGCGTGCATCAGGAGGCCTGCGTGCACCTGCACAGAGTCATACAGCAGATAAAGGCGCTTGGCATAAAGGCTGGGGCTGCCATAAATCCCGGAACTCCCGTATCCATGCTGGAATCTGTTCTGGGAGATCTGGACATGGTGCTCGTAATGTCCGTCAACCCCGGATTCAGCGGCCAGAAGTTCATACCTTCCGCCATGGTAAAGGTGAGCGAACTGGATGAGATCCGCAAGAACGAGGACCTTGGCTTCGTAATAGAAGTGGACGGCGGAGTCAACCTGGATAACGCTCCGGCATTAATGGCCGTGGGCGCGGACATCCTTGTAGCCGGAAACGCAGTGTTCGGTGCCGCGGACATACCCGCAAGAGTAAAGGAATTCAAGGCGATCCTTTAGTTCCGGTCTTTGGCCGCACTTGTTGACGTCCGATAAAAAAAATATTGATTCGAAGACACGATTATTGTATAATTTTTGCGTTGAGTGTTGCTGCGTGCGGTCTATAGTCCCGTGCTTAGCTCCTCAACGCTTTTGATTTTTGTTTAAAATAGCATTCTTATATAGTTTTATGGAGGAAAAGACCATGAGAGTAGTAATTCAGGACGATTACGACAAAATGTGCGAATGGGCCGCAAACTACATTGCGGACAAGATCAAGGCGCACAAAGAAGACAGGCCTTTCGTCCTGGGGCTCCCCACCGGCTCTTCGCCGCTGGGCGTATACGCAAGACTCATAGAAAAGAACAAGACCGGCGAGATAAGCTTTAAGAACGTCGTTACCTTCAACATGGACGAGTATCTCGGACTGCCTCACGAGCACGACCAGAGCTACTGGTATTTCATGCACGACAATTTCTTCGACCATCTGGTAGACATGAAGCCGGAGAACATCAACATCCTTAACGGCATGACGGACGATCCGGAAGGCGAGTGCGCACGCTACGAGGAAAAGATCGCTTCCTACGGAGGCATAGATCTGTTCATGGGCGGCATAGGCGTGGACGGACACCTTGCGTTCAACGAGCCCTACACCTCGCTCACTTCCCGCACCGGACTCAGAAACCTTACTACGGATACCAGGATAGTAAACTCCAGATTCTTCGGCGGAGATCCTGAAAAGGTACCTGCCCAGGCATTGTCCGTAGGCATAGGCACCGTTACCGACGCTAAGGAAGTCCTGGTACTCATCAGCGGTCACAACAAGGCGCGCGCTCTTGCCGCGGTAGTAGAGGGCGGCGTAAGCCAGAAGTGGACCTGCAGCGCGCTTCAGATGCACAACGCTGCGATAATCGCCTGCGACGAAGAGTCCTGCGGCGAGCTTACCGTAGACACTTATAAGTACTTCCTGGACATCGAGAGGGGAGAGAGACTGTAATGGGTAAATATTTCGGAACAGACGGATTCCGCGGAGAGGCCAACAAGGACCTTACCGTGGATCATGCCTTTAAGATAGGCAGATATCTCGGCAGCTATTTCAGCAAGGACCATAAGGCCAGAGTAGTCATAGGCAAGGACACCAGGCGTTCCAGCTACATGCTTGAGTCCGCTCTGTGCGCGGGACTTACAGCCTCCGGCGCGGACGCGTATCTCCTGCACGTTACCACGACGCCCAGTGTTTCGTACATAACAAGGATAGACGACTTCGACTGCGGAATAATGATCTCCGCCAGCCACAATCC
>JAILDA010000075.1 GCA_024689865.1 Clostridia bacterium | reverse complement strand
TGTATTGTTATTATTTGGCGCGCAGGCGCACAGCACCAGCAGAAGCGCGGCCGTAAGGACCGCGGCAGCCCTGATCTTCGACTTAGTTCTCTTGTTACCCATTTCTATCCCCCTCGATCTTGCGACCGTAATGTGCTAATTAGGTTATTATATCAAATATTAACTTAGATTTTAACGCATATATTTGTATTTGGTGTGAAAATCTACAACTTTTCTTAAGCTGCGGCATTTCTGTAAACAGGCGTTTACTTTTTGAACCGCCGGGTATAGAATATCAAAAGTAAACGGAGGTTCATTTATGCCGCAGGTACAAAAAGATGACGTAAGGGAGACCATTCTGGAATCCGCAAGGGAAGAATTCCTGGAGCACGGGTTCGAAGGGTCCTCCATGAGGCGCATAGCCCTGAGAAGCAAGATGACAGTGGGCAATCTGTACAGGTACTTCAAAAATAAGGAAGAACTGAGCAGCATCATAGTTTCCCCCACTCTTAAACTCTTCGATGATACTGTCAGGGAACTGAGCGGAGGCCTTATTTCCATGGGCAGAGAAAACGGACAGATCGACATGCCCCTGCCCCTTATCAAGGAACGGCTCAGCACCATGAGCGACCGTCTGGTGGACATCTACGACTCCCACAGGATAGAGGTCAGCATACTCATGATGGGTACGGAACTCAACAAGAAGATAACCGACTGGTTCGCGGACCTTATAGCTGCGCTGATAGCCGGCAACTTCGGTCTGGAGGACCGCAAGGACGAGCGCCTGGCCATTCTTTCGCAGTGCTACGCGCACTCAATATTCAGCGGCATAAAGACAATACTAAGAGAATCAAAAAGCAGCAAGGAAGACATGCGTCTTATGGTAAAGATATACCTCAACTCCTTCCTCTCCATGCTGGACAACGATATCTCCGCGTTAATGTAGGTAAAGCCATGAGTTTCATCGAATTTAAAGACGTAAGCAAGATATATACCATGGGCGAAGTCGACATAAGAGCGCTCGATCAGGTATCCTTCAGCATCGACAAAGGAGAGTTCGCGGTGGTCCTGGGCGCCAGCGGCGCGGGTAAGACCACGATACTCAACCTTCTGGGCGGCATGGACACGGTAAGTTCCGGCAGCATAACCGTAGACGGGAACGACATCTCCAAGGCTACGGACAGAGAGCTGTGCGACTACAGGCGCTACGACATAGGCTTCGTTTTCCAGTTCTACAATCTGGTGCAGAATCTTACTGCCAGAGAGAACGTGGACCTGGCAAGGCAGATATGCAAGGATCCGCTGGATTCCATGGAAGTCCTTAAAATGGTAGGCCTGGAAGCAAGGAGGGACAACTTCCCTTCGCAGCTTTCCGGAGGCGAGCAGCAGCGCGTTGCCATAGCAAGAGCCGTGGCCAAAAACCCAAAGCTTCTGCTCTGCGACGAGCCTACAGGCGCCCTGGACTACGTTACCGGCAAGCAGGTCCTTAAGGTGCTTCAGGACATGTGCACCCAAAAAGGCATGACGGTCGTCATGATAACCCACAACAGCGCGCTTGCGGGCATGGGCCACAAGATAATCCGTGTAAAGAGCGGGCAGATACAGTCCGTGGATATAAACGACAACCCCAAAAACATAGAAGACATAGAATACTAGTTATAAACACCCCTTTTCCGATGTTCAACAAAGATACACTGCGTCTGATACGGAAAACTTCAAACAGATTCATCTCGCTCTTCATGATAGTCCTTATCGGGACGGCCTTCATGATGGGCCTTCTTTCCACGCGATCAATAATGGAGACCAGCGTGGACCGCTATGCGGACGAATACAGCCTGCATGACCTGCAGTTCTATTCTTCGTACGGTTTCTGCAAGGAAGACGTGGAGGCCATAGCGGAGGATGAGAGCATAGATCAGGTCTTCGCAAGCAAGTTCATGGATGTCCTGAGCGAGGACAAGAACGGCGGCATAAGGGTGACCAGGGCTGAGGAGATCGAAAGGAACCTGGACCGCTTTGAACTCATAAACGGCAGGATGCCTGTAAACAACGACGAGGCTCTGGTGCTGGATGTAGGCATGACCAAGGGCGAGCGCCATGCGGGCGAAGTGTTCACGCTGTTCTCCGAGGACGAGGACATAAACGAAAAACTCTACCATAAGACCTATACCATAGTCGGAGTCGTTAAGACGCCTGCGTACATGGCAAAGACGCTGGGCACCAGCCTTCTGCACAACAGAAATCTGGACCTTGTCATCTACATCCCTGCTTTCAACTTCAAGTCCGAGTACTACACTACCGTCTATGCAACTCTTAAAGGCGCAGCAGCGCTGGGCAGTTTCAGCCGCAGATACGAAGATTTTGCGGAGCTGGCAAAGGACGACATAGAGCCCATGGTGCGCACGCAGCAGGACTACCTTAAGGAGACTCTTCTGGCGGACTACCGCAAGGAGATAGAAGACGGAGAAAAGGAACTTGAAGAAAAACGTACCGAAGGCCAGCAGCAGCTGGACGACGCCAAGAAACAGCTGGACGAAGCGAACATCCAGATAATAAGCGGCGAAGCCCAGATCGACGCTCTGCAGTCCGCGATGAACATGCTGCTACAGAGGCAGAACGCACTGGAGCAGCAGTACGGACCGGGCGTTGCGCAGGCAAAGCAGAATGTCGCACAGGCGGAGGAAGAGAGCGGCATGCCCTTCGACGAACTGCTTGCGCAGGTAAGCGCGGACTACGCATCCTACAACGCTTACAGCAGCATACTCGGAAACCTTCCGGAATCCGCCGTATACGAACAGATCCGCGCCAACATGGACGCGCTGGACGCCAAATATCCCGGAGGTGTAGCAGCATATTACGAAAAGATAAGCGGGATCTCGGAGGACAGAGTCTACTACGAAGTCTTCGAACGCGAGATAGAAATGGCTGCGGAAGCCAAGCAGCGCGCAAACGAAGAACTCGGCAGCCTGCGCTACAACATACGCGTCGGCAAGGAACAGTACGAAGAAGGCCTAAAGCAGTACCAGGAAGGACTGCTTGAGTTCCGGACAGAGATAGAAAAGGCAGAGCTGGAGATACGCAAGGCAAAGCAGAAGCTGGAAGAGCTTCCGGACGCGCAGTGGACCGTTCTGGACCGCGGCAGCCACTATTCCACATACATGTATTCCGGGAACGCCGAGCAGATGGGATCCATAGGAATAGCGCTTCCCGTTCTGTTCTTCCTTGTAGCCGCCCTTGTATGCCTTACCACCATGACCCGCCTTGTGGACGAGCAGCGCGGCCAGATAGGAATATTCCGCGCCCTGGGATTCTCCAGGGGAGCCATAACCGGCAAATACGCCGCTTACGCGCTGGCAGCTTCGCTTTCGGGCAGCATCATCGGAATGGTGGTCGGCATGGCCATATTCCCGGTCGTAATATACGAGACCTGGCGCCTTATGTACGACCTTCCGCCCAGGATAATGGTCTACCTGCCGCTCTACATAGCGATATGCGTTCTTTCTTTCGCCATGCTCATGTGCGGCGTTACCATGTACGTTGTTAACAAGAGCCTTAAGGAGCAGCCCAGCCAGCTGATGAGACCCAAGCCTCCCAAGAACGCAAAGAAAGTGATCCTGGAAAAGATCCCCTTCCTCTGGAACAGGTTCTCGTTCACCGGAAAGATAACCGCAAGAAACCTTATCCGGTATAAGGCAAGAGCCCTCATGACAATAATAGGCGTTGCCGGATGCACCGGTCTTCTGGTCCTGGGATGGGGCATAAAGGATTCCATACAGGACATAGTGTCCATACAGTTCGGAGAGATCTACAACTACGATTACACCGTAAACATGGAGGGCGACGAAAGGATCGCAGAACTTATCGACGTCCTTAAGAAGGACGACGCCAACGAAGCCGTGGCACCCTACATGACCTACGCCAGCAAAGTCTATCTGGACGGCAGCGACGCCGCCATAAACGTAGTGGTGATGGACGCCCGCGACGGCAACGACATGCTGAACTTAAGAGACGCATTCAATAAGGAACCGCTCCGCATCCGCAGCAGCGGAATAGTAATCAGCGAAAAATTCTGCAAGCTCCACGGAATAAAGGACGGAGACGTCATAACGATAGAATCCGCATCGGGCCTTAAGGCACAGGTACGCGTAAACGCAGTATTCGAGCTCTATTTCCAGCACTACATCTACATGTCGCAGGACTACTACGAAAGCATCTTCGACGAGCCCGTGCACTACAATTCCATAGTCATACGCAACAGCGAGGAGACCGCGGCTGAAATAGAAGAGCAGATCGGCGGAACGGAAGGCTACGAGAGCATAATGGATTTCTCCGGTCTTACCAAGCAGTTCACCAACATGATCTCCGCGCTGGACTTCATAATACTCGTCGTAGTGGTGACGGCCGGCGCCCTGGCATTCGTGGTGCTCGTAAACCTTACCCAGGTGAACATCAGCGAACGCATACGCGAGATCGCGACGCTTAAGGTGCTGGGCTTCCACGACACGGAGGTGGACTCCTATCTGTTCAAAGAAATACTGCTTCTGTCCGTCGCCGGTGCCATACTGGGGATGC
>JAILDA010000036.1 GCA_024689865.1 Clostridia bacterium | reverse complement strand
ACGCCGGCCGCGAAAAAGAACTGAGCGGCGGCGAGATCAACACCACCAACAACCGCATGGAGCTTACCGCGCTGATAGAGGCGCTGTCCGCTCTTAAGGAGCGCGGGCTTAGGCTTCGCATCTTTTCCGACAGCTCGTACCTTGTCAATTGCTTCCGCAGCAAATGGTACGTCTCCTGGCAGAAGAACGGCTGGAAGAATTCCAAGAAACAGCCTGTCGAGAACCGCGGGCTCTGGGAGAAACTGCTTGCCCTTCTGGAGGGAAACAGGACGGAATTCTACCTCGTAAAAGGGCATCAAAAGCTTAAGGAAGGCGGTGAAAGTGCTAACTCCATCGCCTATCGGCGATTTACGGATAACAACGGCGCCGGATTCTCCTACGAGGACTTCGAAAAAGTAGTCGAGTATAACATCCGCTGCGATGCATTGGCCAACGTATTCATTAACGAACACCGCGGCGAACTGCCCGATGCGGACGACGGAAACGAAGTGCCATGGGATTGATCAAGCTTGTAAAACTAGGCATATTCTCCGCTCTTCTGGACTTTTCGGTCCCCGCAAAGAGCGCAGCGCTCTGGGCGGCTTTCGTTATAGGGATCGTAATTCAGATAGTCCTGGACCGCAAGGCAAAGAAGCCGGAAGGCCGCTTTGTGTTTGCGGTCATCGTCGTTATCTTAATGCTTATCTGCGAGTTTACGCAGTACGGCAAGATCCTGCCGAACGACCCAACGGTGCTGTTCATTTACGGCATGCTGGTGTGCATGCTGGTCGGACTTGCGATACCGGCGATAGTGATGTGGGTAAAGAATAAGAAAGGCGGCAGCAAGGCTGAATGACCGCATCTCAGTAAGACCTTAGCGGTCAACGCCATCCGGGCTGAAAGAAACTGTGTTTACCAAACGGAGCAAACGATGAACGAAAGACATCAGCGCACTAAAATGTTAATAGGCGATGAAGCCTTGAAAAAACTGAAGAATTCGCGTGTTGCCGTGTTCGGTGTGGGCGGTGTAGGCGGCTATGCGGCGGAAGCCCTTGCCCGAAGCGGCGTAGGCTCCATAGACCTGATAGACGCGGACGACATAGCCGGATCCAACCTGAACCGCCAGATAGTTGCACTTACCAGCACCCTCGGAAAAGGCAAGGCAGAGGCCGCCGCGGCGCGGATCGCGGACATAGACCCATCGATACACGTTACCGTGCACAGCATGTTCTACCTGCCGGACCGGCGCGGGGACATCGACTTCGGAAACTACGATTATGTGATAGACGCGGTGGATACGGTGGCGGCTAAAGTCGATATAATCGAGCAGGCCGACCTGGCGGGCGTACCTGTGATCTCCGCAATGGGCTGCGGTAACCGTCTGGATCCATCCAAGCTGCAGATCTGCGACATCTCCAAAACGTTCAACGATCCGCTGTCCAAGGTGATGCGCCGCAGGCTTAAGGACACCGGCGTAAAAAAGTTGGACGTGGTATTTTCCGCGGAGCTGCCGTATAAGCACCAGGAAGATGCGGGGGTTGCAGAAAAAACTGACCAGCGGACTCCGGCGTCCATGGTGTTCGTGCCTGCATGCGCAGGTCTTATGATGGCCGGGTACGTGTGCAGAAAACTTGCCGGGATATGAGCCCGGGCATCGATCCAAGAATACGAAATTAAAAAGACCGCTCTTTGCCGGGCGGCCTTTTTCTATTAATTTCAGGTTTTCCTACAGGTCTCCGAGCAGCTCCACCAGTCTGTCCAGTTCCTCTTTGGAGTAGTACTCTATCTCCAACTTACCCTGTTTTTCGGTTCCGTTAATGCGGACCTTGGCGCCCAGATGCTCCGTAAGCGACTGCTCCACGGCTCGGACGTCCGCGCTCTTGGTCTTGCCTTTGGCCGCTTTTCTGCGTCCGCGGGTCTTGGTTCCGGTATAGCTCTCGATCTGCCTTACGGACCAGCCTTCCTTAACTGCTTTGGCTGCGGCCTCAAGCTGGAGCGCCTCGGTGGAAAGTCCGGCGATCGCTCTGGCGTGACCTGCGGACAGCGCCCCGGACGACACCATGCTGCGGATGTCCGCCGGAAGCTTAGCTACACGCATGGCGTTGGTTACGTAGGATCTGGATTTTCCTATCACCTTGGCCGCCTCTTCCTGGGTAAGACCGTAGTTTCCGATTATCTCTATGATACCGTCGCCTTCTTCTATGGGGTCCAGATCTTCGCGCTGCATGTTTTCGATCAGCGCGTAGAATGCGTTTTGCCTTTCCGTAAGCTCGCGGACTATGGCCGGGATGCTCTTAAGACCTGCCAGCCTTGCGGCTCTCCATCTGCGCTCTCCTGCGACCAGCTCGTAGCCCTTTACCGCCGGCCTTAACAGCACCGGCTGGATGACACCGTGCTCCTTTATGGAATCGGCAAGTTCCTGGAGAGCCTCCTGGTTGAAGTTCTTTCTGGGCTGCGAAGCGTTAGGCTTTATGTCGTTGAGACTGATGTAAACGACCGATTCTGCCGGGTCCGAAGCCTTAGACGCGCGCGATTGCGCGGGCTTTTGCAGCTTGGATTTGCTTGCTTCATCGTTTATTGACGATTTAGCCGGTTCCAGCACGGATGCGGGTTCGGTAAGCGGGGATTCGGCAAACAGATACTCAAGCCCTCTGCCCAATCCTCCTCGCCTTTTATCTGCCATTTTCTTCCTCCGTTCTCAGGAATTCGTCCGCGAAAGCCATGTAAGCCCTGGCGCCCTTGGACTTGGGATCGTAGCTTGTAATAGGCATTCCGTAGCCGGGAGCCTCTGCAAGTCTGACGTTTCTGGGAATAACGGTAGAGTACATCTTGTTTCCGAAGAAGCGCTTTACTTCGTCCGCGACCTGGATGGACAGGTTTGCCCTTCCGTCGAACATGGAAAGGATTACGCCCTGGATTCCGAGCCTTGGATTGAAACTTCTTCTGACAAGATCTATGGTGCTGACGAGCTGGCTGACGCCTTCCAGCGCATAGAATTCGCACTGGATGGGAATAAGCACAGAATCAACTGCTGTAAGAGCGTTAATTGTAAGGAGGCTGAGGCTCGGCGGGCAGTCTACGAATATGTAATCATAGCCGTCGCGTACTATGTCGAGAGCTCTTTTAAGCCTTTTCTCTCTGCCTTCCAGCTGGACAAGTTCTATCTCCGCGCCTGAAAGATCAACGCTTGCGGGGATTATGTCCATGTTTTTTACTTTTGTATTATAAATGGTGGTGTACGGATC
>JAILDA010000017.1 GCA_024689865.1 Clostridia bacterium | reverse complement strand
TGTTCATGGGCTGTCTGTATGTGATCTCGATAATAGTCAACTTCCTGCTCAACAGGATCCTTGTGGACGTCAGCAACAACGTGCTTAAAAAGATAAGGATAACGCTGTTCAGGCACATGCAGAAGCTGCCCATAAAGTACTTCGACAACAGACCTTACGGCGACGTAATGTCCATATACACCAACGACGTGGACAACATCCGCGAGCTTATGGGCAACGCGCTTCCCAACATGTTCTCGTCGATGATCACCGTAATTACGATATTCATCGCCATGGTGCGCATAAGCCTTGCTCTTACGGGAGTGGTAATGGCAACCGTCGTTGTGATGTACCTTATAACCATCTTCCTGGGCGGCGCTTCCGCCAAGTACTTCAGCCTGCGCCAGAAGTCGCTGGGCCAGATGAACGCCTATGCGGAAGAGCTCCTCAACGGAATAAAGGTGGTAAAGGTGTTCTGCCACGAGGAGCAGGCCAAGGCTGGTTTCGACGTAAGGAACGAGGATCTGTTCGTTAAGACCGCAAAGGCCAACCGCCTTGCGAACGCGCTGATGCCTGTAATGGTAAACATAGGCAACCTGCAGTACGTTGTGCTTGCAATGGTGGGCGGAGCCATGGCTGTAAGCGGCAGCGCCGGAATGACCCTGGGCAAGCTGGCTGCTTTCCTGCTTCTTTCCAGGAACTTCACCAGACCCGTAAGCATGATTTCGCAGCAGATCAATACAGTGGTAATGGCTCTTGCGGGAGCAGGCCGCGTGTTCGAGCTTATAGACGAAAAGCCGGAAGTGGACGAAGGAAAGGTAACTCTCGTAAGAGAGGACGGCAAGTACTTCTGGAAGTCTCCGGACGGAACGCTTACGGAGCTTAAGGGCGACATCCGCATGCACAAGGTGGACTTCAGCTACACCGGCGACAAACTGGTGCTGGAGGACATAGACCTGTTCGCAAAGCCCGGCCAGAAGATAGCCTTCGTAGGCTCCACGGGCGCCGGAAAGACCACGATCACCAACCTTATCAACCGCTTCTACGATGTTGCGGACGGCGGCGTTACATACGACGGCATAAACATCAACGACATTAAGAAGGACGACCTGCGCAGGTCCCTGGGCATGGTGCTCCAGGAGACCAACCTGTTTACAGGTACCATAGCGGAAAACATCCGCTTCGGAAGACCGGACGCCACGGACGAGGAAGTGATCGCCGCGGCCAAGCTCGCCAACGCCCACGACTTCATAGAGAAGCTGCCGGAAGGCTACGATACCGTGATCAACGGTACCGGAAGCCAGCTGTCTCAGGGGCAGTGCCAGCTGCTGTCCATAGCGCGCTGCGCCGTAGCGGATCCGCCGGTAATGATACTGGACGAGGCTACATCCAGCGTAGATACCCGTACGGAAGTGCTGATCCAGCGCGGAATGGACGCTCTCATGCACGGACGCACCACGTTCGTAATAGCGCACAGGCTGTCCACTGTAATGAATTCCAACGCCATACTGGTCCTGGAGAAGGGCCGCATAATAGAACGCGGCGACCACAACGACCTGCTGGCGCAGAAAGGCAAGTATTATCAGCTGTATACAGGAAAGACCGAGTAGATCCGGTATGTCAGGCCGGGACTCATCTTCCGGTTGTGCAGGACATTCCCGGAAATAAATAAAACATTAAGCGGAGCTGAAAGAATATTCAGCCCCGCTTTTCTTCTTTTAGCAAGACATTACGCCTCTTTTGGTGTATAATTATCCTGTAGTATTTTGATTTGTTTCAAGGAGGTTCCTTTATGGCAAAAAAAATGAAGACGATGGACGGCAACAACGCAGCCGCATACGTATCCTATGCGTTTACTGATGTTGCCGCTATCTATCCTATAACACCGTCGTCCCCGATGGCGGAAGTTGTGGACGAGATGGCAGCCCACGGTCAGAAGAACATCTTCGGCCAGAAGGTAAGGGTAGTTGAGATGCAGTCCGAGGCCGGCGCTTCGGGTGCTGTCCACGGATCCCTTCAGGCAGGCGCTCTCACCACTACGTACACCGCTTCCCAGGGACTGCTGCTGATGATCCCGAACATGTACAAGATCGCCGGCGAGCTTCTTCCGGGCGTGTTCCACGTTTCCGCCAGAACTCTTGCCGCGCACGCGCTGTGCATATTCGGCGACCATTCCGACGTAATGGCCTGCCGCCAGACAGGCTTCGCTCTGCTGTGCTCCTCCTCCGTCCAGGAGGCAATGGACCTTGCAGGCGTAGCTCACCTTTCCGCGATCAGGGGCAGGGTGCCGTTCCTGCACTTCTTCGACGGTTTCAGAACTTCACACGAAGTCCAGAAGATAGAGGTCATCGACTACGACGTGTTCAAGGACCTCATCGACGTAGAGGCTGTTAAAGAATTCAGGGCAAGAGCTCTTAATCCGGAACACCCCGTCATCCGCGGTACCGCCCAAAACGGCGACATCTTTTTCCAGGCAAGGGAAGCTGCGCAGAGCTACTACGACAACCTTCCGGAAGTCGTTGCGGACTACATGGAAAAACTCGGAGCCAAGACCGGCAGAAAGTATAAGCTGTTCGACTACGTAGGCGCTCCCGACGCGGAGAGAGTCATCATAGCGATGGGCTCCGTCTGCGACACCGCCGAGGAAGTCGTAAACTACCTGAATGCCAAGGGCGAGAAGGTAGGCCTTGTAAAGGTAAGGCTCTACAGACCGTGGGCTCCCGAATATCTTAAGGAAGTCCTGCCCAAGACAGTAAAGAAGATCGCAGTCCTCGACCGCACCAAGGAACCCGGAGCTCCCGGAGATCCTCTCTATCTGGACGTCCGCGACATGTACTACGACGAGGCCGAAAAGCCCCTCATCGTAGGCGGAAGATACGGACTCGGTTCCAAGGACACCACGCCCGGACAGATCGTAGCCGTATACGAGAACCTTGCTAAGAAGAGACCCAAGAACCAGTTCACCATAGGCATCGAAGACGACGTCTACATGTCCTCGCTTCCCGTAAAGGAAGTAGCTACCGAGCCGGAAGGCACCGTACGCTGCAAGTTCTGGGGACTCGGTTCCGACGGAACGGTCGGAGCCAACAAGCAGGCCATCAAGATCATAGGCGACAACACGGACATGTACGCGCAAGGGTACTTCGCTTACGACTCCAAGAAGTCCGGCGGCGTCACCATCTCCCACCTGCGTTTCGGAAAGAACAAGATACAGTCCACATACCTCATCACCGAGGCGGACTACATCGCCTGCCACAACCAGGCTTACGTACATCAGTACAACGTAATAGACGGCCTTAAGAAGGGCGGAACGTTCCTGCTGAACTGCAACTGGGACGACGCCGAGCTGGAGAAGAATCTCCCCGCAGCTCTTAAGCGCTACATCGCAGACAACGACATAAACTTCTACACCATCGACGGTACCAAGCTGGGCGTTGAGATCGGTCTGGGCAACAAGATCAACATGATCATGCAGTCCGCGTTCTTCAACCTCACCAAGGTAATACCCGTGGAAGAGGCTGTAAAGCACCTCAAGGAGTCCATTGTAAAGTCTTACGGCAAAAAGGGCGAGGACATCGTTAACATGAACTATGCCGCCGTAGACGCAGGCATCAACAACGCTCACAAGGTGGAAGTTCCCGCAGCATGGAAGGATGCTGTGGACAACGCTGCTACCAAGGAAGTCAAGGAGCTTCCGGCGTTCATCTCCGGCATACTCGTACCGATGAACCGTCAGGAAGGCGACAAGCTGCCCGTAAGCGCGTTCCTCGGAAGAGAAGACGGAACATTCCCCAGCGGCACAGCTGCCTACGAGAAGCGCGGCGTTGCCGTTACCGTACCCGAGTGGGATGCCCAGAAGTGCATCCAGTGCGGAAACTGCTCCTTCGTATGCCCGCACGCCACGATCAGACCGTTCCTGCTGGACGAGAAGGAAGCCGCTGCGGCTCCGGAAGGATTCGTAATGGCCGACGCCAAGGGCAAGGGGCTCGAAGGCCTTAAGTACCGCATGCAGGTAAGCCCTCTCGACTGCCTCGGCTGCGGAAACTGCGTGGATGTCTGCCCGGTACCAGACAAGGCAATAAGCATGAAGCCGCTGGAGACCCAGGAGAAGGAAGCTCCCAACTGGGAGTTCGCCACCACCCTGTCCCAGAAGGAGCCCATGCCCAGGACCACCGTAAAGGGTTCGCAGTTCATTGCTCCGTACTTCGAGTTCTCCGGCGCCTGCGCAGGCTGCGGTGAGACTCCGTACATCAAGGTAATAACCCAGCTCTTCGGCGACCGCATGATGATCGCCAACGCTACCGGATGCTCCTCCATCTGGGGTGCTTCCGCACCGTCCATGCCTTACACCACGGACAAGAACGGCAGAGGTCCTTCCTGGGCCAACTCCCTGTTCGAGGACAACGCGGAATACGGCCTTGGAATGGCTACAGGCGTTCGTCAGATCAGAGAAAGACTTGCCGACATAGTCAAGGAACTTGCAAAGGCAGATCCGGCCATCCACGATGCAGGAGCAGCATGGCTCGAAAGCTTCGCGGACGGCGAGAAGTCCAGAGAACTTTCCGAGGCTCTGCTTGCGGCAGTAAAGGCTGCCAAGCTGGACGGCGAAGCCAAGGTCCTTGCGGACGAGCTTATGGAAAAGAAGGACTTCCTCGTTAAGAAGTCCGTATGGTGCCTCGGCGGAGACGGCTGGGCATACGACATCGGCTACGGCGGACTGGATCACGTTCTGGCATCCGGCGAGGACATAAACGTTCTGGTATTCGATACCGAGGTCTACTCCAACACCGGCGGTCAGGCATCCAAGGCCACCCCGACCGCGGCGATCGCCAAGTTCGCTGCGGCAGGCAAGCAGATCAAGAAGAAGGATCTGGGCATGATGGCAGCCTCCTACGGTTACGTATACGTTGCTCAGTGCGCCATGGGCGCCAACAACCTCCAGTTCCTGAAGGCTGTTAAGGAAGCCGAGAACTATCACGGCCCGTCGCTGATAATCTGCTACGCTCCGTGCATCAACCACGGCATTAAGGGCGGCATGACCCGCACCCAGTCCAACGAGAAGGATGCGGTAGCCTGCGGATACTGGCAGCTGTTCAGGTACAATCCGGATCTGGCCAAGGAAGGCAAGAACCCGTTCGTACTGGAGAGCAAGGAGCCTAACGGAGAGTTCAGGAACTACATCATGAACCAGGTGCGTTACAACTCGCTGGCCAAGGAGTTCCCGGACACCGCGGAGGAGCTCTTCGCCAAGACCGAGGCGGACGCCATGGCAAGATACGCCGGCTACAAGAAGAAGGCCGAGCAGTAAAAGCCTAAAGGCAGATCCCGCTTTATCCGTTCTGCAGATCAGAGCGGCCGGAGACCCGGGATCCGAAACACAATAAAACACACAGCAGCGGCGGACATTGCGTCCGCCGTTGTTCTTTATATGCAGCGGTGGTATAATACTTGCAGTTTTATCGTAATGAGTAACTATTGCATTAGCTGTAAAAACAGAACAGGTGTAGGAGCTGCTCCGGCGGCATTCGTTTTGGCTGCCGTTTTTTTGCATGTTCTGTCTTATCCGGTCTTTTGGGGCACACGATCCGGAGCGTTTTTGACTGTTCTGTTCATCTTAAGCGCAGCGGCTTCCGAAGAGTTTTTATTCAGGGGAACGCTGTTTTCGTTATTCCGGGGACTCTCTGCTGCCGGACGAATACTTATATCCGCAGCCGTATTCTCCGCGGCTCACTTATTTAACGTTGATTCTGCGGGACCTGCTCTGACCGCGCTTCAGATGGCATATGCATTTGCAGCCGGTGCGGTCCTTGCATTTCTGTACGAAAAGACCGGAAAACTGTGGATCCTGGTGCTTATTCATGCTGTTCTTAACATTTCGGTCTGTTTCTGCTGCGGAGGTACTGCAGCAAAGACCTTTACCCTCTACATAGATCCTGGCACGGGCAGCATGCTCTTTACCGTACTCATAGGCGTTATTAGCGCTGCGGTCTATTCCGTGCGCGTATTTGCCATGAAAGCCAAGGTAAAGTTCGGAGCCCGGGGCAAGACGGACGAAGACCGAGAGGACATAGTCGTTTTCTCGGACAACAAAAGATACTGGACCGTCTTCGAGCCGGTGCTGAAAGAACTCGGACGCAGAGGATACGGAGCGCTGTATCTTACCGCTTCGGAGGACGATCCCGCGCTTTCCTCCCGTCCGGAAAACGTAAGGGCGGAATACATCGGCTCCGTAAACAAGATGTACGGAAGGCTCAACAACCTTAATGCCCGCATAGTTCTTTCGACCACTCCCGGGCTTGAAGTCTACCAGTGGAAGCGCGCGCCTAAGGCTGCCTGGTACGTCCACATTCCTCATGCGGCAAGCGAGATAGTGCTCTACCGCATGTTCGGCCTGGACTACTACGACGCTGTGCTGCTCTCCGGAAAGTATCAGGAAGAGGGGATACGCGAGCTCGAGGCTCTCAGGTCTCTATCTGCAAAGGATATTAGCATCGTGGGCATACCTTATATGGATACGATGGCGGAAAGGCTGTCTAAGGTCGGTCCGGCTCCCGCGCACGAACGCACGGTGCTCCTGGCTCCGTCCTGGGGAAAGAGCGCTCTGTTCGGGGTATACGGAGGCAGCATAATAGATGTTCTGCTTAAGACCGGATATCATGTGATCGTCCGTCCCCATCCGCAGTCCTTCCAGTCCGAAAAGGAACTTATGGATGAGCTCATGAGCAAGTACCCTGAGTCTGCTCAGCTGGAATGGAACCGGGATACGGATAATTTCGAGGTGCTCCGCCGTTCGGACATACTGGTGTCCGATTTCTCCGGCGTCGTCTTCGAGTTCTCTCTTATATACGACAAACCCGTCATCTACACGGATCCGGACATAGACCTTTCGCCGTACGACGCGTGGTGGCTGAAAAAGCCGCTCTGGACAGCATCCGCGCTGCCGCGTCTTGGCGTGCGTCTTACGGAAGAGAACATGCAGGATCTCAAGTCTCTGATAGACGACTGCCTTACGGATCCGCGCTTTGCCGCCGGCCGCGCAGAGGTAAGGTCCGAGACCTGGGAACATAAAGGCGAGGGCGCGGTGCGTGCCGCGGACTATCTTGTAAACAAGCTTGAAGAGCTTAAGAAGGAGGAGCAGCAATGACTTTCGGTTCCATGCTCAGCGCCTTCTTCATAGGACCGCTCAAACTTGTATTCGAGACCATATTCCAGATAACCTACCTGCTTGTCCATAACCCGGGAGTATCCATAATATTCCTGAGTCTTGCCATGAATTTTCTGGTGCTGCCGCTCTACAAGAGGGCGGACGCCATGCAGATAAAGGCCAGGGATGCTGAAGCAAAGCTTAAGGACGGCATCAGCCATATAAAGAAGACATTCTCCGGCAGCGAAAGGATGATGGTCCTCCAGACCTACTACAGGCAGAACCATTATTCGCCGGCGAACGCACTGCACGGATCGGTGTCGCTGCTTCTGGAAGTGCCGTTCTTCATGGCTGCCTATCAGTTCCTGTCGCATCTGGAGCTCTTAAGGGGCGTAAGTTTCGGGCCCATAAAGGATCTCGGCGTTCCGGACGCAATGATATCCATAGGCGGAATGTCCGTAAACGTTCTGCCTATCCTTATGACGCTCATAAACTTCGCATCTGCGGCGCTGTATCTTAAGGGCTTCCCGCTCAGGACCAAGATCCAGACTTACGGAATAGCGCTGGTGTTCCTCGTGTTCCTGTACGATTCGCCCGCCGGGCTGGTGTTCTACTGGACGCTCAACAATGTGTTCTCGCTGTGCAAGAACATAGTTTTCAGGCTTGTGCGCAGGGAAAAGAAAGAAAAGAAAACTTCCGGAAAACGCATTGCAGCGGCTCCGGATAAAAAGTTGTTCATCGCCGCGGCTCTGTTCCTTACGCTGCTTACCGGACTGCTTATACCGTCCGCTTACGTAGGGGCTTCGCCTCAGGAATATTACATTACGGCGCTGGACTTCAGCCCTCTGTGGTACATAGTAAGCGCGTTCTGCCTGGCTGCGGGAACGTTCCTCTTCTGGTTCGGCGTGTTCTACTGGCTGGCGCAGGACAGGGGCAAGGTGCTGTTCGAACGTGTGCTGTGGTGCTTCTGCGGAGTTGCCGTAGTGGATTACATGTTCTTCGGCACGAAGATGGGCGTGGTATCCTCCGCGCTCAAGTATCAGAACGGACTTTGGTACTCGCTCCTGGAAGGCATTCTTAACGTTCTGGCTACGGCAGCAGTTGTATTTGCCTTGTATCTGATAGGAAAGAAGTTCAGAAGCGCTCCCAAAACGGTGCTCGCGATAGCTTCCGCCGCGATCCTGGTAATGTCCGGTATAAACATTGTAAAGTCCGCAAATTCGATCAAGGAGGCCCGCGCAGGCGGAAACACGGCCGAAGCCCACTTCTCCCTCAGCAAGGAAGGGAAGAACGTCGTGGTCCTGCTTCTGGACCGCGCCATGGGCGAGTACGTTCCTTACATAATGAATGAAAAACCGGAGCTTGCAGAAGCATTCGACGGCTTTACATATTACTCTAACGTTATCTCCTTCGGCGGCCACACCAACATGGGCGCTCCGGCGCTTATGGGAGGATACGAGTACACCCCGGTGGAGATGAATAAAAGAGACAAGGAATCCCTTAAGGATAAGCACAACGAATCGCTTAAGGTGATGCCTGTTCTGTTCCGGAATAATGGTTTTGACGTTACCGTCTGCGACGCACCGTACGCAAACTACAAATGGATACCGGACATGTCCATATACGACGAGTGGCCGCAGATCAAGACCTTCATAACCAAGGGAAAGCACGGAAGCCTCGAAAACAAACAGCTTGCCGTGGATCGGAACAAGAGGAACTTCTTCTGCTTCTCGCTCATGAAGACCATGCCGCTTGTAGTCCAGCTGGGAATGTACGACGACGGCAGCTATCTTGCTGCCGGAGACCACACGGCGGTGGCTCAGACACGCAAGGGTCTGTCCGTATCCACCGGAATAAGCGAAGCGTTCACAGAGTCTTATCAAGTGCTCTGCGACCTTGAACAGATGACTAACGTTAAAGAAGGAAACGGCGGAAACTTCCTCTTCCTCTACAACGATACGCCTCACGAACCCATGATGCTTAAGGAGCCGGAGTATTCTGTCTCTGCGGAGATCGACAACACGGAATACGACAAGGCGCACCAAAGCCGCTTTACGCTTGACGGCCGTACTCTCAGGGTGTACAACGATGAACAGATGATACATTACCAGACCAACATAGCGGTAATGATGCGTCTTGGAGAATGGTTCGACTATCTCCGTAAGAACGGTGTTTACGACAACACCAGGATAATAATCGTTGCGGACCACGGGTATTATCTCTATCAGCTGCAGGAACTGATGCATACCAGGAACGGCAAGTACGTGGACATTGAGAACTATTTCCCGCTTCTTATGGTAAAAGACTTTAACGCCAAGGGATTTACCGTGTCGGATGAGTTCATGACCAACGCGGACGTGCCTGCTCTTGCGGTTGATGACATAATAAAGGATCCTGTTAACCCGTTTACGGGAAAGCCTATCAACATGGACGAGAAGACCGCTCACGACCAGTTCGTTATTCTTTCCAGGGACTGGACCGTAGACAGCAACAACGGCAACGTGTTCAACGCTTCCGAGTGGGCAGCGGTGACAAACGACATCTGGAACAGGAACGACTGGCTCTTCATAGACTATAAGACGGTGCTCAAGGATCACAGCGTCCCGGAGCAGAAAGGACAGTAATGAGTTACAAAGTAGACAACGCCATCATAATGGCTGCGGGAACGTCAAGCAGGTTCGCCCCGCTGTCCTACGAAAAGCCCAAGGCTCTTACGGAGGTAAAAGGCGAGGTGCTTATAGAAAGGCAGATACGCCAGATCCTGGACGCAGGCATTAAAGACGTGATCATCGTTACCGGCTACAAGAAGGAACAGCTGGAGTATCTTAAGCAGAAGTTCGGCGTAAAGCTTGTTGAGAACAAGGAGTACCTTACCCGCAACAACAATTCCACCATCAATGCCGTAAAGGACATTCTGAACAACAGCTACATCTGTTCCTCGGACAACTATTTTGCTCAGGATCCCTTCGAGACCGCTGTGGACGACTCCTACTACGCAGCCGTATATTCCGACGGTCCCACGCAGGAGTGGTGCCTTACTGAGGATGCGGATGGTTACATAGATTCCGTTAAGATAGGCGGAAGCGACGCCTGGTACATGCTTGGACATACCTTCTGGAACGAAAAGTTCAGCCGCACGTTCCTGTCCATACTGGAAGACATCTACGACGTTCCGGAGACTGCAGGCAAGCTCTGGGAGGCCATATACATGGAGCATCTGGACGTCCTTAAGATGAAGATGCGCCGCTATCCGGCGGACTACATCTTCGAGTTCGATACGCTGGACGAACTCAGGGAGTTCGATAACACCTACAAAAATGACACGCGTTCGGTTATAATGAAGGACATAGCGGCAAGGCTCGGCTGCGCCGAATCCGGAATAACCGGTGTAAGCGTCTATAAGACACTGGATAACTCTGCTTCCGGCATCTACTTCGATGCATGCGGCAAGCGTTATAGATACGATTACGATACCAAGAAACTGGAGGAACATAAGTAATGGGAGAGATCATCAAGGAAGACATCGCAAAGATCAGGAAGCTTCTTAAGGATGTCGTAGGAACTGATTCTTACAAGTCTCTTGAAAGGCTCGGAGGCCTTACCAACCACACTTATCATGCCGTTCTTGACGACGGCAGGGAATACGTTGTAAGGATCCCCGGCGAAGGCACGGAAGAGATGATAATCCGCAGCGACGAAAAGATCAGCACGCAGCTGGCATGCAAGCTGGACGTGGACGCTCAGATGCTCTATTTCGGAGATGACGGCTCCAAGGTAACGGAATACATTAAGGACGCCGTTACCATGACTCCTGATTCTCTCAGGGATCCCGCGCGCATACACGCTATGGCGGAGATCTACAAGACCATCCACCGCTGCGGCGAGAACACCGGCGTTCCGTTCGACGTGTTCGACATGGCGGCAACATACGAAAAAGTCATAAACGACCTTAACGTCCCCATGTTCGACGATTACGCGCAGCAGAAGGCTAAGGTGATGGCGATAAAGGCTCAGATGGATAAGGCCGTAAACGCTCCGCTCGTACCGTGCCACAACGATCCGCTGTGCGCCAACTGGGTGGAAGGCAACGGACGTCTCTACCTGATCGACTGGGAATA
>JAILDA010000054.1 GCA_024689865.1 Clostridia bacterium | reverse complement strand
GCATGGCGTCGAAGATCTCTTCGCGCTGGATGTGGATCTCCATTCCGCTCTCACGGCCGTAGTCTTCCAGCTTTTCAGCTATTTGGCCGAAGCTGAGACTGCTGGTATCGATGTCCACCAGGACTACCATCGTAAAGTATTCCTGAAGTATGGTCTGGTTGATGTCCAGGATGTTTACGCCTGCGTTCGCCAGAACGCCGCACACTCCCGCGGTGATGCCGACCTTATCCTTGCCGACGACGCTTAAAATGCATTTTTTCATGTGGAATTCCTCTGAGTTTTTACTCGTTAAAGTTGATATTTTATTTTATCACAAAGACGAGGTTTTTACTACTTAATGGCGGGCTTTGCGCTCGGTAAAAACATCAAAAAACACAAGTGACCGCCCTATACTCCCACAGGTAGCGGTCACTTCGTGATTTGCCTCTGAAGGGAGGACCGCCTGTCGGCAGTGCCTCTTTTCGTATACAAGCATAACAAACGACCCGGCGGATGTCAATAACACCGGAGGATCTGTGTCAGATGCTAAAGGACGTTGTTCTCCAGCGCCGATCCCGAAAGTTTAAGCATGCGGATGACAAGCTCGCGGTTCTCTATTATGAGGTCGTAGACCGCGTCCTCGGAAAGCACTCCTCGCTTAAGATCCGCGGGCAGCATACCCTTCTCGTCCGCCTCGAAGTCCTTCATCCAGGCGGAACTTCCGTAGTAGTCGCTCAGCTTCTTGTACTGCTTCTGAACGGACTCGTACCGGTCCAGCGCCTCGCCCAGCTTCTTTACCGCCTCCGATGAAGCGTCCAGATACTCTTCCATCTGCTCTATGCGTTCTATCCTATTCATTCTGATCTTCAGACCTCCTCCTAAAAGAACGGCTCCCCTGCGATGCGGGGAGCCTGTTTCAACGTTTACTTAAAGTATTCTTTTGCTGCGGCAAACAACTTTATGTCGTAGTCGCCGGGAACGTTCCTGTAAAGACCCGCGCCCACGCGCTCCGAGTGGCCCATCTTGCCCAGCACCCTGCCGTCCGGGCTGGTAATGCCCTCTATAGCCATAACGGAACCGTTGGGGTTGAAGCGCACGTCCGCGCTCGCCATGCCGTCCAGATCCACGTACTGGGTGGCGATCTGGCCGTTCTTTATCAGCTCCGCAAGCACCGCGTCGTTCGCTATGAAACGTCCTTCGCCGTGGGATATGGGCACGCTGTAGATCTCGCCGGGCTGAGTAAGCGCAAGCCACGGGGACTTGTTGCTTGCAACGCGCGTGCGCACTATCTTGGACTGGTGGCGGGCTATTACGTTAAAGGTAAGCGTGGGGCTGTCCGCGTCGGTATCGATTATCTTTCCGTAAGGTACAAGGCCCAGCTTTACCAGAGCCTGGAAACCGTTGCAGATGCCCAGCATCAGGCCGTCGCGCTCCTCCAGGAGCTTAGTCACCTGCTCCTTTACCGCGCCGTTTCTGAAGAAAGCGGTTATGAACTTGGCGCTGCCTTCCGGCTCGTCGCCTCCGGAGAATCCGCCCGGAATGAATATGATCTGCGACTCAGCCGCAGCCTTGGCGAATTTCTCTACGCTGTGCGATACATCGTCCGCGGAGAGGTTCCTTATAACCATTATCTCCGGATCGAGTCCCGCGGCGGCAGCCGCCTTGGCGCTGTCGTACTCGCAGTTGGTACCCGGGAATACCGGAATGAGTATGCGCGGCTTTGCGCTCTTAACGAGCGGTGCCGGCCACTTGTCCGCCTTGAACGTAACGTTCTCTACAGGTCCGATCTCCTGTTTTATGTTGCAGTTGTAAATGTCTTCCAGCTTGCCTTCGTAGGCCGCGGTAAGGATGTCTATGCCTACCTCTTCCTCGCCCAAACGGATGACGCCGTCAGCGGTGGTGCGGCCAAGGAAGCCCACGGACACGCCGTGCGGAAGCTGCTTTTCGGAGAAGATCCCGTCCGGAGCTTCGCCCATCTCCACTATGAAGCTGCCGTAATCGTAGTTGAACAGTCTGCTGTCAACTACCGCGAAGGCCTCGTCGAACTCGAATCCCAGGCCGTTACCTATGCACATCTTAAAGATCGCTTCGGCCGTACCGCCCATGCTCGGCGCCCAGCAGGCCTTAATGGCTCCGCAGCGCTGCAACATGTTGACG
>JAILDA010000045.1 GCA_024689865.1 Clostridia bacterium | reverse complement strand
GAGTCCGTGCTTAAGAGCTTCTCCGGATTCAGCGATACCACCAAGGAGATACTCTCGCAGCTTAAGAGCGCGGCGATCGCGGAGCTGAAGGATACTACGCTGTCCGGTATAAAGGAGGCGGCGATAGATACTGCAAGCGCGGCGCTGACAGGCATAAAAGAAGCTGCGAAGGGCGGGGCAGGAGTGGTCCTGGACGCTGCGGGAGCCGCGATATCCGGAATCAAGGAAGTCGCGGCGGACGGGGCAAGCGTAGCCATAGAGGGCGCAAGCGCCGCATTCGACAGCGCGAAGAAAGCCATTGGAAACATCCTGAACATAGAGAAGAAGCTTGACGCGGAGATAGCGGCGTCCGAAGCCGGCGCGGAGCCTGAGGGTGACAGTGCGGAATAAAGGTTCGGAGAGCGGATCTTTGCAGCGGATGTTTAGCCGTAAACAGCAATCATCGGCGTAATAAAGAAAAACCGGTACCGGCCTTTGTTCTGAATGCAGGGACCGGTCTTCTGACAATAAAACAACGGCCCGTATGCTGTGATCAAGGGACTGTTTGGGAACCCGGTACTTAGCGACTGACAAGCCGGAAGGCGAAGCCAGAGCTTAGTACCGCTGGTGGGCTCCCAACCAAGCGGGAGCGTGTCCCTGAGCACAGCATACGGGCCGTTTTATATTCCGAAAAACGGGATCAGATGAATCTTGTTACTTCATTTAGTTCTTTGCGCGGTCTGTCTGAGGGTTCCTGAGCGCGCTTTCCGACCGCGATCACGGACATTACCGTCTCGCTGTCCGGAATGCCGAGCAGCTTGCGGATGGCATCGCCGTGTCGGATCCCCATGATCAGCGTATCGTAGCCGGCGTCGGAAGCCGCAAGGATAAGGTAGGCGTCGTGCAGGCCCAGATCGTAGGCGCCCCAGCCGTCTCCTATCTCGTTGGCAGGTCCGTCCGGACCAAAGCCGGACTGGCCTTTTACAAAAGTGGTAACGATAAGGGCGGCGTTGGCAGACTTTGTCCGGTTGCCTTCCGGAAGGATCTGGGCGCTGATGGCCTCGACCTTTTCTGGATCGTCGATCACGTAGCATCTTGCGGGCTGCAGGTTTTTCCATGAAGGCGCCTGCTGAGCCGCCTTCAGGATGGCGATCAGATCTTCGCGGGACGGGGCGGACTCGTATTTGCGGATACTGCGGCGGACTTTGATCAGTTCTTTGAATTCCATTGGCCTTTCTCCTTTGTGACGTTTCCTGCGATATGTGTTTGCTTCAAGCGAGTGCCTTTCCGGGCAGCCGGGTCACTTGAGCGTAAGCGTGCCGGCGAGCAGTTTGGCGGTGTGGCCGCCGGGGAACTCTATCGTTTTGCCGCCGATGTTCTTAAGCACAGCGCTGTAGAGAGCGTTCAGATGCACCGCTGAGATTCCCTCGGTAAGTCCCAGGCGCGCGAATTCGCTTACGATGACGCGTTTAAAGACTGCAGGCTCCAGGGCGCGCAGCATAGAGGCGCTAAGTTCTACGGAGCGCAGCAGCGGCTTGGGATCAAGGCTCTCCGGGAAGGTCTTGTCCTCGGGACGGGGCATTCTGGCCTCCAGGACTTTCTCGGAATCTATCATGGCGTCTGCGGCAAGGCCGCTTAAGGCGCTGTCGTCCTCGGACGCGTTGGCCGCAAGACGGACCAGCGCTTCTTTTATGTTCGGATTGAAGTCTTTTTCTATGGACGGGATAAGCTCCAGACGGACGCGGTTCCTGGTATAGTCCGTTTCCGCGTTGGTGTGGTCTATCCTGGGCTGCAACTGATTTTCGGTGCAGAAGGCCTCTATCTCTGTTCTGGGGACGTCCAGAAGCGGCCTGATTATTGAAATATCAAGCTCCTTGGCTTTGCTGCGGAGCACGTCGTCGTTTATTCCTCCGGCAACGCGCATCAGAGCGTCGTCCAGGCGGCTCTCGTACTGTATGCCGGTCAGCCCGTGGACTCCGGTGCCGCGGACTATGCGCATCAGCACGGTCTCGGCCTGGTCGTCCATGTTGTGGGCAAGCGCGACCCGCACGCGTTTGAACGGAACGGGCATTCCGTTTATCTTTCTGTAAAGGTCAACAGCGGGGCGGCCGTTGATCTCCTTGCCGGTAAGGATCCCGTAGGCAAGGAACGCGAAGATCTCGCGGCGCACGCAGCGTCCGGCTTCTTCTTCCGTAAGGTGACGCCTCTTTGCGTAGCCCGGCACGTTGGCGTTGGCGCCTATGCACGATACGCCGTTGTCCCTGCTGTAGTTTACGCACCAGAGCGCGTCCTCGTCAGCCGCATTGCCGCGTATGCCGTGGTTGACGTGCACAGCCACCAGCTCAAAACCCATCGAGGTCCTGAGCTGACGGAGCGCGTGGAACAGGCACAGCGAATCCGGGCCGCCGGAGAATCCCAGCAGCACGCAGTCGCCCGCGCTTATAAGATCGTGCTCCTTTATGGTGTTTTCAACTTTTTTAATTAGATCCGTCATTTTCCGCACCGGCGCCGCTCTTTACGGCGCTATAATTATACGCGTTTTACGGGACCGAATGCCCCGCACCGCGCAAGGTCATTTGTAATACCGTTCCACCCTTGCGCCGATGGTGGAGAGAACTTCGTGCATGCAGGAGCCCTGGACTTCCGCAATGTCGTCCGCAGTCTGGACGGATCCGCCGGAGAGTCCGATAAGGATCACCTCGTCGCCCACTTTAACGGCATCTTCCGGCTTCCCGGCCTTTTCTGCCTGCAACTGAATTTCAGTTATGTCTATCATCATCTGGTCCATGCAGATGTTTCCTACCATCGGGACCTTGTGGCCCTTAACAAGCACAAAGCCTTTGTTGGACAGCGATCTGCTGAGACCGTCCGCGTAGCCCACGCCTATCGTTGCAATGGTCCTGGGCCCCTGAGCCACGAACTTTCTGGAGTACGATACCGCGTCGCCCTTGTCTATCCTGCGGATGACGGTGACGGCAGTCTTCCATTCCATTACCGGCTCCACCGGAAGCTTTGCGTCCATGGCTGTGTTGTAGCCGTAGATCAGAGCGCCGCAGCGCACGGCGTCGAAACGTGCCTGCGGGTACTTTCCTATGCCGCCGGAATTGCTTATGTGCCTAAGGCCCGGGTCTATTCCCAGCTTTTCCAGGTGCGCCAGCACTTTTTCGAAGCGCGAGAGCTGCAGTTTGGTGTAGGGATCCGCCCCTTCGGAGCTGTCGTCCGCGCTGGAGAAATGCGAGAAGATGCCCGTAATTCTAAGGCCTGCGGGCTTTTGTCCGGCGTTTGCGCATGCATCCGGCTGCCCGGTTGTGCATGCGTTCGCCTGCCTGTTTGCGCGATCATGTCCGTATTCCTTGAATGCCTTTGCAATGGCGTCCAGATCTTCGCCCGTCTTGCAGTCGAAACCTATGCGGTTCATGCCGGTGTTTATCGCAAGGTGAACGTTCAGCGGCTTGTCCAGCGTTTCGGCGGCCTTAGCCAGAGCCCTAAGATTGTCCGGGCTTGTGCAGGCCAGGGTAACGTTGTTTTCCGCGGCAGCGGCCGCGTCCTTGGGTTCCGTATTTCCCAGAACTATTATGCCGCCGGTTATTCCGCCGCGCCTTACCTCCAGGGCTTCGTCCATGCACGCCACGGCAAAGCGGTCCAC
>JAILDA010000043.1 GCA_024689865.1 Clostridia bacterium | reverse complement strand
TAACTGCCCTTCTCAAGGGTATCGCACCCCAGGTTATGGACATGAATCCATTCGCCCTTCTTTATGTCGCAAAGAGCGTATCCGAGCCGTTCTCCGTATTTGAAGACGCCGGCACCCTTCGGAATGTCGGACAGGGCAGCTTTGTGTGCAAACGGGATATCCTGCAGAAGTACTATCTCTGCGTCCTGAAGTTCGATCACATCTCCGGCAGAGGCATTCTCCAGCAAAGTTACAACGTTGTCCTTCGGGTCGGACAGAATAAATCTACGTTCCATTCTATTCTCCTTAACGCAACGGAAGACGGTCCATGCTCTATTATACAACAGATCAGCTGATTTTATACATTATACAGCGAAAGTGACCGCAAACGCAGCCACTTCCGCATATATCTGCATTCCTAAAGGAGGAGGTCGTTTACTTACTTAAGAGGACCGGCTTCCTTAAGCGCTTTTTCTATGGCAGCCCAACCCGCCTCGGAGGGCTCCAGAGTGGGAAGATAAGGAACTCCCATGTCCCTTCCGATGGCCTTGCACATTGCCTTGGCGGCTACCGGGAACGTGGACTTGTCCATGGAGAGCCTTATCGGGTTCATTACGTACTGAGCCTCGCGCGCTCCTTCTATGTCGCCTGCCATGAACTTTTCGTAGATGGAGCAGACCAGTCTGGGATAGACGTTGGCCATCGTGCAGACTCCGCCATAGCCTCCGCAAACAAGCGTCGGGAACAGCAGCGTGTCCTTGCCGCCAAGAAGCCTGAAACCGGTATGGCGGGTCCTTCTAACTATCTCCTCAACCAGAGTCATGTCTCCGCTGGTGTCCTTAATTCCTACAATGTTCTCGCAGTCTTCGTTAAGCTGGACGATAAGGTCCGCAGTAAGTCCGTAGCCTGCGCGGCCCGGGTTGTTGTAGATCAGCATCGGGCTGGGAGCAACGGCATCGGCTATAGTCTTGTAGTGCTTATATAATTCGCGCTGGTCCGGCTTTATGTACATGGGCTGAAGCACGGACACCGCCTTAGCTCCGTTGGTAAGGGCCATCTTGGCAAGTCTTATGCACTTCTTGGTGCTTATGGCGCCAATTCCGAAGAAGATCGGTACTCTTCCGGCTGCCTGATCCACTGCGATCTTAAGACCGCGCTCCATCTCGTCGTCTTCTATTACGTAGAACTCTCCGTTGGATCCGAACACCAGAACGCCTGCGCATCCGCCCTGGATTATGTATTCGATCTGATCGCGGAACAGCTTCTCATCGATCTTTTCGTCCTCATCGATCGGAGTGATTATCGGCGGGATTATGCCGTGGATGAATTCTGTATCCTTAAGTGCCATGGTAATGTCCTTTCTGCTATTCAAGCTCTATGCGGGCAAGCCCGAACTTTTCATTAAACTCGTTCATTTCCTTAAGGCGCGGCAGCGTGATCGGAATGCCGTTCTTTTCGCGGTCCGCCTGGGTTATAAGCTCTATCTCTCCGGGAAGATACGTTCTGGCGCCCTTCTTTGCGGGTATTGCGTAGAACCTTTCCTTGTAAGCCTTTATTGCTTTCTCGGATTCTCCCTTATCCATGTAGAAATCGGGCTTTATCGCCATTATCAGCTGCGAAACATGCTGCGGCCTGTCGCGCACAACGTTGGGACAGATGTTTACTCCGAAAGATCCGCCGGCGAAGAGCCCCAGTATGACATCTATCATAAGAGCTATTCCTGTGCCCTTGTGGCCGCCTATTGCAAGCAGCGTTCCTTCCAGAGCCTTGGTAGGATCCGTGGTAACGTTTCCTTCAGCATCCGTCGCCCAGCCCTCGGGTATGGGCTTTCCTTCGCGCTGATAGTTATATATCTTCTGACGTGCAACTACCGAGTTTGCTATGTCAAGAACGAAAGGAGTATCTCCGTCCGGAACGGCTATGGAGAACGGATTATTGCCGAACAGCGGCTTAAGACCTCCCCACGGCGCTATAAGCGGCATAGAGTTTGTAGTCGCAAGTCCTATGTACCCGCGTTTGGCCAGCATGTATCCGTAGACGCCCATGGCTCCGCTGTGGTTTATTTCCTTAACATCCGCGAATCCTATGCCGTATTTGTCCGCGCGCTTGCAGGCCTCGTCTATGGCCAGCATCGTAACGTACTGTCCGGTATGATTGCCGCCGTTTATTACCACACCGGCGCCGTGATCCTTCTCGGTCTTAACGTCGAAGTGTTCTATGTTTGAATATCTCTCGGCATACGAAGGAAGCATCGTTATGCCGTGAGTATCTATGCCTCTCAGGTTAGTAAGCAGAAGCACATCCACCAGGACCGAAGCTTCTTCGTCGCCGATGCCGACTTTTTTGCAAACCTCAAGCCCCCAGTCCTTAAGCTCATCATACTCAAAGACCGCAGATCCGTTGATCAACTTTGCCATATGCTGGATGCTCCTTTCTTTTTATTCCGCAGTTTCCGAAGTCTCGGCCTCCTCCAGGACCTTTTTCACGTCCTTGGAAGCTCTCTTCGTAGACTTTGTAGTGCGTATCGAGAAGATCGTCATTATTACCAGGAAGACCATTATCGCTATACCGAACGGTCTCGTGATCATCTCGATAGGATTGTTGCTGTACTGAATGACTGCCCTTCTCAGAGCGGAGTCCATCGTGTTGCCGACCAGAAGGCCCAGCAGCATCGGCGGTACCGGGTAACCGAATTTCTTCATCAGGTAACCGATAAGTCCGAACACCAGAAGGATTATCAGGCTGAAACGCGTATACGTGGACGCGTAGGAGCCGATGGCGCAGAAGATGACTATTATAGGCATCAGCACGTTCTCGTCTATGGTAAGGAACTTAATGGCGAACCTGGTAAGCAGGTAGCCTGCGCCTATCATTATCGCAGCAGCAAGTATGAATAATATCGTTAGCGAGCAAAGGATGCCCGGTGAGTCCGTAAGGAGCAGCGGACCCGGATGGAACCCGATAAGGAAGAGCGCCGCTATGAATACAGCTGTGGAGCCGCTTCCCGGAATTCCAAGCGCCATCGACGGGATCAGCGCGCCTACGGAAGAAGCGTTGTTAGCTACCTCCGCGGCTATTATTCCTTCCGGAACGCCCGTACCGAAATCCTTGCCGTTCTTTTCGCTCTTTCTTGCGATCTCGTAGGAGAACCAGCACGCGGCGGATTCTCCTATGCCCGGGATGAATCCAACCCACAGTCCCGCAAGCATGGAGCGGAAAATGTTTTTGATGTTCCTCTTGAACACCTGAAGATTGATTATCGGGAAGCCCGACTGAGCCTGCACCCTAACGTCGTTGGGCCTGGAAAGAGTCATTATTACCTCGCCGAGACCGAACAGAGCGATTATGGCTACGGTCGAACTTACACCGTTAAGCAGTTTCGCGGTCCCGAAGTTATAACGGACCACGGACTGGATCTGCTCAGCTCCGCAGAAGGATATGAACATTCCTACGAAAGCGGAGATCCAGCCTCTGACAGGATTGCCTCCTACCAGAGAGCCGCAGAGTATTACGCCGAACAGGCAGAACAGGAAAGTCTCCCAGTTGCCGAACTTCAGCGCTACGGCTGATATGAAGGGCTGGATGAAGAACACCAGCACCATCGCTATTACAGTACCTATGCAGGATGAAACATACGCGTATCCGCAGGCTTCACGGCCTTTGCCCTTCTTGGCCATAGGATATCCGTCCATTACCGTTGCAGCCGCGGCGGGTGTGCCCGGGATGTTCGCTAGCGAAGCGGTTATGCCGCCGGACGCCATGGACGAAACCAGTATGCCTATAAGAAGCGCCAGTCCCTGAGCCTGAGGAAGGCGGAATATTATGCCCAGGCACAGAGCCATGCCCATGGTCGCTCCAAGTCCGGGGATGACACCGATTATGTATCCCAGCAGGACTCCTCCGACCAGGTAGACCCATACCATAGGCTGAGAGATAAGTGATATGAGAGAAGGCCCGAAATGCGACCATTCACTTACTATGCTTCCCATGTCCGGTCCTCCTTTCTATACAAGACGCAGTCCGATCAGCTTAGGCAGACCCCACAGCCCCACTACTATGTATACGGCTGCTATTATCAGCATCTGCCACCACGGACGTTTTTTCCAGTTGAAGAATACCGCCGATACGATCGAGAACGCGATCGTCGGCCACTGGAAACCAAAGTAGTTTATGCCCAGCAGATATGCCGCAACAAGCACAACTACTATGAAGAGCCTCAGGGGTTCGCCCTTGTCGAATTTAGCCGTGGTGACCTTCCCCATAAGACCCAGTATGATCATAACTACTCCCAGTATAGTGACGAAGCACGCCATTATCACCGGGAGGAACTTGGCCTGCGCCACAGTGTTGATCCATCCGCTTCCGTAAGGGATAGGATTGTTTCTGACGCTGAACGCAAGATATAGGAAAAACCCGCCAAGCGCTGTTATGATTATGCCTTCCACACAGTTTTTAAGCTTAGACAAGGATGATCCTCCCTATTTTGAAATGCAGCTGAGACTGATAAAACATCGGAGGGAAGCAAGTGTTCCCTCCGATGAAAGATGAGATCTGATTATTGTGCGGGCCAAGCCTTGATCTTGCTCATGTCGATCTTTTCCCAGGCGTAGTCGGCGATCTTCGGGATGTTGATGTCCGCGGGGGATCTTCCCGCAGCGGCGAGTCCGTTGTCGAATATTGCCCACGCATAAAGGGATTCGGCCATGGACATGAGTTTGTCGGCTTCTTCTCCGGTGTAGCATACCGGCTTAAGTCCGCATTCCTGAGCGAACTTCTTGAACTCATCGCTAGCAGCGACCTTCTCGAACGCAATCTTAAGAGCAAGGACCTGAGCGTCGTCAACATACCTGGGCACTGCTATGCCGTAGTATCCCAGAGCAGCTGCGCTCTTTGCAGCATCCGGATAAGCATCGTAGAGGGACGGCATGTCGTAGCTGGTGCCGTCGGACTTGGTCATCTTGATGGGCTTCTGGTCTACAGTGCCTATGCACTTAAGGTCGCCCGACTTAAGATAATCGATTACGTCGGAATAAGACGCCCACATGAAGGTTACTTCGCCTGCTATTACGTTCTTAGCGGATTCAGAACCGCCGGAATACGGAACGGTGATGACTTCTCCGCCGATAGCTGCAAGAAGCATCTCGCAGGAAAGGTGTACAGCGGTTCCAAGACCGGAAGTTCCGCACTTGATGGTGCCGGGATGAGCCTTGATGTCATCGAACAGGTCCTGAGCTGTGTTATACTTGCTGTCGCCCTTTACCATGAGAGCAAATGTGGACTGTACAGCTACGAAGGTGTACCAGTCTGACCAGTGGGACTCATCGGTGAATCCGAGAGTGTACCAGGAAGACGGAGCAGGATTGAGAACGCCGAGAAGAACGTCGCCCTTCTTGCCTTCCTCAAGTACGGTTACGCCTGCAACAGAAGCGGAAGAACCGGTTACGTTCTGGCAGTTGCTGTTGCACTTCAGAAGCTCTGCTATCTGAGCAGAGAGCTGACGGCATACTCTGTCAGTGGTTCCGCCTGCAGCGTAGGCGATGTCGGTGGTGAGTACTCCGGATGCCGGGTACTTGGGATCCGGCTCTACCTTGCCGGGGGTCACGTTAGCGTTGCCATCGTTGGCAGGGGTGTTGTTTGCAGGCGTACCGCAAGCGGCAAGCGATAACACCATAGCCAGAACGAGCAGCAGGCTAAGGATCTTAGAATACTTTTTCATGATCTCCTCCTAAAATAATACTGGTTGCTATTTTAAGGCCGAAGGCCTAAATACCGGATAAAGACTTTAAAATATTCTTATACATTAACGATCGGAAAATCCGTTTGATTACACATTTGTTACCCTAATATCATTATAATCAGCGCATAATTAGTAAGTCAATTTCGTAAATATTAATTGGACTATAAGAAAAAATAATGATAATATCTTTTTTGCAGGGAGGATGAACTTATGGATCTTAAGCAACTCGAATACATGGTGGCAATAGCGGACATGAAAAGCCTGTCGCGCGCTGCGGAAAGATTCTATGTCTCTCAGTCCGCGCTCAGCCAGCAGCTTGCAAAACTGGAAAAAGAGCTTAACGTATCGCTGTTCGTAAGAGGAAAACAAGGCTTTTCGCTGACTCCTGCCGGACATATCTACATAGATAACGCCCGGCGGATCCTTGCGATACGCGACGAGACCATGCGGTCGCTGTCCGCATTCTCCCAGACACAGGGCAACTGCATAACCGTCGGAGCTGCCGCAGGACGAAGCACTACCCTCTTTGCCCAGGTCTACGATCCTTTCATGAAAGCCTACCCGGATTACGAGATCAGCCTTCAGGAACACCCTTCCGTAGACGCGGAACGTCTTCTGTCGCTCGGAAAACTGGACATTGCCGTTTCGCTCATGATGCTGGACGAACTCAGCAGCCTGAAGCAGATATCCACGGAGATACTGTTTAAGGAAAAACTGCTTCTTGTTGTTCCCAGAAACCATCCGCTGGTCCCGAAGGACTACGTAGATACGGACATAGACAATTGTCCGTCCATCGACCCGGAGCTGTTCCGAAACGAACGCTTCGTTCTGCCGTCCACAAGAACGAAACTCAGACACCGCATAGACGAGATATTCTCCTCGTACGACATTGTGCCTCAGGTAGCATTTGAGGTCCTGAACACATCTTTCATCTGTAAGACGCTCAATCAGGGAGATCTTTGCACCGTTATATCCTCCGGTTTCCTTAAGAAGAACCCAAACATCGCCTACTTTTCCATAGAAGACAAAATGACGATGGCATACTGCGTTTGCTGGAACAGCAGCCATCGTCTTTCGGACGCTGAAAAATATTTCATAGAACTCTGCAAGCAGCAGGCTCCCAAAGTGTAGCAGTTGATGAGGACCCGGAAGCGAAGCCGCCGGGATCCCGACATTCGTTCAGCCTTTTATTTCCGCCCTGGGAGCATCCGGCTTTACCGCAGGGTACTTGGGCATTCTTCCGGAGAGAACATCATCTATCGATTCCGCGGCAAGCAGCGATACCTTCCGGTTCGCATCCACGGTCAGCGCCGCGTTGTGCGGGCTGCAGACGAATGTCTCGCAGCCGAACAGCGGGTTGTCATCTTCCGGAGGTTCCTTGGCAAACACGTCGAAGCCGGCTCCTCCTAGCTTTCCGCTCTTAAGAGCTTCCGCCAGATCCGCCTCGTTTACTATGCCGCCGCGGGCGCAGTTGATTATTATGGCTCCGTCTTTCATTCGGGATATCATCTTCTTATCGAAAAGGTCTACGGTGGACGGCAGCAGCGGTACGTGTATCGTTACTATGTCAGATACTTCCGCGACCTCTTCCATGGTCTTTTTTACGTCTATCCATTCCGGGATATCCATCTTGTCCGCAAAGACGTCGAATCCTACGATGTTCATGTTAAGGCCGAAGTGAGCCATCCCGGCCACGATCATTCCTATGTTTCCAAGTCCAAGGACGCCGAGCGTCTTTCCGCTTACTTCGCAGGTCGGATAGTTGTTGCGTGCAGCAGGATATTGTCCTTCCTTGGTCATCTTATCCAGCATGCAAAGCTTTTGAGCGGTCGCGAGTATGAAGCCTACGGTCTTTTCCGCTACCGAGACCGCGTTTCCGTTCTTGGCTATGGTAACGAATATGCCGTTGGCTGCGCAGTATTCAAGGTCTATGTTGTCCAGACCCACTCCGTAGCGGGCTATCACTTTAAGCTTCTTTGCGCATTCAAGCACATCCTTGCGGTATAGGTCAGTCCTTGCGATCACCGCGTCCGCATCTACGATCTCCCTTTTTATTGTCTCCTGATCGTGAGCGCTGCCTACGACGACGTCGTAGCCTCTTTCCCTAAGATAGGCCTTACCGGCCTCGTCAATGTCGTATGGTATCAAAACTTTCATGGCAGATGATATCCTCCTTGCTCTGATTATATCCGCACATGACAAAAACAGTCAATTTCGTAATACTGAAGAACATCATTAGAAAAAGTAACGGGAAAGATGCCCGGAAGGATCAAAGGCCGAGGATGGAATTCATTGCGCTTACAACCAACGGCGTCGTAACAAGCGACAGAGCCGTAGTAACAAAGACCATCTGACCCGCAAAGCGCGAATCCTTTCCGTACTGTCCGGCGAAGACCGCCGATGTGGACGGAGCAGGCATTGCAGTCTGAAGCACGGTCACGCCTATGATGACCGGTTCGACGCGGAAAAGATACAGCCCGGCGAATACCACTGCAGGCATTATTATAAGACGCAGAAGCGAGTATATTGCCAGCGGGCCTATTACTTCTTTGTTCCACTTTATGTCCGCCATTACGAATCCGACGTAGATCATGCAGAACGGTGTGGAACAGTTGCCTATTCCCTTAATTGCATTTATAAGGAACACCGGCGCCTCGAAAGGAACAAGCATGTAGATGACCCCTATGAAGAGGGCGACCATGCACGGATGGAAGATGAGCTTTATTGCGCTGCCCTTCTTTCTGGCTGTGGATCCGGCGACAGTCGGCACACCTATGGTCCAGGTGGTTATCCTGTAGATTATCTGGGTCACGCTCGCCAGAAGAATGCCTTCGGCGCCGTATGCTACCTGGCAGGACGGCATGCCCAGGAACGAATAGTTGGAGGTCATGGTACCGTAGCGCACTACTCCCCTGCGGTATTCAGGGACCCTCTTATAAAGAGCGAATGCAAACGCTATGCACACAGCCTGACCGAATACGGCGCATAGAAGTGCAACTCCAAGTTCCTTCCACATGCTGGAGGCCATCTTGGATGTGAATGCGCCAAGCACCATGCACGGCAGAATGATGTTCATCATCAGCGCCGCTATGTCCGAAGCACCCTTCTCCGACACCAGTTTTGCCTTTTTGGCTATGATGCCGGCAAGCATATATATGAACAGTATTATCTGAAACTCTACCAAAACTGCCTCCGGGGCACACTGCTCAAATTAACGGTCATTCAAATTATATCCTTAAGATGATGATTTGTAAAATTAGCAATTATAATTCTGCATATTAGAAAAAACGATCAGAAAACAAGCCCGCAAATCATCCAAAAAAACAATGCGCCCCGCAGACGGATCGTCCGCGGGGCGTTTTCCTGAAACACCGCTGCTGTGTGCCGCACGGCACATCATGCTTGCTAATGTATTACGCGAGCATGGTCTTTCCGAGACCGCCCCACTTCTCCTGGAAGATCTCTGCGGGCATCTCCTTAAGATCCGGAGATACTGCGGGTCTGAAGCCCATCTTGGCTATGACGTCCTTCTCGGGATCGAGGCCGGGCGCCACCTCTATGAGGGTGAGCTTGTGGTCGATCAGCTTGAAGACCGCCTTCTCGGTTATGTACAGGACGCTCTGGGTGTCCGGTGCGTACTTGCCGGAGAAGGATATCTGCGTTACCTTGTCGATGAACTTCGGGAACTCGGTCTGGGTCTTCTTGTTGAAGCCGCAGAGAGTGCCCACGAAGATTACGGTCTTGGTGGACGCGGTGATGTCTACGAATCCGCCGGGGCCGGTAACACGGCTGCCCATCCTGGAAACGTTGTTGTTTCCATCCTTGTCTATCTCGCCTATTCCCAGGCAGGTGACGTCGAGTCCGCCGCCGGAGATCATGTCGAACATGTCGTTAGGCGTAAGGATGGCCTCCGGGTTGAACGCGGAGCCGAAGCTGGGCAGTGCGGACGGAACGCCGCCTACCATACCGGACTCTGTGCTCATGATGATGTCGTTGGTAAAGCCTTCCTCGTTGATGACTCTCGCCATCTCAGCCGGCATGCCTACGCCCAGGTTTACTATGTTGCCCTTGCGAAGCTCCATGGCGGCTCTTCTGAGGATGATCTTTCTGTCATCGAACGGAAGCGGCTCTATAGCGTTAAGCGGCTTTCTGATGTGACCGGAGAAGGACGGCTCCCAATAGTTGCCCTCTGCCTGCCAGCAGTGCTTGGGATCGTCGTCCCATACCACGTAGTCTACCAGGTTGCAAGGGATCTTGATGTCCTTGGGATTGAGCGTCTCCTTCTTTGCAAGGTACTCGACCTGGACTATTACTATTCCTCCGCAGTGCTTGGCAGCGTTAGCTACTGCAAAGCCTTCGTTTACAACGGATTCATGCTCGAAGGAGATGTTTCCGTTCTCGTCGGCTATCGTGCCTCTGAGTATAGCTACATCTACATTGAAGGACGGGTAGAACAGATACTCTTCACCTTCGAAGTTGATGAGCTTGACTACTTCGTCTCCGCACTGCCTTGCGGCCTCGTTCATCTTTCCGCCTTCGACACGCGGGTCTACGAAGGTTCCCAGACCCGTCTTGGTGATGAGTCCCGGACGGCCTGCGCCTATCTCTCTCCAGAGGTTGATTATAACGCCCTGGGGGAGGCAGAAGCTTGCCAGCTGGTTGGCGCGGATCTGGTCGCAGAGGGTGTAAGCGCTGGCTACGTGGGCGCTGGTCCACTTGGCCACAAGACCGGGGCCTGCTTCGCCCAAACGGTTCATGCCGCGTACGCACTTAGTGGAGGGATCCGGATCCGGACCGTTGGGGTTCCTGCTCCTGTCCCAGCCTATGAACTGGTTGCCGTAGCCCCAGTCTCCCAGAGCCGAGCCCTGCTTTATGTTCAGGCCGCAGGGATGACCGGTTTCCTTGAAGCTGTCTCTGATGGCACAGGCTACGCCTTCTGCCCATCCGGAAAGTCCCATTCCGGCAAAGCCTACTGTTGCGCCGTCCGGTATGAGCTTAGCAGCTTCCTGAGGGGTAATGAATTTTGCCATATACTACCTCCATAAAAAAGCGGACGGTCCCACCCGCCCTTCCATATAAGGAGTGCAATGTGGGACCGTCGATCAAATTACTTATTCTTTACAGCCTTGAAGGACTCGATCATCTCGGGAACGACCTTGAAGAGGTCGCCTACGATGCCGTAGTCTGCGATCTCGAAGATCGGAGCAGCATCGTTCTTGTTGACCGCGATGATGCACTCGGAATCCTGCATGCCTGCCTTGTGCTGGATGGCACCGGAGATACCAAGAGCGATGTAGATCTTCGGGTGAACGGTCTTACCGGTCTGGCCTACCTGATGGTCGGCGGTGATGTATCCGGCATCGACTGCAGCACGGGAAGCGCCTACTACGCCGCCCAGAACGTCAGCAAGTTCCTGAGCAAGAGCTATGCCCTTCTCTACGTCCTTGCCTATGCCCTTGCCGACGGAAACGATGACGTCTGCGCCGATAAGGTCTACGAGCTTTCTGGTAGCCTTTACAACGTCCAGGACCTTGGTCTTGATGTCAGCTTCGGAGAGCTGGAACTTCGGATGCTCGACAACGATCTTATCTGCGCCGGCCTGGTCGAACGGTCTCTTGGTCATAACACCCGGACGGACGGTAGCCATTGCCGGTCTGAACCTGGGGCATACGATGGTAGCCATGAGATGGCCGCCGAATGCCGGACGGGTCATCTTAAGGTTGCTGTTAACGTCGAAGAGCTTGGTCTCGAAGTTCATGTTGTCAACATCCAGAGAGGAACCGGTCCTGAGGAAGTTGATGTAGCCGTTGAGGTCTATGTCCAGGTGCGTGCAGTCCGCGCAGAGTCCGGTGTGGAGTCTGGCAGCGCAGCGGGGAGCGAGGTCGCGGCCGATGTTGGAAGCTCCGAAGAGCATTACTTCCGGCTTGATCTCCTCGATCGCGTCGCAGATGACCTTGGTATAGGCATCGGTGGTGTAATTCTTAAGAAGCGGGCTGTTGTAGACGTATACTCTGTCGGCACCGTAGCCGCCGAGTTCCTTGGCGATACCGTCTACGTTGTCTCCGAGAAGGATTCCGCAAAGCTCTACGCCGAGCTCGTCGGCAAGCTTTCTTCCTTCGGAGATCAGCTCAAATGTTGTGGGCATCATTACGCCCTGACGCTGCTCGCAGAAGACCCATACGTTCTTGAAAGCAGCAATATCTGCACTATTATAAGCCATTCTATTTCTCCTTCCTTAGATTATGTGCTTGCCTGCGAGGATAGCGGCCAGCTCGTTGGTGGTCTCTTTGCCGTCGCCCTTGAGCATCATTCCTACGCCCTTCTGCGGAGGCGTGAAGGACTTGTAGATGTTTGTCGGAGATCCCTTAAGACCGATGGTGGTAGCATCGATGAGCGGGTGATCCTTAAGCTTGTTGTAGTCGAAGATCTCGATCTCCTTGTCGAATGCTTCGAGAACGCCCTGAACGTTCATGTATCTCGGAGTGTTGAGCTCCTTGATGCATGTGATCATGCACGGGGTGTCTACGGAGATCATCATGTAGCCGTCTTCGAGTATTCTCTTTACGGTGAGGGTGTTGCCTTCCTTAGTGATCTCGCCTGCATAGGTGATCTGGGGCAGACCGAGCTTTTCAGCGATCTGCGGACCTACCTGAGCGGTATCTCCGTCGATGGCCTGACGTCCGGCCAGGATTATGTCGTCCTTCTCAACACCGTAGGTATCGATGGCGGCGGCAATGATCTGGGAAGTAGCGTAGGTGTCGGATCCGCCGAACTCTCTGCCGGATACGAGGACTGCCTCGTCAACGCCCATGGCCAGAAGCTCTCTGAGCATTATCATGGCCGGTCCGGGTCCCATGCAGAACGCTATTACCTTATAGCCGTACTTGTCCTTGAGTTCCAGAGCAGCCTCGACAGCGTTAAGGTCGTCGGGGTTGGTTATGGTCTGCATCGAAGCTCTGTCCAGAGTTCCGTCGTCCTTTACTGCTACTTTTCCGGAAGTATCAGGAACCTGCTTTACTGTTACGAATATCTTCATTTCCTGTCCTCCTTATATTACTTCAGTACGTTTGCGGCGATTACCATCTTCTGGACCTCGGAGGTTCCTTCGTAGATGGTGGTGATGCGGGCGTCTCTGTAGAAGTTCTCTACCTTGTACTCCCTGATGTAACCGTATCCGCCGTGGATCTGAACTGCCTTTGCAGCTACGTCGTTTGCCATCTCGGAAGCGAAGAGCTTAGCCATGGAGCACGCTACTGTGCCTTCCGGGCTGTTCGCGTTCTTGAGTTCCGCAGCATGATATACGAGCTCTCTTGCAGCGGCGATCTTGGTAGCCATCTCGGCGATCATGAAGCTGATAGCCTGGAAATCGCAAAGTCTTCTTCCGAACTGCTTTCTTTCCTTGGAGTACTTGACAGCTTCTTCGAATGCGCCCTGAGCGATACCGAGGGACTGAGCGGCAACGCCCAGACGTCCGCCGTCCAGAGTAGCCATTGCGAGGGGGAATCCCTTGTCGACCTTACCGATGAGGCAGTCCTTGGGAACTCTTACGTCCTCGAATACTACGTCGGATGTTGGGTAACCCATGATACCCATCTTGTTCTCGTGTGCGCCTACGGAAACGCCGGGCAGGTGCATGTCGACAACAAGGAGGGATATTCCGCGGCTTCCCTTCTGGCTGGGGTCGGTCTTTACGAAGGTAAGGCACCAGTCAGCCATGGGAGCGCCGGATATGAAGCACTTACGGCCGTTTACCACGTACTCGTCTCCGTCAAGGATAGCGGTGGTGGTCGTTCCGCCTGCGTCAGAACCTGCGCCGGGCTCTGTAAGAGCGAATACCATCATCTTTTCGCCGGTGGCTACCGGGGTGATGTACTTCTTCTTCTGCTCTTCGGTACCGCCGATGAGGATCGGGCCGGATCCCAGGGAGTTCGGAGTGTTCGCATAGAGGCTGAGCACCGGGCTCACGCGTGCGAACTCTTCGACCATCAGAGCGTAAGCGATGTAGTCTCCGCCTGCTCCGCCGTACTCCTTAGGTGTCTTTACTCCGAAGAAACCATACTTGGCCATCTTGTAGTGCATGTCCCAGTTGAATTCACCGGTCTCCATGAGCTCATCAGTGATCTCCTTGGTGAATTCGGTCTCTGCAAACTGGCGGTATAGCTTCCGGAGCGTTTCGTACTTCTGGTTTAAAATCATAACTTCTTCTCCTTATTCTATGAATACCATTAATAATAAGCTTTATTGTACGACGTATAATTATATTATATTATGCGCTTTTCCGCAAGGTCTTTAAGCTCTGCTTCGGAAAGTCCCAGCACTCCGCCGTAGACTTCCTTGTTGGCATTTCCGAGCGCCGGGGATGCCTCGTAGTCGATGGTGACTGCGGACATCTTGGACGCAAAGCCTGCGAACTCCATCTTGCCCTTCTCGTAGTGATCGACTTCTATGACCATGCCGAGCTTCTTGTACTCGGGATCGTGGCGGAAGTCGTCTATGTCCAGAACGGCGCCTGCGGGAACGTCCGCCTTGCCGAGGATCATCATTGCCTCTTCCTTGGTCCTTTCAGCGAACCAGCCGGACATGATCTTATAGAGCTCTTCCTTGTGAGCGAAGCGAGTGTGCGGGGTGGCGAAACGCTCGTCCTGGAGCATCCAGTCCATTCCCATTGCGTGGCAGAGGTTGTCCCACTGGGTGGATCCGGGAGCTCTGGACGTGTAGACATGTACGTAGTCGTTGGGGCCAAAGGGCTTGCAGGGGAAGGTCTCGGAAGGAGCAACGTCCTCCAGGGGCATTCCGTTTCCTACTCTTCTGGGCGGCTTGCCGCTGTCGTAGTAGGGTTCCCAGCCGCTGCGGCACAGACCGATTATGTAGTCCTGCATCGCAAGGTCTATCCTCTGGCCTACGCCTTCCCTCTCCCTCTGGAGAAGAGCGGCAACGATGGAGAACGCCATCTGGATGCCGGATCCGGAGTCCGCAACGGATGCGCCGGACTTGATCGGCTGATCCGGAAGACCGGTAACGGCGCAGAATCCGCCGGTATGTGTAGCTATCGGGTCGAACGCCGGGAACTGCTCGTACTTGCTGCCTCTGGCGAATCCCTTTATGGAAGCGTAGATGATGTCGGGCTTTATCGCCTTGCATTCCTCGTAGGAAAGACCGAGACGCTCCATGGAGCCGGGGCCCATGTTCTCTACGATGACGTCTGCCTTTTCGAGCAGCTTCTTTATGAGAGCTATGCCCTCGGGGCTCTTCATGTTGCAGGTGATGGACTTCTTGTTCATGTTGAGTGCAAGGAATCCGTAGGTATCATCGTTCGGATGAAGTCCGCTGTGGCGTCCGAGCTCTCCTCTACCGGGTCTTTCTACCTTCCAGACTTCAGCTCCGAGCCATGCGAGATTCATCGTGCAGACAGTGCCTGCTTCGAACTGAGTGAGATCCAGGATCTTATATCCTGTCAGTGGTCCGTGTCCCATGGTTTACTTCTCCTTCTTCATTACGCGGTTCTCTATGAAATCTTCTACCAGACCCGTCATGGTATCTCTGTTCCACTTTCTGGCGTCTACCGGGTCTGCGTTGAATGCCAGCACGGGTATGCCGGCATCTTCTAACGTTTTCTTGATGAAGAACGATCCTTCAACGGCCTGCATGCAGTTCTCGGGAACCATGTATACTACGCCGTCGATGTCGTTTCTTCTTGCCTGCTGCAGGAACCACTGTGCGTTCCACGGCGGCATGTGGAGGAAATCCTCCATTCCTATGTAGCGTGCGGCCAGAGCCCTTAAGGGGTCTGCCTCCACGTTGTTGCGGATGTATGCGTCGGCGCCCATTGCAAGATACATGCTCCAGACGAATACCGCGCCGTACTTCTTTTCGAAGTTCTGATAGAACGGGAAGTCGTGCCACAGTCCGCGGCCCAGCCACATGAGTCTGTACTTTTCGTTGGGAACGGCGGCTTCGCCCTTGTCGGCAAGCTCCTTGATCTCGTAGTACAGTCTCTCCGCGTGGTCGGCTGCCCACTCGCTTCCGCGCTGCCACTGTGCGGGCATTACGGCGTTGATGGTGTCGACTACTGTAACGGGAGCCGGCTTGGTGTCGGCGATCAGGTCCCTGATCTTTCCGTACCAGACTTCCTGTCTGTTGATGTTGTCCATTACTTCCTGGAGCTTGTTGATGTCGAACATCTTGCCTGTCTTCATCTCCAGGAAACGGATGAGTTCCTTAAGCTCTTCCACCGCGGCGTCCAGACGGTCCTTGTCGTAGAGGTTCTCCCAGTCGTCTTGAGCGTAGTCCCACCAGTTGAGCGGGAACGTTCTGGCCTGTGTGTTCTCCATTGCGTAAAAGTCCGCGCCGTGGTTCTTTGCGAAAAGCTCGAATATCTTGCCCTGGCAGTCGCAGGTGAGCCTTGTGATGGCTATCGTGGGATCCGGCAGTCCTCCCCACGGTCCGAGCGGATTGCCGTCCGCGTCGTAGGCGTGGTCGTCCGGGTCCAGGCTCTCCGCGAAAGCGGTAGCGCAGTAGCTGCAGAGGTCGTCTCTGTAACCTGCGTCGCGCAGAAGGCCGAAGTACTTCTTGGTCATTCTCTTGGCGCCGCAGATGGCTGCCCACCACTGGTTCACGACGAAGGGTATGTCCATGGCCTTAAGGACTTCCATGGGAACGTCGGCGTTAAGATATCCGAAATCCTCGCCGGCTTCCACACGGGCTTTGAGTCCCTGGAACCACTGCTTCTGATATGCGCTGGCCTCGCCTGTGGCCTTAAGTTTCTTTACAGTACCCTGGCGCTGAGGCATTTCTTTTTTGGTCTCTTCCATGGTGCCCTCCTAACCTTTTATGAACTCCGCGATCTTTGCCGCGAGGTCCTCGTTCTTTTCCGCGGGATAGAGCATCTTAGCGAAGCAGGTGTTCTTTATGCCCTGATCGTCCAGGCTCTTCTTCTGGCTGGGGTAATCCCAGCTTGCGGAATCTTCGTAGATGTTGGTGTAGAACATTACGGCGTCGGCCTTTGCGTCGGCGACTTCCTTGTTGAGAGCGTCGACTCTCTGGGTAACGAAGGCCTTCTTGCTGGAGAACTGGCGGAGCATGTATCTGTCCACTACAGCCCTTACAGGCGGATATGCCGTGTTGTAGTCCCTGTCGTAGCTGCGGTCGCCCCAGTCGTGGTCTTCGGCCACTACTACGCCGCCGGCAGCTTCTATCATTTCGTAGACCTTAAGGTCTTCGTGTACGCTTCCGGTAACGAATACCCTTACGCCCTTTATTACAGGCCATTCAGCAGCTTCTTCCGCAAGCTTTTCCACCAGCTCGGCATGCTCTTTCTTATCCATGAAGAAGCCGGAGCCGATTATTACCAGAGCCTCGGTGCCGCTTACGCGTACTTCTTCGCCGTGCCTGAGCGCGCCGATCTTTCTGAGGGCCGCTCTGTCCGCGTTGCAGACTTCCGCCGCAGCCTTGATGGCCTCGTCGGTAACGGGCTTTCCGGTCCACTCCTCGAGCTGCTTTCTGAAAAGACCTATTATCAGCTCGTTGCGTTCCTGGTGCATGCGGTTCCTGGTGAACAGCCAGTCGATGAAGCATGTGGGAGGTACAGGCATCTCCGGCATGGATCTGATCATTTCCCTCAGGTAAAGGAATATCCTTATGAAGACGTCCGTAGAATTGGAGACTGCAAGATAGTCTGCAAGCTCCTTATACGTTCCGTCGATCATCTTCTCGAACTGCTTTCTGACCATGGGGTCAAATGCGAACTCAAGGATCTTGTCCGTATTGACGAGTTCCTTGTACGGATCGGCATATACCTGTACAGGCATAAGGCCGGCAGCCAGAACAAGTTCGTCCGGGACGTCGAATCCAAGCTTTGCCAGTACTTTTCCGCCCGCTTTCTTGCATGCGAGCGCCGCTGCATCTCTGTGCTGGTATGCATCGTACAGTCTGGCGAAGTGCTGGTTTTTCAAGGCACATTCACGTATTGCCATTAATTGGACCTCCTGTATGTTTTAACTATAACTGTTACCTGATCTATTGCGGAGACTGAGTCTCCAGGGATTCCAGCCTGACTATCTTAACAGGTCTTCTGGACAGAGCTCCCGTTACCGTCTTTTTTCCGTTGTCCGATCCGTGTTCCAGATCGTAGACAGCCGAGTTGGTCCTCAGCAGGACCGGGAAGTCGCGGACCTTTCCGCCGGCTTCTACCATTACTGCTTCTGTCTCTTCCTTGTCCGCGCAGAGAAGCGCTTTTAAAAGCACCGGCGGTATCTCCGGCATGTTGGTTGACAGCACCAGCGTCCACGGCTGCGTTGTCTTCCTCAGTACTTCCGCTATCCTTCCTGCGCTGTCCGCCGCGCCAAGCTGCGTATGTACAGGCTCGAAGCCTCCGGGCACGTCAGCGCCCTGCTGCGTAACGGATACGAATCTCTGGGGAGCGGTCATAAGGCCTCTTACAGCGGACTGTACCGGATATTTTCCTCCGGCAAGTATAAGCCCCGCCATGCAGCACACGACGCTCAGGTATTCCCCTTCGGATACGTCGTACTTTATGCCTGCCTTGCGGCACTCAGCTTTAAACACAGGCACCATGCGCTGGCAGAGGACTTCCGGATCGTATTTTATCTTTTCCGACGCGCTGAGCATGAACAGCTTTGCCGCGGACATCCCCTGCGCGCCGAACGGCTGCGGAACAAGGCAGAGCTGAGAGACTGCGGAAGCAAGATCCTTTTCCGCAAAACCTGTCCTGCAGTCGTCGAAGTCCGTGCAGACCAGCTTTCCGGAGCTCAGGACGAAGTTTTCGAATCGCACTTTGCCCAAAGTAAGACCGGTCTTGCTTCTGAAAGCGTTGTACCAGTCGCAGAACAGTCCGAACAGCCTTAAAAGCTCCGGAGCGTCGGCCGAAGGATCCCGGATGAGATCCGAAAGCAGCGGACCTTCCACCAGGCTGCGCTCTATGCATCCGTCGTACGAATACAAAAGCTGCGGCGCAAGTCCAGTGCCCCTTAAAAGCTCGTATGCCTTGTTTTCGTTCAGATAATCCGTTCTGTTGGCGAAGGTCTTTACGGCCTTGCCGTTCTTTACTACCGTCATGTTCCTATATTCCGAGTATTAATGTTGCGAGATTCATGTAGATCATAAGCGAAAGCGCGTCCACTATGGTGGTTATGAACGGCGACGCCATTACAGCCGGGTCGAAGCCCAGTTTCTTGGCAAACAGCGGAAGGCTGCAGCCGACCAGTTTGGCGATGATAACCGTAAGCGCAAGCGCCGCGCAGATCACGAAAGCCACTACCGCGCTTATGTCGTCGTTGTGCATCATCAGATGATCCACCAGCATTATCTTGGCGAACGCCACCACGGAGAGCGATATTCCGCAGAGTATGGACACGCGGAACTCCTTCCACACTACCTTAAGTATGTCCGAAAACTCTATGTCGCCCAGCGAAAGTCCGCGGATTATGGTAACGCTTGCCTGGGAGCCGGAGTTGCCGCCGGTATCCATCAGCATGGGGATGAACGCCGTAAGCGCAACCTGCGCCGCCAGCGATTCCTCGAAGCTGGTTATTATCATTCCCGTAAACGTTGCGGATACCATCAGGAGAAGCAGCCAGGGTATCCTCTGCTTCCATATCTCGAAGACGCTGCTCCTAAGATACGGATGCTCGGACGGCGTAATGGCGGCCATCTTTTCGATGTCCTCCGTGGCCTCCTCGGTAAGTACGTCGATAGCGTCGTCTACGGTTACGATACCTACCATCCTGCCCTCTTTGTCCACTACCGGCACGGCCATCATGTCGTACTTGGACAGAGTGTTTGCCACCTCTTCCTTATCGTCCGTGGTCTGGACAGAGATGACGTTGTCATCCATTATGTCCTTTATGTTAACGTCGTAATCGTTAAGCAGAAGATCGCGTACGGAAACTACGCCCACGAGTTTCTTGCGGGTGGTTACGTAGCAGGTGTAGATGGTCTCTTTTTCTATGCCGGTCTTGCGTATGTGGTCGAACGCGTCCTTTACGGTCATGTTCGGAGAAAGGTCCACATACTCTATGGTCATGATAGAGCCGGCGGAATCTTCGGGATAGTTTAAGATCTGATTGATGTTGCGGCGGGTCTCCGCGTCTACGTTCTTAAGCAGACGGGTGACGACGTTGGCAGGCATCTCCTCGATGACGTCTACCGTATCGTCCAGATACATGTCGTCCAGCACCGCGCGGAGCTCCTTATCGGAGAAGGCCGTGATCAGGACCTCCTGCATATCCGAATTGAGCTCTACGAAGGTGTCCGCGGCCAGATCCTTGGGAAGAAGTCTGTAGAGGCGGACGAGTTCGTCGTTGTTTATGTCGCCGTCGTCGTAGATGGTCTCCATCGCTTCCGCGATGTCGGCGGGATTCAGATCTTCCAGGACTTTCTGGAGCGCGGCATACTGCTTGTTCTTGAGCATTTCAAGCACGGACGCGATCATGGTTTCGTCGGTCTCCGGCATGGTCTTCCTCCTTTCCACGTTAAAACAGCGGCCCACATACGGCCAATTTGAATTATACCATATCATTCTGCGTTTGTCTCCGTTTTTTCGCTCTTCCGGCACTACAAAAAGACGGCGGCTGCAGCCTTTAATAATCTGCTGCTTTTAGCCATGCCGCAGTGATCCGTTGCCGCTGCCCGCCGGGCGTATAAGTGTTTCGTCAGCCGTCTTCGCAGCTTCACGCCGAGCCTTTTCAAGATCCGTTCCTGCTCGGCACGTACCTAACGGCCTCGCAGACGGCTCTTGGTGAAAAGTCTCGTCTGCTGCTACGCCAAGGGCTTTTGAAACACTTGCTCCGCCCTCGGGCGCGCGGAAATGACAGATCTGCGGAAAGTCTCAAAAACAACGAAAAAAGACTGCGTTCGCAGTCTTTTCGGAATAATGGAGGCGACACCCGGATTTGAACCGGGGAGTAAAGGTTTTGCAGACCTGCGCCTTACCACTTGGCTATGTCGCCTTAAAAAATGGCGGGGGTAGAGGGATTTGAACCCCCGGATGACGGAATCAGAATCCGTTGCCTTACCACTTGGCGATACCCCTATAACGCGGCATAGTTTATGGGGTGGGCGGTGAGATTCGAACTCACGTGTACTGGAGCCACAACCCAGGGTCTTAACCGCTTGACGACGCCCACCATATTCAACTAAATTGGCGACCCGAACCGGGCTCGAACCGGTGACCTCCAGCGTGACAGGCTGGCATTCTAACCTGCTGAACTACCGGGCCGCAAGATGGTAGCGGGAGAGGGACTTGAACCCACGACACCTCGGGTATGAACCGAGTGCTCTAGCCAGCTGAGCCATCCCGCCATAAAGTGCGGCCTGTTTTCGAAGCCGCACGAGAAATATTAGCATTTAACGGCTTTTCTGTCAAGAAGATAATTGACCAAAAAGTCCTTTAAACACAATTATTTGGGAAACGCTGCCCGGGGCAGCTTACTTTACCAGTTTCTTTCCGTCCGCAAACGCTTTGCCCGCGGGCCCACCGAAACTCCAGTACAGGTGGTTCTCTATGTCGTACATTACCGGCTTGAGTTTTGCCGGATCCACCTTGCCGTCCGTAAGCACGGCCTCGTCCACCGTAACGTTCTCTATGTTGCCGAAAAGATGGCAGTGTACGTCCTCGTAGGACTCCAGCGTGCACTCTATGCAGACCGGAAGCTCCTCCACGCGCGGCGCGTCAACGACGTCTGCCTTAACGGTATGAAGACCGGACTTTTCCACCTTGTCCGGAACATTGTTCCCGGAGACTATGCCCACGTAGTCGCAGGGCACCAGCTGATCCTCCGTAGCCATCGCTACCGTAAACGCCTTGCGCTTTAATATGTTCTCCGTGGTCTTGTGACCCGGGGACAGGCACAGGAACACCTGATGGTCGTCCCCTACTGCTCCCCACGCGGCGTTCATAAGGTCCGGAGTGCCGTCGTCGCTGTAAGTTCCGATGATCAGCACCGGCTGCGGGAATATAAGCGGTTTCTTTCCGAAGTTCTTTCTCATGTTTCTACCTCCTCAGTACAGGGTAGTCCCCTGTTCTGTTTTCGCACGCACATTATACCATAACGGCCGCGGACGCGTAACAGCTTTGGATGCGGATGGATAGAGATGTTTTGAGTTTAGCTGTCCGTATGATATAATCGAACCATGATAAAGACCATCATCTTCGACATCTACGATA
>JAILDA010000035.1 GCA_024689865.1 Clostridia bacterium | reverse complement strand
AGCCTGTTTTCGTCGTAGAGCACGTTTACGGCGCCTGTGTCGGAATTTATGGATGAGACTATGCCCATGTCTCCGTTGAAGACTCCCGTGCCGCTCTGCAGCGTGCCCAGGTCCTTCCACTCTAGCATGTAGTCGTTCTTTATGTGCATCACCTTGTCGCCTTCGCGGAACACTTTGTCGCCGAAAGTCTTCTCGTGCTTTTCGGGCGAGGGCGGGTTGAGAGCCTCCTGGAGCGTCTTGTTCAGCTCCATGCAGCCGCAGATGCCTTTGCGCACCGGTGTAAGCACCTGTATGTCCCTGTACGGGTCCAGATGCGCAAAGTAGCCGGGCAGACGGCTCTCGCAGAGCTGCTTTATCGTAGCGGCTATTTCTTTGTCGCCGTTTCTTTCCAGGAAGAAACAGTCGCTGCCGTGCCCGTTGAACTCCGGCCTTTCGCCGCGGTCTATGGCGTGCGCGTTTACGACTATCATGCTCTCCTGGGCCTGACGGAATATCTCCGTAAGCCTTGTGCTGTGTATTATCCCGGACTCCAGCAGGTCCGCTATTACCGTGCCTGCGCCTACGGGCGGAAGCTGGTCCGCGTCGCCTACCAGTATCAATCTGGTCCCGGGCTTTATGGCTGCAAGCAGTCCTTCCATAAGCAGTATGTCCACCATGGATATTTCGTCTATTATTACGCATCCGGCGTCCAGGGGGTCTTCCCGGTTCTTTCCGAAGACCATACGGTCCGTGGATTCCTCGTATGAGTATTCCAGCAGCCTGTGGATGGTCTGAGCCTCGCGGCCGGAGGCCTGGCTCATGCGCTTGGCGGCTCTGCCGGTTGGTGCGGCAAGCTCCGTGGGTATGCCTGCCTCTTCCAGCACGGACAGTATCATCCGTATTATCGTTGTCTTTCCTGTTCCGGGACCGCCGGTTATTATGGACACGCCGTTGCCCAGAGAGGACATTACCGCCCGTCTCTGGGTCTCCGACAGTTCTATGCGGCTGATCTTTTCGCTGCGCTTAATAAGCCTTGCAGGATCTACGGGTATTGCCGTAAGCTCGCAGTTTGTCAGCTGCAGAAGCTTTGCGGCGCAGTAATTCTCGGCGCGTCTGTAGGAGCTTAGCGTTACTATGTTCTGACCGTCCAGGTTCTCCTTGAACACCCGGCCGTCCAGCGCAAGGTCGAATATCGCGGAGCTTATGTCTTCCCTCGGGACGTCCAGCATTACCGCAACGTCCTCCGTAAGGTCCGTCTCAGGCACGAATGTGTCGCCCAGGCCTGCGTGATACTCCAGGTCGTAGACCACCGCGCTGCGAAGGCGGAACGGCGAATCCGAAGGAATACCCAGCTTCTGCGCTATCCTGTCTGCCTTAACGAATCCTATTCCGTATATGCTGTCTATAAGTCTGTAGGGGTTCTCCTTAACGACTTCCGCAGCCTCCGCTCCGTAAACTTTATAGAGCTTCATGCAGACCGCAGGGCTTATGTCGTACGCGGACAACTTAAGAACGACTTGCGCGTAGGATCTGTGCGCGGCGTAGCCTTCCGCTATGGCCTTTGCCTTAACAGGACCTATGCCGCTTACAAGCGTAAGCCTGTCCGGATCTTCCGCGATCACGCGCAGGGTGTCGTCACCGAAGCGTTTTACTATGGCCACGGCGGTGGCCGGTCCTACGTTTTTAATTATCCCGGACGCCAGGAACGACGCTATTCCTTCCGCGCCGGTGGGCTCCAGCTCCTCGAAGCTGCTGAACGCAAACTGCTCCCCGTACTTGGGGTGCTCGGTCCACTCGCCCGTAAGTCTGTAGCTGCGGCCTTTTTTCGGGTCCGGCATTTTCCCTACGGCAAAAAACTGCTCTTCTGTGCTTTCGAAGAGCAGTATCGTAAAAAAGTTCGATTCGTTGTGGAAGATCAGTTCCTTTACGGAACCCGTCTTTTCTTCTTTCATTATCCCGCGGTCCGGTCTTTACTTGTTCTTGTTCTTTTCCGTGTTGAGCCTTTCGAACGTGGGCTTGTAGAGCATGCGGCCGTCCAGCGTGCGTACTCTTTCGGAGAATCCGCCGGGCTCCACGCCTTCCAGCGCGGCTTCAAAGTCGAACATCTTGGCGTCTATCATGTCCAGATAGTGCAGCAGCTCTGCCTCCGGGAACATTGGCCTTACGGGGCTTCCGAACTCCGGCTCGTAGTGGTGCGATACTATCATGTGCTGCAGCATCATGGTTTTTTCTTCGTCCAAGCCTGCTTTTTCCGCGCGCTCCTTAAGCGCTGCGGCGCCCATGACTATGTGACCCAGCAGGTTGCCCTGAGCGGTATATCCCGGGGAGATCCCGAACTCGTTGGACCTTAGCTCGTTGAGCTTTTCCATGTCGTGCATTATTACTCCGCAGACCACCCAGTCCTTGTCCAGTCCGGTGTAGACCTGGCAGGCTTTAAGGCCCATCGTAAGCATGCGTCTTATATGGTACAGAAGTCCGCCCAGCTCCGCGTGATGGTTGCGCATTGCTCCGGGGTAGTACAGCAGTCTGTCCTTGTTCTCTTCCAGAGCGTCAACGGCTATCTTCCGGAGACCTTCGTCCTTTATGGCGTTTGCTCTTTCCAGGACGTACGCGAACATCTCCGCAGGGTCCTCCGGGGCAGCCTTAACGTAGTCCGACATTACAAGATCGTCCGTGGGTACGGCCTTGCGTATCCGCTGCACGCGCAGCTGCTTGACCGAGTTCCACTCCGTAACAAGCCCCTTTATCTTTACGAGGTCGCCTTCCTGCAGAGCATTGACCGCCGGAAGTTCGTCCGGGGAAATGTCCCACTTCTTTCCGTTGATCTCGCCGCTGCAGTCCCCCAATCCGAGGTCCAGATAATCCTTGCCGTTGGAACCTGTACGTACGGCAGCGGACTTTATCATGAAAAAGTCCGTTATCTCTTCGTTTACTTCTAATTTGCCTGCGTAAAACTGCTTCATTGTACCGCCGCTTTCTACCTGTTTTTGATACTCGAACTATACCACAAATAGCGAAAACTGTAAACCGCGCCGCATGCCGCGTGTACCGTTTATGCCTCAGATTTGTGCTGTTTTAACCTAAAAAATCCCGTATCGCCTTGAAAAGTACACAAAAATTGTATAAAATCATTAATTGCAAAAGACAACGAAAGGGGAGAGCATGGGCCAGGTCATCAGCAGCCTGTTTTCGGGCTTTGGCATCACCGATGTAATCGACATCGCCATAGTCAGCTTTTTGATCTACAAGCTTCTTGGATTCATTCGCAGCACCCGCGCGGAGCAGCTCGCGAAGGGTCTTGTCGTTGTCGTGGTCGCGGCTTTTCTGTCAGATCTTCTCAACTTATACATTGTAAACTGGATATTCACCGGAATACTTAACGTAGGAATAGTCGCGCTGGTGGTCGTCTTCCAGCCGGAGCTCAGAAGAGGTCTGGAATACCTGGGCAGAGGCAAGTTCACCAGGCAGTTCTCCCTGCGCCAGGAGGAGATATCGGACAACGTGGACGCCATCGTCTCTGCCGTGGAGTATTTTGCCGCCAGAAAAGAAGGCGCAATAATAGTAATAGAAAGAGAGACTGCTCTTCAGGACATTGCGGACACAGGCACCATAGTAGATGCCAAACTGTCCACGCCTCTTCTGGAGAACATATTCTATAAGGGTTCGCCTCTTCACGACGGTGCAGCCATAGTAAGGAGCGACAGAGTGCTTGCCGCGGGCTGCGTACTTCCTCTCACCCAAAACCAGAATCTCAGCAAGGATCTTGGAACGCGCCACCGCGCAGGCCTTGGCATCTCGGAAGTCTCGGACGCCGTGTCCATTATAGTATCGGAAGAGACCGGAATAATCTCCATGGCTGCGGACGGACGCCTGTCCAGATTCCTGGACATCAAGTCCATAGAAAAGCAGCTGTTCAACATGTACATCAGCGACCAGCCGGACGACGACCGGTTAATGACGAAGCTTCGCAATCTGCTTAGGAGGAAAGACAATGAATCAGAAGCGGATTGATATAATAGTTTCCATAGTTGCGGCAATAATCCTGTGGTTCTATGTAATAAACATAGCCAACCCGTCCGTGCAGACTACGCTGCGCGATGTTCCCGTGGAGATAACCGGTGTGGAGACCCTTGCGGAAAAGCAGTTAGCCCCTGTAACTACAGAAGGGTATAAGGCTAACGTAACGGTATCCGGAGTCCGCAACGTCATCAATAAAGTAAAAGCGGAAGACATAAAGCTTAGCGCGGACATTTCCGAGCTTGCTCTCGGCGGAGGGACTGCTCCAATAAAGGCCGAGCTGCCCTCCGGCGTAAGCATCGTGGAGATCAACAGTCCCGGTGCGGATATTGTAATAGAAGAACTTGTTACGGTCTCCAAGCCCGTAGAGGTAGTGCTCTCCGGATCCGCGTCCGGCAAGGAGGCTACGGTCCTGTCCAGCAGACTCACCCAGGTGGAGGCTACTGGCGCATCATCCAGGCTTGCACAAGTAACCGCGGTAAGGGTGAGCGGGGATCTCTCCGGCGCTGAATTGGACAAGCCCATGGATCTCATGCTTGCGGCTACTCCCGTGGATGAGACCGGAAAGGTCGTTACCGGGGTTAAGCTGGCATACGAGGTCATAGGCGTAAACGCAGTAATGTACCAGACTAAGACTGTCCCAGTAGAAGTCCCCGTGGAGGGCTCCGTATGGGAAGGCGCAATGCTTAAGAGCACGGACATCAGCAAGACCATGACCATAAAAGGTCCGGCCTCCAGGCTGTCGCAGATCTCTGTGATAACAGCTAAACCCATAGACATCGAAGGCATATTCGAGGATGCCTCGTTCGACGTGGAACCCATCATACCGGGCGGCGTATTCGTGTCCGACAGTTCCGAGCCGCTGAGCGCTAAGTTCACGATAGCGGAGGACGGTCAGCTTACATTCACGTTCAAGGCTTCGGACGTAACGGTCCTGAACGTTGCGGAAGGCCATGCTGCTTCTGCGGAGCTTGCGGAAGGTGTATCGGAGATAAGCGTTAAAGTTACCGGTCCGGTAACTACTCTCAGAACTCTTGGTTCCGGAGACATCGCACCGATGACGGACGCTGACGGACGCGGAGAAGGGGAGGTTGTTCTTGCGCTCTATCCCGGCCACAGCATAGACGGGCTTACTGTAGAATACGCGCCGGCCAGAGTAACGGTCAGGATAAAATAGCACGGAACCTAAACGAGCGATCAATAACGGATGTTAAAAGAGAAGGCGCAGCGCCTTCTCTTTTGTTCCTGCCTTTCTGTAACTCTGTGCGGACGGTAAGTAATAAGCCTCTGCGCACGCGCGCGCATACGCGCGTACGTATATAAATAGTGTAGCGAATGCATAAGAAAGCACTACATTTAGGGGGCGAAAAAAAGGGGTAAAAATACTTTAAAAAACTGTAAAAAAGTCGTTGACAACGGAAGGGCGCGCGCATATAATATCAAATGCTCCGCCAAAAAGGCGGTGCCGAACCTTGAAAACAACATAGTGCAAAGAACTAGTCAAAGAGACTTTTAAGTAAGTCTCAAAAGACTTGTACAAAACAATCTG
>JAILDA010000069.1 GCA_024689865.1 Clostridia bacterium | reverse complement strand
AGTAAGCACCCAGTTCATAGGCGAGGTCGTAATGGACAGGCTCAAGGAACTGGACGAAGTAGCCTACGTGCGCTTCGCTTCCGTGTACCGCCAGTTTAAGGACGTAAGCACCTTCATAGCGGAGATAGAAAAGCTTCTGGGCTCGGACAGCGCCGGCAAGAAGAAACTTAAGAAGCTGGCAGAGGCCGAAAAATGAAGCCTTTCCGCATAGCAATAGACGGCCCGGCCGGAGCAGGCAAAAGCACCATAGCAAAGCTTATCGCCAAGGAGCTGGGCATAGATTACATAGATACAGGAGCCATGTACAGGGCAATAGCGCTTAAGCTTTTCAGGACCGGTACGGACTACAACGATCCGGAGGCTCTGGCGGAGCTTTTGGCCACAACGGACGTGGACTACACGGGCGGCAGCGTATATCTGGACGGCGAGTGCGTGGACGGACTCATCCGCACCCAGGAGGTGTCGGAAATGGCGTCCGCTTCTTCCGCGGTGCAGGCCGTGCGCGACAAGCTGGTGGCTCTGCAGCAGGCGATGGGGGAGCGCAAGTCCCTTGTAATGGACGGGCGCGACATTGGCACCAAGGTGTTCCCGGACGCGGAGATAAAGTTCTACGTAACGGCTTCTTCCAGGGTCCGCGCCAAAAGGCGCGCGGAGGACATGAAGGCCGCCGGCCAGCCCTGCGACGTGGATCAGATACAGAAAGAGATAGAAGCGCGCGACTACCGCGACTCTCACAGGGCCAACAGCCCGCTTACGCAGCTTCCGGAGGCCGTAGTGATAGACACTTCCAGGCGCGGCATAAAGAGCACGATAGAGCTTGCGCTTAAAGCAATAAGGGAAAAGGGATACGTAAAGGAATAATGGATAGCAAAAAGGGAGTAATAAGGACAGCCGTGCTGTTCGCGGTGTTCGTTTTGTTTACGGTGCTGGTCTGCAAGCTGGACGTTAAGGCCATAGGTCCGCAGGGCAGCAGCGTTGGATTCGCAGGCATAAACGGCCTTGTAGCAAAGATGTTTCCGTACAGCGGAACGTTCTATAAAGTAAGCAAACTGCTGGGATATCTGGCGATACTGGTGTGCGTGTTCTTCGCGTTCATGGGGCTTCTGGAGTTCTTAAGGAAGAAGAACCTTGGATCCGTAAGCAACGGAATACTTATGCTGGGCGCCCTGTACGTTTGCCTGGCGGTATTCTACGTGCTCTTTGCCAAGGTGGTAGTAAACTACCGTCCCGTGCTGGAGGACGGCGCTCTGGAAAGCTCGTACCCGTCGTCCCACACCATGCTGGCGGTCTGCGCGTTCTTAAGCGCGGCGGTGCAGCTGGGCAGGGCAAAGGGAAGCGCGGCGTTCAAGAAGATAGCAAGGATAGCCTTCTGGGCGCTTGCAGTCCTTATGGTAATAACCAGGACTCTTTCCGGAGTGCACTGGTTTACGGACATAGTAGGCGGCGTTCTGCTTTCTGCGGCGCTGCTGTCGGCCTACCGCACGGCCTTAGACATCGCGGACGAAAAAGACAGGAATGAGAGGTACGGACAAGGATAAAAACGCTGCGGCTCCGGAAGCTGTGCAAGTCCACGCGGGCAAAGCATCCGGGACCATATGGACCAAGGCGTTCATAGCGATATTCATGGTGGCCCTGTTTCAGACCATGGGCCAGTTTATCGCGCACACTCTTGTCCCTAAATACGCGGATTCTCTGGGAGCGTCGGCCAGCCTCATAGGCCTCATCTCCGGTCTTTACGCGGGCACGGCGCTGGCGTTCCGTCCGATCACCAGTCCCACATACGACATGTTCAACAAGAAGAACATCCTTGCGATAGCGTTGTCTGTTACGACGCTGTCGTTCGTGGTGTTCTTTTTATCCAACAACATTACCTGGATAATGATAGGCAGGGCTCTGCAGGGCCTTGGGATAGGCGTTGCCGGACCCATGGGCCTGAGCATAGTCGCAAGCGCACTTCCCAGGGAATCGTACAGCAAGGGAGTGTCTCTGTACACCGTAACGCAGGCCTTCGGACAGGCGATAGGACCCAGCATCGGACTGGAGCTTTCGCAGAAGATCGGCTACCAGAAGACCTTCCTCTGCAGCGCGGCTCTGATGTTCGTTGCGGTCATCCTTACCCGGTTCTGCGCCGACACTCCGGTCTCCGGGGACAAGCAGTACAGGGTAGGGTTCAAGAACGTCTTCAGCAAGGACGCCATTCCCGGCGCGCTGGTAATGCTCTTCGCATGCATGCCTTACGCTTCCATAAGCGCAATGATGACCATCTACGGCGGCCATCTGGGCATAGAAAAGATAGGTCTGTACTTTACGTTCTACGCCATAGGCCTGCTGGTATTCAAGCCTCTGCTGGGAGGATTTGCGGACAAGTACGGCTTTGCGAAGGTGATGGTAGGCGCCATGGTGGTATACGCGGCTGCTTTCATTATATTTGGCTTTGCGCGCACTCTTCCTCCGCTGCTTATAGGCGCGCTGGTAGCTGCCGCGGGATACGGGGTGCTGCATCCCACGCTTCAGGCTCTGTGCATGAGGACCGCTCTTCCGGAGCAGACAGGCGTGGCTGCAAACACGCTGTACTTCTTCCAGGACATTGGGCTGTTCGTCGGACCCTACCTCTCCGGCATGGCAATAGACATGTTTAAGGCCGCGGGCGACGGACCTGCCGACGCTTACGCAAAGTCGTTCATGCTGATGGTGGTGCCGCTGGCTATCTCCGCGGTGCTGACGATACTTCTGCGGAACGTAATAAAGCGGAACATTAAAAGATGAAGCATCACAAGGCACTGGGGTCGGTCCTCCGTGCCTTTTTTATTTGATTGATATTAAGTTTGCGGAATAAAGCGCTGCGAGCGCTGTGATCAGGGACACTCTCCCGCTTGGTTGGGAGCCCACCAGCGGTACTAAGCTCCGTCTTCGCTCTGCAGCTCGCCGGTCGCTAAGTACCGGGGTCCCAAACAGTCCCTTGATCACAGCCTGCGCACCGCTAAAAAACAAATACATATAGATTCAGCAGAATAAATCAACGCAATACAAAACCGGCCTTGGCTGGCCGGTCTTTTGTTTCTTCAGATCCCGGAGCGATATGCGGCGCTAAAACCGTTCCAGTATGTATTCCGCCATCTCCGTCAGGCTGTCCGCGGTGAAGATCTGGCCGTAGTCCTTGTCCTGTCTGCCGCGTCTCATCCAAACGGAACGTATTCCCATGGACGCAGGAACTTCCACGTCTTCCAGGTGCGAATCTCCCACGAACAACGCTTCCTCCGGCTTTATGCCTTCTGCGTCCAGAATGGCTTGGTAAAACTCCGGCTTGGGTTTGTAGACTTTAAAACTTTCGGAGGTATACAGGGCGTCCATCTCTATGCCGCATTTGGAAAGATGCGCCGTTAGCGGCGCGTTGTCGGCGTTGGATCCGGC
>JAILDA010000047.1 GCA_024689865.1 Clostridia bacterium | reverse complement strand
TGTTCTTCTCTTAGCCATTCGGCACACCCCTTTCCGGACCGTCTTTACAGCAGGCCCTTTCTCTTCTTGTAGTCTTTCCTTACTTCCTCCAGCGCTTCCTCGCGGATGGATCCGGTCTCACGCAAAGCGCTCATCGCGCAGCTTACCGCGCGATAATTCGTGCCTATGCCTACGCTGTCGTTGATGAAAGTCGCGGAACGTTCGGGTCTGATCCCCATCCTGCCGGCTACGCTGACCGCGTCCATGTTTGCGCCCAGGAAAAGGAACTCCCAACCGTACTTCTCGGTCTGGCGCTGTATCATCTGCTTCACCTGCGCGTAGGTGTACTCCCTGCTGGCGTTCTCCATGCCGTCCGTGGTTATTACGAACAGCGTCTTGCTGGGAACGTCCTCCGGCCTTGCGTACTTGTGCACGTTGCCGATGTGGTGTATCGCGCGTCCTACTGCGTCCAGCAGCGCCGTGCAGCCGCGCACGTAGTACTCCCTTTCAGTCAGTTTTTCGATCCTGCCGATGGGCACCCTGTCGTGCACAACTTCGTGTTTGTCGTCGAAGAGCACCGTGGACCAGAGCACGTCGCCGTCCTCTTTCTTCTGTTTCTCCAGCGTTGCGTTGAAGCCTCCGATGGTATCGGCTTCCAGTCCGGACATGCTGCCGCTTCTGTCGAGAATGAATACTACTTCGCAAAGATCCTTGTTTGCCATTTTCCTTACCTCCTGATATCTACCGCGCTCCTGCGCGTCTTTATCTTACGGTGTAAGGATAGCAAATAAAAAAATGCCGGGGGTCGCCCGGCAGGCGACTTTTACTGCTCGGCTCCAAGCGTGGGCTGTCCGTACTCGAACAGAATGCAGTTGATCTCGTGTATGTCCGTCATTCTGTGCTCTATGCAGTATTCCATTATTATGTCGAAGATGCTGCTGCGGGTAAGCGCCATCCCGGCCTTGAGCAGCAGATCCCTGGTCTCGTCCAGATTCAGTTCCAGCGCCACCGCAAGAGCCAGCGCCGTCTTCTTGGACGGATTGTAATTGACGTTGCTTCGTATCTTGGAGAAATGCTTGCGGTCTATGTTTGCCTTCTTGTAGACCTCCGGATCCGTAAGGCCTTTGCGGTCTATTATCCTAAGCAGGTACTGCTGGAAGGTATCGTCCTTTTCCTTTATTACATCGTCTATGGACTTGTTCGGAACCGGAACAGGTACAGCGGACGGCGGAATGCTGCCGACCGTCTTTTTTTCCGGCTTGTCGCGTCCGACGATCGACGAAAAGATGCCTGCCCTGCGTTTTTTCGCAGCAGAGGAAGATGCGGGGCTTTCAACAGAAAAGCTGCGCTGCGGGCGCAGAGTTCCATCCGCAGGCTGCGCCGACGCGTAAGGAGCCGTCTCCGAAGCCTCATCCGGGAACAGTCCGAAACTTTCGGAATAAACGTTTCGGGGCTGCCGCAACGCATTTCCGCCGAGCTCCGTCCGCCTGTGCTCTCTTATTACAACATCGGACTCGTCTATGTACGACTTTATCTCCGAGAACGCCTTGCCGGACACCTCGAAGGATTTCTTATCGTAGACCACCAGGTACACGGTCATGTCGCAGCCGAAAAGGAAGCCGCTTATCTCTGATACCGCGGTCTTAAGGGCTACGTCTTTCGGGAATCCGTAGGTCCCCGCGGATATCAGCGGAAAAGCCGCGGACTCGCAGTTAAGCTCCTTAGCCTTTTCCAGAGAGTTCCTGTAGCACTTCGCTACGGTCTCCACCTCGCCTTTATCCCCGCCTTCCCAGGCAGGTCCCACGGTGTGGATTATGTACTTGGCGGGCAGCGCAAAAGCAGGAGTGACCGCGCACTCTCCGGGACGCAGCGGCCCTATCTTTGCCCTCTCCGCAAGGAGAAGATCCCTGCCCGCGGCGGCATAGACAGCGCTGTCCACTCCGTCGCCTACCGCAACGTTTGGATTTGCGGTGTTGATTATGGCGTCAGCACGGACCTTGGTTATGTCGTTTCTGATTATCTCTAATGGCATTTATTTTACCTTCGGAAATCCGTTCTCGTCGACCTCTTCCGGCGACCAGGACTCCTGCAGCTCGTCTATCTGAAGAAATCCGTCCGCCTTGGCGGCTATCTGGTACTGATCCTCGTAGACTATCTCGCCCGGATCGTTGGTATAAACAAGATAATACGGATGATGATATCTTTCCAGAAGCCACAGCGCCGGACGTATCATCTTAAGCATCTCTTCCGAGTTCTCCGTCTTGAACCAGCAGACAACGGGCTCCTGGTTCCTGCACTGCGGCGGCCACGGCAGATGGGTCGCGAACCAGTCGTCGATCTCCTTAAACAGATCCGCGTCCTCCTGTTCCATTACATCGTCCCTTACCAGCTGCCAGCACATACTGAATATTCCCTTGCCGAACATGGTGTTCTTTGCAAGTTCCTTGCCGTGTATCCTTACGTATTTGAATTTCAGCTCAGACATCCGTCCGTATCCTCCTGTCATCCGCGGCGCGCGCCGGGCAGGACCTTTGTTTTAGGCACCGCCCAAAGCCTTCGTTACTTTTTATATTCTTCCAGCACCTGCTTAAGGAGCACCGGGTCGTCCGTCATGATGGCGTCTGCGCCAAGTTCTATCAGCGTTCTCATGTCATCAGCGTCGTTTATTGTCCAGTACTGTACCGCGATGTTCATCCGGTGGGCCCTGCGTATGTATTCTGCGCGCGTAAGGTCTATGTGCAGTCCTTTTATGTTGTACTCCATAGGTATCTGCAGGCACGTGAAGTCCGATCTGATAAGCCGGTTCAGCTTAAGCCTCTGCGATACTACGAACTTGGCCGCGCCGGAAGTGGAGGCTCCGCGCATGAGCGTCGGATGGTGTTCCTTAAGATTTGCCTCTATCTCCGGGTGGAAGGTACCCACCACAAGATTGCTCTTGTAGTCCGGGAAACGCCCAGTAAGCGTCTTGTCTATTATCTCGGCAGCCTTAAAGCCTGTCTCGCCGCCGTTCTTTATCTCCACGATGAACAGCAGATCCTTCCTGGTTCCGTAGAACTCCTCCAGAAGCTCGTGGAACTCCGGTATCTTAAGACCCTTTGCTTTCTGCTCATCGTCGGACAGATCGCGGTAGATGTATTTTCCTGTATCAGGATCGGCAAAATTGTAGCCCATGTTGTACGTTTGCAGTTCCTGAAGCGTGTGCTCGGCTATCACCACGTCCGGAGTGCCTTCCGGGCAGGCCATCCTGTTGATGGTGGAATCGTGGCTGTAGACCAGATGACCGTCGGACGTCATCCACAGATCCGTCTCGCATATCTGTATGCCAAGCTCGTTTACGGCAGCCCTGAACGCCATGAGCGTGTTCTCAGGGTTGATCATTCCGCCTCCGCGATGAGCCGCGATCATCGGCAGCGCATCCGGATCCTTAAGGAAAGGATTGGTCTTTACGACCTTTTTGGGGGGCAGCAGGTTGATCACCGCAACGAAGACCGCCAGCAGCAGTATGATGCACAGCGCTGTCTTAAGGCCCTTGCCCTTTTTCTTCTTTTTTTCTTTGCTCATTTCTGGTCCGCCGTAAAAAAATCTGTTTTATTCCGGTATCTGAGGTCTGCAGTGATACTCAGCGCCGCAGCGTGCAGGAACACGCAGACCGTATTTGTTTTATTATATCATAACGCCTGCGCATCTTAAAACATCGGCGATCGGGACGTTGGTCCCCTCACAGCAAAAACTTTTTAAAAAAACACTTGACAATATTTAGGTACCGAAATATAATCAGGGCGTAAAGATGTTTAGGTACCGAAATAAATCAGAAAGGAGAACATGCAAATGGATAATAAAGATATAAGAAAGAACGTATTAGAATCTACTTTCGGGCTCGCAAGAGCCCTCAGACGCGGCCCCAGACACATGGAGCGCACGCTTCCTCCCGCCGTCGAGAGAACTCTAATGGTGATCTCCGGGAACGACGGGCTCAGCGCAGGTGAACTCAGCGAACTTCTGGACATGCGCCCTTCCTCCGTATCCGAGCTTTCCGACAGGATGGCAGCCAGAGGCCTTGTAGAAAAGAAGGCCGACGAAGCCGACAAGCGCGTAAACAGGATCTTCCTTACCGAGCTCGGAAAGGCCCAGGTAAGCAGGATTGCAGAAGTAAGGGCAGAAGCCCTCAACAGTTTCTCCGCCTGCTTTACGGACGAGGAAGCCGAAAAATTCTGCGAGCTGGCGGATAAGCTTGCCGCCCATCTTAACGAAAACGCAGAAGGAGAAGGATGCTGCGGACACCACGGCATGCGCAAGGGACCTCACGGATGCTGCCACGGCGAAGGCGGTGAAGGACACGGACACGATCACCACGGCCACGGCTGCGGACACCACGGTCCTCACGGTCACGGACACTGCCTGCATCGCCACCCGATGCACAGGTTCTGATAAATAACGTAAAGCCCGGGACTGCCTTTCGGCCCCGGGCTTTGCTTTTATTTTTTGAACGATTTTTAAACT
>JAILDA010000029.1 GCA_024689865.1 Clostridia bacterium | reverse complement strand
CGGCTGTCCGGTCTGAAGTTCTTAAATCCGCGTATCACCGCGCCGGCGGAAGTATACATTCCGCGCACGTTTACCACCAGCACCACGGGAGTTTCCGTAGCCTTAGCCACGTCGAAGGTGCTTGCGAGCCCTTCGGTCCCTATGCCGTCGTAGTAGCCCATTACGCCCTCTATCACCGAAAGCTCTCCTGCGTGCGATGCGTATACGGTCCTCAGCTGCTGCGGATCGCAGAAGTACGGATCCAGATTGTAGCTGGGCACGCCGAGCACCGCCCTGTGGAACATGGGGTCTATGTAGTCCGGTCCGCATTTGAACGCGTTAAGCCCGGGGCCCCTCTTCTTGAGCGCCGCCAGCAGCGCCATGCATACCGTGGTCTTTCCGCAGCCGGAATTTGTACCGGCCACCAGGAATCTTCCCTGCATATTACTTTTCTCCGTCCTTGCAGTCCGCGCAGGCCTTCCCGCCTCCGCAGCTTGTTGCGGCGCGGTCCTTCCCGCCTCCGCTGATTATGAATATCGGGTTTCTGGCCATAAGCAGATCGTAGCGCCCCGCCCTCTTAGACTGGGCGGCCGATATCTGCACCACTTCCGCCTTAAGCCCGTTGGCCTCGAATGCCTCCAGCGCATCGCCCAGGCTCTGCAGCGCTATGGTGTTTACTACTATGCGCACCGCCGGGTTTTTAGCAATAAGCAGCGCCATTATCTCCTTAAGTCCGCCCTTGCTTCCGCCCACGAAAGCAGCGTCCACGGCCGGCATGTCCTCCATTGCCGCAGGCGCCAGGCCTTCTATTATCTCTACGTTTCCGATGTGGAACTTGCGGCAGTTGGCCTTAATGAGATCCACTCCTTCCGGGTCCGTCTCTATCGCGTAGACCCTGCCCTTCCAGGCCGAAAGAGCCATCTCCACGGTGCAGGAGCCCGTTCCCGCGCCTATGTCCGCGCAGGTCATTTCCGGACTTATCCCAAGCTTGGAAAGACTTACGGCGCGTATCTCGGACTTGGTCATGGGGACCTCGCCGCGCAGGAACTCCTCGTCCGGGATGCCTGTCCTTACGGAGGCGTCCGCGTCCGGGTTCTCCGCCACCACTACGGTAAGCGAAGACAGTTCCATGTCCTTAAGCTCCGCCGCGGTGCAGCAGAGCACCTTCTGGGCGTCGCTGCCCAGGTCCTGCCCTACCCAAAGCTTTATATCCTCGTATCCGGCATTGCAGAGCTTCTCCGCCAGATCCTTCGTGTTCTTGCCTGTCAGGAAGAAAGTCTCGCGGTTCCTGCGTACCATCTCAGCGGCGTTGCAGTCCCTTCCGTGAAGGCTGCAAAGAGCCGCGTTCTGCCAGGGCCTTCCCATCGCCGCGAACATCGCGTTCAGCGAAGAGATGCCCGGATATACTTTAAGGTCGAAGCCCTCCGCGAATACTTCGCAGAGTTTTGTAGACGCGCTGTAGAATCCTGTGTCGCCGGACACCAGCACGGAGAATACGGTCTTGTCGCTTGCCGTTACGGCGTCGTATATCTTCCGCGAATCGTACTCCGCGGTCTTTTCGCAGTCCTTGATGAACTGCGCGTATTCCTCCAGAAGCCTTTCCGCTCCGAACACGGTCTGGCTCTTGGAAAGAGCCGCCGCCGCGTCCGCTGTAATGCTGCCGGCTCCAAGACCGGCCCCTATGATGTTGACTTTCTTCATAGTTCTCTCCACTTTCCGGACCTGAGCGCTTCCTTCCAGAACGCCATGCCCTCGCCGCTGTCCGGCTGAGGCCTCTTAAGAAGCAGAACGGTCATGCCGCACTTCTGCGCCGCGTTCACCTTGTCCGCGAAGCCGCCGGTGCGGCCGGTATCCTTGGTAAGCAGATACTTCGCGCCGCTGGTGCGGAACATCGCAGCGTTAAGCTCCTCAGAGAACGGCCCCTGCATGCAGATAATGTGCTTAGCGGGCACTCCGGCAGCCAGACAGGAACGCAGTCCGTCCTCCGAAGGCAGTATGCGCAGCCACAATCTCTCCTCCGCGCCTTTTACAGAAGCCAGCGCCGCCGCTTCCTTGGCTCCAAGGGACGAAAAAACGCCTCCCTCGTGCGTGTTAAGGTACTCAGCCATATCAGAGAGCGTCCCGAACTCTACGCAGCCTGTATGGGGCTGTTTTTCCCTAAGTACCCTTCTGCATTTTACGCCGCACTCTCTGCAGGCAAGGTCTATGGAATCGGTAGCTACGTCCGCGTAAGGATGTGTGGCGTTAAGCACCAGCAGAGGAGCCTCCTCCCTGATCAGCGCCGCCATCTCCGCGGGTCCCAGCTTTCCTGTGTGCACCCTAAGGCTTCAGCCGGCTTCCATAAGCTCTTCGCCGTAGTCGGTGGCCACGCAGCAGACCGTGTCTATGTTAAGTTCCTTCGCAAGCTCGGAGAGCTCCCGCCCCTCCGTCGTGCCCGCGAAAATGACCAGTTCAGCCAATCCTGTACCCCCTGGGAGTTACCATCTTTCCGTCTATTATCTTTGTTGCGGCGTTGCCTATGAACACCGTTGTGAACATGTCCACCGGAGTGTCGCGCAGCTCCGCCAGAGTCATGGTCTTTTCCGTCTGACCCTCGCGGCCTATGTTGTTGACAAAGCCGCACACTGTCTTGGGGTCCTTGTGGCGCAGCAGTATGTCGCAGGCTTTCTGAAGATAGTCCGCGCGTTTGTGGCTGGACGGATTGTAGAGCGCTATGCACATGTCTGCAGAAGCGCAGGCGTCCAGTCTCTTTTCTATAAGTTCCCACGGCGTAAGCAGGTCCGAAAGACTTATCACCGCAAAGTCGTGGCCCAGAGCCGCGCCCAGAGCCGCGCCTCCCGAAAGAGCCGCGGTAACGCCGGGGATGACTGAAATTTCAACATTCTTATATTCCGGGGAGAGCTCGTAGATGAGTCCTGCCATGCCGTACACGCTGCTGTCGCCGGAACACACCACCGCAACGTTCTTTCCTTCCTGCGCAAGCCTTAGAGCCTCGCGGCAGCGGTCCGTCTCCTGACGCATTCCGTTGTCGAAGAACTCCTTGTCCGGATAGTGAGGCACCACCAGCTCTATGTATTTCTTGTATCCTACGATGACGTCCGACGTCTTAATGGCTTCGTCCGCCTCGAAGGTCATCCCGGAGAACTTTCCGGGACCTATCCCTACAACTACACACTTACCCATTTTCAGATCCTTTCTCCTGCGATCCGGCGCTGCCGGTCAGTCGTTCCAGGTAAGCACCGGCTCCTTCAGGGCCAGCGCCATGGTTATGCCGTTTCCGGCTTCTTTCTTGTTTATGAGCCGTCCGCCCGAGGCAAGCACCGCCGCCCTTTCGCAGACGTTGTCCACTCCGGTTATCTTCTTTACGAACTCGGAGCCGGAATAATCTCCGGGCACAGCCGTAAGCTCGCCCGCCGTGAACGTGCGGAACGGAAAACCGTGTCTCTTGCAGAACTCCACAAGAGCCGGCTCGTCCTTCTTAAGGTCCAGGCTAGCTGCCTGGAACACCGCAAGTTTATGTACACCGCTCTTGGCAAGGACTGCCTCGAAGGCCTCCTCCAGAGCGTCCAGTTCTATGTTTCTGTGGCACCCCACGCCAAGCGTCACGACCGGCGGCACCAGCCGCAGCGCGTCGCTGTTTCCGCGGGAACGGTGCGACACAAGAATGTCGTAACCTGCGTCCGCGTACTCCAGGCACGGCGGCAGCTTGCCTTCTATCTCGTAGAGACTCTTTATCTTAAGCTTTTCGCCGGCAAGAATGCGCGAAGACACCCACTT
>JAILDA010000021.1 GCA_024689865.1 Clostridia bacterium | reverse complement strand
CAGTGCGGTCTTCCCAAGAAGATGGCTCTGGAGCTCTTCAAGCCCTTCATCATGAAGAAGCTGGTCCAGGACGGAACCGCCCACAACATCAAGAGCGCCAAGAGGATGGTAGAAAAGGTCCGCCCGGAAGTCTGGGACGTTCTGGACGAGATAATCAAGGATCATCCCGTGCTCCTGAACCGTGCGCCTACTCTGCACAGGCTTGGAATCCAGGCCTTCGAACCGGTGCTCGTAGAGGGCAAGGCCATAAAGCTGCATCCGCTCGTCTGCACCGCTTACAACGCGGACTTCGACGGCGACCAGATGGCCGTACATCTTCCGCTCTCCGTGGAAGCTCAGGCAGAGGCCAGATTCCTTATGCTGTCCGTAAACAACATTCTGGCGCCTAAGGACGGATCCCCGATCACAACGCCTACCCAGGACATGATACTCGGATCCTACTACCTTACCCACGAAGGTTCCGCCGACAGAAGCTCCACCCTCGACAGAGGCGACGGCAAGGTGTTCTGTGACGACGCCGAGATGCTGATGGCATATCAGAACGGCGTAATAGGCATCCACGCCAAGGTAAAGGTGCTCCGCAAGCTCGGTCCGGACGATCCGGGCAAGCTGGTGGAATCCACCGTCGGAAGGTTCATATTCAACGAGCACATCCCGCAGGATCTGGGCTACGTAGACAGGACCAAGGATCCCTACGGACTGGAAGTAGACTTCCTCGTAAAGAAGAAGAATCTTACGGACATAATCGCGCGCTGCTTCAAGAGACACGGCAACGTAGAGACCGTAAAGATGATGGACTACATTAAGAGCAACGGATACAAGTATTCCACGCTCTCCGCAGTCACCATCTCCGTCGGCGACATGCTTATGCCTCCGCAGAAGCAGGAGATCATAGACAGGGCCCAAGCTCTGGTAGACAAGTACCAGGCTGCCTACAGGCGCGGTCTTATGAGCGACTCGGAAAGATACGAAAAGGTCCTCCAGATCTGGCACAAGGCTACGGACGAGGTAGCGGATGCTCTTATGGCATCCCTGCCCAGGAACAACAACTTGTTCATCATGGCAGATTCCGGCGCCCGTGGTTCCAAGGACCAGATAAAGCAGATCGGCGGCATGAGAGGTCTTATGGCCAATGCTACCGGTAAGACGATAGAGGTACCTATCACCGCTAACTTCCGCGAAGGCCTCTCCATAATGGAGTACTTCCTTTCCTCCAACGGCGCAAGAAAGGGTCTGGCAGACACCGCTCTCCGTACGGCGGACTCCGGTTACCTTACCAGAAGGCTCGTAGACGTATCCCATAACGTGATCGTCCGCGAGGAAGACTGCGGTTCCGAGGACGGCGTGGAGGTAAGCGCGTTCAGGGAAGGCAAGGAGATCATCGAATCCCTGCGTCTTAGGATCACCGGCAGAACTGCCGTAAACGACATAGCCGATCCCAAGACCGGAAAGATAATCGTTCACGCGAACGAGGAGATCAGCGACGACGAGGCTAAGGCCATCGAAGACGCGGGCATCGAGACCGTAAAGATCAGGTCCGTCATGACCTGCAAGTGCGAGAACGGCGTATGCGCAAAGTGCTACGGCAGGAACCTGGCGACAGGCGAACACGTAAACATCGGCGAAGCAGTAGGCATAATCGCTGCCCAGTCCATAGGCGAGCCGGGTACACAGCTTACGATGAGAACGTTCCATACGGGCGGCGTTGCCGGCGGTACGTCCGGAGACATCACCCAGGGTCTTCCGCGTGTAGAAGAGCTTTTCGAAGCGCGTAAGCCTAAGGGACTTGCCGAGATCTGCGAGGCCGACGGAAAAGTTGTCTCCATCTCCACAAGAGCCGACAACAAGACCGAGATCGTGGTCCGCGGCGAAGAGGAACGCAAGTACGTAGTTCCTTACGGCGCAAGGCTGAAGGTCCAGGAGAACTCCGAGGTAAAGGCCGGCGAAGGCCTTACCCAGGGCCCGCTCAACCCCCACGACATCATGCGCATCAACGGTGTGGAAGGCGTATATCAGTACCTGCTCAAGGAAGTACAGAGAGTGTACAAGCAGCAGGGCGTAGACATCAACGACAAGCACATCGAGGTAATAGTAAGCCAGATGCTGTCCAAGTACAGAGTGGACGACCCGGGCGACACCACGCTGCTTCCGGGAAGCCAGTACAGCGTATTCGAGGTCAACGCCGCGAACGCAGCTCTGGAGGAAGGCCAGCAGCCTGCCGAAGTTACCAGGATACTTCTCGGTATCACAAAGGCATCGCTTGCTACCAGCTCCTTCCTGTCCGCCGCATCGTTCCAGGAGACCACAAGAGTTCTTACGGACGCTGCCATAAAGGGCAAGACCGACAGACTTACGGGTCTTAAGGAGAACGTAATAATCGGCAAGCTCATTCCTGCAGGCACAGGCATGAAGATCTACCGCGAGATCGGCATAGATTACGGTGCCAACACCGAATACATGGAGAGCTTCAACGTTAAGGAAGCCGAGAGGAACGCGCGCGCCAGCTACGAGCAGGAGCACAGCGACGACTACTCGGACGACGAGACGGACGATTATGAGACCCGCATGGCAGAGGAAGCCTACGCTTCCGAGCTCTCCGGCGAGGTAGTCGAAGACTGATAAGGCAGACGATACTGCATATCGTAAAGAAACGGCAAGGTCCGGCGCAAACGCGCCGGACCTTTTTCGTCAGGAGCTGCGATTTTTGTGTAATTTCTGTAGTTTACACCGGCTGCGTTGTGATATAATAATCAAACACGCGCATTTTACCGCAAAGCCGCAAAAGATAGATGGAACAGGAAAATAAGACCACAACTAAAGACAAGAAGACCAGGCGTCAGCACACTCAGCTGCTGCTCTATTTCCTTAAGGGAAGCAAGCATCTGTTTGCGGGCAGCATAATAGCGTCGCTGTTCTACGCGCTCTGCGACATGGTGGATCCGCAGATCTTCCGCGCAGCGATAGACAACGCCATAGGCGGCAAGGAACCGGACTTCCCGAAGTTCGTTACAGACTTCGTGGACAGGCTGGGCGGCTTTGAATACCTCGGAAAGAACCTCTGGATAATGGCTCTGGCAGTGGTGTTCGTCGCGGTCATAAGAGCAATATCCGGCTACCTGCAGAGAGTGCTCAACAACAAAGGCGCTGAAACTCTTGTGCGCCGCATGCGCGACAGCATGTTCAGCCACATAGAGCATCTTCCCTACGAGTGGCACATGAAGAACCACACCGGCGACATAATCCAGCGCTGCACCTCGGACGTGGAGATGGTCCGTCAGTTCGTGGCGGAACAGCTTGTATCCGTGGTCAGGATATCCATAATGATAATCCTGTCGTTGTTCTTCATGTTCTCCATGAACGTGGGGCTTACGTTCATAGCCATAATACCCATACCGTTCATACTTGCGTACGTGCTCATCTTCCGCAAGGAAATGGAGCGCGGCTTCCGCGAGTGCGACGAGATGGAAGGCAAAGTGTCCGCGCGCATACAGGAAAACCTTACCGGCATGCGCGTAGTGCGTGCGTTTGCTCAGGAAGCTAAGGAAAAGGACCGCTTCATAGAGCAGAACAACCACTACAACAGCCTGTGGGTAAGACTGGCCGGAATAATGGCCAGGTTCTTTACCACGCAGCACATCCTGAGCATGGTGCAGATACTGGTGGTCCTGATAGCGGGCTGCGTATTCTGCGTCAACGGAAAGATAACCGCCGGCGAGTATGTGGCGTTCATATCTTACAACTCCATGCTGTCCTTCCCGATCAGAAGGCTGGGCCGCATGATCTCCGAGATGAGCAAGGCCGGGGTCTGTCTGGACAGGATAGGCCACGTAATGCACGAGCCCGTGGAGCAGGACGCACCCGGTTCCGTGGAAGCGCCCATGGACGGCGACATAGTCTTCGACCACGTTAGTTTTGCGTACGAAGGCAGTTCCGAAGTCCTGCACGACGTAAGCTTTACCATTCCGGCCGGTTCCACGCTGGGCATACTCGGCGGCACCGGTTCCGGAAAGTCCACGCTCATGCTCCTCATGGACAAGATGTACACGCTGCCGGAGGGCTGCGGCACCATAAGCATAGGCGGAACGGACATCCGCGGCATAAAGACTCAGCACCTCAGGAAGAACATCTCCATGGTGCTCCAGGAGCCGTTCCTGTTCTCCCGTACCATACAGGAGAACATAGGCATTTCTTCCAGAAGCCTTACGCGTGAAGACGTTAAGGAGGCCGCTAAGGCCGCCTGCCTGGACGAGGCCGTGGAGAGCTTCTCCAAGGGCTACGATACCTTCGTGGGCGAGCGCGGAGTTACGCTTTCCGGCGGACAGAAGCAGCGCGCCGCAATTGCGAGAGCGCTTATCGCCAACGCGCCCATAATGGTACTGGACGATTCTCTGTCGGCCGTTGATACGGAGACGGACGCCAAGGTCCGCAGGGCTCTGGAAGAACGCTTCGGATCTGCTACGATAATACTTATTTCCCACAGGATCACCACGCTCTCAAAGGCGGATAAGGTTATAGTCCTGGATAACGGAAGGATAGCGGAAGAGGGTACCCCGGACGAGCTTCGCACTGCGGGCGGAATCTACAACCGCATATACGACATACAGTCGGGTCTGGACGAGACTCATCCCGGTGCAGGAAAGGAGGCAGGCCATGAAAACGACTAATAAAGACGGCAGCCTGCGCTTCTTCGGCATACCCAAGATGATACCGCTGGTAAAGCGTTTCAGCAAGCAGGTGTGGATAATAAGCCTGTCCGCTCTGGCATGCGGAATACTGGATCTACTGGGACCGCTGTTCAACAGGTATGCGCTCAACCACTTCGTTACGGAAGGAACGCTGGACGGTCTGCCGGTATTCATAATACTCTACGTGGCCATGCTAGCTTTGTTTGCGATAACCGCATACATAAACATCCGTGTGCAGATATCCACGGAAGTTACCATGAACCGCGACATGCGCAACGATGCGTTTACCCATCTGCAGGAGCTGTCGTTTGACTATTACAGCGCAAACAGCGTAGGCTACATACACGCCCGCGCCATGAGCGACACCAGCAGGATAGGAAACCTGTTCAGCCAGCAGATATCGGACACCGTGGAGTTCCTGTTCTACATAGTGGGCGCCATAGTAATAATGCTGTCCATAAACGTTAAGCTTACCGGCGCGGTCCTTATAATAGTGCCTATAATAGCGCTGTTCTTCAGCCTGTTCTACGGTAAGCTGTTCAAGCTGGGCAGAGAGACCCGCGAGATCAACTCCAAAATAACGGGCAACTTCAACGAAGGCATAACCGGAGCCAAGACCATAAAGTCTCTGGTAATAGAAGACCGCATAGACGAGGACTTCCGTTCCGAGACCACCAACATGTTCAAAAAGGCCCTTCAGCTTGCAAGGCACAGGAGCGTGTTCGCGTCCGTAACGGATCTGGCCGCGTCGTTCGCTCTGGCTTTCGTGCTATGGAAAGGCGGCATCCTTGCAAAGGAACAGGTAGGTACCTTCTCCATGTTCATGAGCTACGCTCAGGGGCTTATGGAGCCGGTGCGCTGGCTGGTGGAGACTCTTGCGCTGTTCGTAAACGGCAAGGTAAACATAGAAAGATATACCAAGCTGATGGAGACCGTTCCGAGCGTCAACGACACTCCGGAAGTCATCGAAAAATACGGCGACGCCTTTGCTCCCAGGAAGGAGAACTGGGAAGACCTTAAGGGCGACATAGAGTTTAAGAACGTGGACTTTAAGTATCCGGGAGCTGACGAGTACGTGCTTAAGGACTTTGACCTTAAGATACCGTTCGGCACCAACGTGGCGATAGTAGGCGAGACCGGAGCCGGAAAATCCACAATGGCTAACCTTATATGCCGCTTCTACGAGCCCACCGAAGGGCAGATACTGGTAGACGGCAGGGATTACCGCGAAAGGTCTCAGCTCTGGCTGCATTCCGCGCTTGGCTACGTTCTGCAGACTCCGCATCTGTTCTCCGGGACCATAAGGGACAATCTGCTCTACGGCAACGAGAACGCAACGGACGAAGAGATAGCCGAGGCCATAAAGATGGTGTCCGCGGAAGGCCTCATAGAGAAGCTGGACGACGGTCTGGATACGGACGTGGGCGAGGGCGGAGACCTTCTGTCCACAGGCGAGAAGCAGCTTATATCCTTCGCAAGAGCCATACTGGCCAAGCCGAAGATCATAATACTGGACGAAGCTACCGCGTCCGTAGATACCATAACGGAACAGAAGATACAGTCCGCAATAGACAAGGTGGTAAAGGGCCGCACGTCCATAGTGATAGCGCACAGGCTCTCGACCATAAGGAACGCGGACATAATACTTGTCGTGGACAACGGACAGATAGTAGAGCGCGGCAGGCACGAGGAGCTTCTGGCTAAGAAAGGCCATTACTACAGGCTCTGGACGCGCCAGTACGAGGACGACGCCATGGCGGCTGTCTGGTCGTCCGGCGGCAAGCAGACGGTAAAACAGTAAACAGCAGCTGCCGCGTGCCCGGGGATCGGGACGCCGGCTTGCAAATGAACAGACAGAGAGGTGCAGCATGCAGTATACATTTCAGCCCCAGGGCGTATGCCCCAGAATGATCAGTTTCGAGCTCGAAGGCAACGTTGTAAGGAACGTGCATTTCCTCGGCGGATGCAACGGCAATCTTAAGGCAGTGTCCAAGCTTGTGGACGGCAAGACCGTAGAAGAGATAGAGTCCATACTCAAGGGCAATACCTGCGGCCCCAAGCCGACTTCCTGCGCGGATCAGCTTTGCATCGGTCTCAGACAGGCTCTGGATAGCAGCAAATAGCCGGCTTTTGGCCTGAAACAGGCAGCAGACTGTGTGGGACGAAATTAAAAACTCCGCTAAGCCGGTAGTGCTTTACGGTACAGGCGACGCGGCGGAAAAGATCTTAAAGGAGCTGGATGCCCGGTCCATTCGGGTATCCGGCGTTTTTGCGTCCGACGGATTCGTCAGGGACAGACAGTTCGCTGGATTTAAGGTCATGGGTTACCGTAAAGCTAAGGAGACCTTCGGAGACATGACTGTGGTGCTGTGCTTCGGTTCTCACAGGCCGGAAGATCTGGAGAACATCGTCCGCATAAGCAGGGAACAGGACCTTTACGCGCCGGATCTTCCGGTGGCGGGTGAAGGCCTTTTTGACAAGGCGTTTTACGAGGCGCACAAGGCCCGGCTCGCAGCCGTGCGCGAAAGACTTGCGGATGATCAGAGCCGTCTGGTCTTCGATAAGGTGATAGAGTACAAGCTGAGCGGCAGGATAGATCCGCTTCTGAAATGCAGCACTTCGGAGGAAGACAACTGGAGGCTGTTCCTGGACGAGGAAACAGGCTCTGGCGCAGGGGACAAGCTGTCCGTTGCTGCAGGGTGCAAACTGTCCAGCGATGGTTCTTCGGGCGCCGGAAAACTGTTCGCGGACCTAGGTGCGTATACCGGGGATACCGTGGAATTGTTCCGGAAGATCCGCGGCTGCGCAGGGGACAGTATAGTTGCTTTCGAGCCTGAGCCGCGCAACTTTCGTAAACTGTCGGAAGCCCCGGCATGCCTTGAAAATGCTGAGCTTGTAAACGCTGCCGCCTGGGACTGCGACGGAACGGCTTTCTTTGAAAAAGGCCGTGGCCGCGGAACGCGCGAGACGCAGGCCGGGGGCGCGGATCATCAGCTTAAGGGTAGGGAGACGCAGCTAAGGAGCCTCGATTCTGTACTCGGCGGCAGATGCGCGGATTTCATAAAGATGGACATAGAGGGCGCAGAGCATAGGGCCCTGCAGGGCGCTGCGCATACCATTAAAGAGTTCCGTCCCCGCATGCTTATCGCTGCGTATCACCGCACGGAAGATCTGTTTGCAATACCGGAAACTGTCCTGTCCATCAGTCCGGACTACAGGCTTTTCCTTCGCAAGGATCCTGCGATCCCTGCCTGGGGCGTAAATTACATATTCATTTAGTCCGATCGATCGGTGAAATACGAACGATATCTTATCAAGCGCTGGAAATAGCAGCGCTTTTTGTATATAATGAACCAGTTAGGAAGGTGTCAGATGAACGAAAAGACGATGGTAAAAGACCTGACTCAGGGCAGCATAGCAAAAACACTCATAAACTATGCGGCCCCGATCCTTTTGGCCAACACGCTCCAGGCCGTCTACAATCTTGTGGACATGATGGTAATGGGGCAGGTCGAAGGCGGAGTCGGCATGGCCGCCGTTTCCATAGGCGGAGAGATCGTTCAGCTTGCGACCTTCCTTCTTATCGGATTCACCGTTGCCGGGCAGATAATCCTTGCTCAGCTTGTAGGCGCGCAGAAACGGGAGTCCATCAAAAGGATGATAGGAACCATCTTCGTGGTGACCATAATCATGGCGGTATGCATGCTGGCCATCTGTCTCATCTTCGGCAACACTTTCCTCAGGCTGCTCAATGCCGACCCTCTGGCTGCGCCCCTTGCTAAGACTTACTATCTTACCTGCATCTGCGGGATCTTCTTCATAGCGGGCTATAACATGGTCTGCGCAGTATTAAGGGGCATGGGCGACAGCAGAAGGCCCCTGTATTTCGTTGCGATAGCGTCTGTTCTGAATACCGTTCTTGACATTCTTTTCGTGGCCGTGTTCCGCTGGTCCGCATTCGGCGCGGCACTTGCCACAGTCATAGGTCAGAGCGTCAGTTTCTTTGTGGCGCTTGCATATCTCTACCGCCGCAGGGAGAGCTTCGGTTTCGACTTTAAACTCAGCAGTTTCAGGGTGTACAAGGAAGAGCTCGTACCGCTCATAAAGCTTGGAATTCCAATGTCCATCCAGATGGCGTCCGTAACCGTATCCAAGGCGGTGCTGGCGGCCTGGATAAACAGCAGCGGCTACGCTTACAGCGCGCTCAACGGAATATTCAGCAAACTCGGCATGTTCATGGGCGTCATATCAAGTTCGTTCTCCACAGCGGGCGGCGCCAGCGTGGCGCAGTGCATAGGCGCAAAAAAAATCGAGCGCGTGCCTAAGATAATGGGAATGGTATTTCTTATAACCGGGGTGATCTGCGGCACGGTATCACTTATGGTATATCTGTTCCCGGAATTCGTTTTCGAGCTTTTCACCAAAGACATGACGGTCATCGACATTTCCGGAGTCCTTGTGGTCCCCGTGGTGATATGCATGATGGGCGGCGTAGGGAGATCCGTGGGATTTTCCCTGGTCAACGGTTCCGGCAACTCCAGGCTGAACCTTATCGTTGCGCTGTTCGACGGAATAGTGGCGAGGATAGGTTTCTCCTACGTGATGGGATTCCTTCTGAACATGTCCGTAAGAGGATTCTGGCTGGGCGACGCGCTTGCCGGATACATGCCTTTCGCGGTAGGAATAGTGTTCTACTTTACAGGTCGGTGGAAGGATAATTCCCGGCTCATTAAGGATAACAAGACTGTGTAAGTTACGGTTTTTCTGTTATAATAAAAGGTAGTATCGCGGATAAAAAAGCGGTGCTGCAGAGGTATTACATGGATCATAAAAAACTGGCGGAGCTTCTGTTCCCGGACGTGGACAAGACTCCCGAAGATTACGAAAAAACTTATCCCGCAAGGCAGCTTCCGGAAGGAGCGCTCGTTACCAGGCTGGCTCCCAGCCCCACGGGCTACATCCATCTGGGCAACCTTTACGGAGCGATGGTGGACGAAAGGCTTGCCCATCAGGGCGGCGGAGTCTGCTACCTCAGAATAGAAGACACGGACGAAAAGCGCGAGGTGGAAGGGGCGGTACCCGTTCTGCTGGACGTTTTAAGTTACTTTGGAATAAACTTCGACGAAGGCGCCTGCAAGGCCGGGACTCCCGGCAGCCAGCCCGTTCCTTCCGAGGAAGGCGCGGCTCAGCGCGGCGCTTACGGACCCTACTGGCAGAGTATGCGCAGCAGCATATACAAGGCCTGCGTAAAGAAACTCGTAGCGGAAGGCAAGGCCTATCCCTGCTTCATGACAGAAGAAGAGATAGCGGACATCCGCGCTGCCCAGACCGCTGCAAAACTGGATCCGGGCATCTACGGCGAGTACGCAAAGCACAGGGATCTGCCTTTGGAAGAAGTGGAACGCAGACTTGCTGAGGGTCAGGAATACGTTATCCGCTACCGCTCGGAGGGCGATCCTTCCAAATACTTTACCGTGCGCGACGCCATACGCGGCGAGCTTTCCATGCCGCAGAACATCCAGGATGTAGTAATACTCAAGAAGAACGACCTGCCTACGTACCACTTTGCCCACGTAGTGGACGACCACTTCATGCACACGGACATAGTGGTCCGCGGCGAAGAATGGATGGCAAGCCTTCCCATACACGAGCAGCTGTTCGGCGCCATGGGCTGGGAGATCCCGCTCTACTGCCACACCACGTCGCTCATGAAGATAGACGACACCACCGGTCAGAAGCGCAAGCTTTCAAAACGCAAGGATCCTGAGTTGGGACTGTCGTATTACAAGGAGCTCGGCTATTTCCCGGAGGCCGTCCGCGAGTATCTTATGACCATACTCTGCTCGGACTTTGAGGAGTGGCGCATAGCCAACCCGGACAAGGATTACAACGAATTTACGTTCTCGCCGGACAAGATGAGCGATTCCGGAACGCTGTTCGACATCAACAAGCTTAACGACGTTTCAAAGGACGTGCTCGCCAGAAAGAGCGCGGCGGAGATATACGATTTCATGCTTGGCTGGGCGGAAGAGTTCGATAAGGACAAGTACGCGCTGCTTAAGGATAACAAGGACATGCTCCTTAAGGTCTTCGACATAGACCGCGGAGGCGAAAAACCCCGTAAGGATCTGGTCTTTGCTCAGCAGATATTCGAGTTCATAAAATACTTCTTCGACGAGACCTTTGTGTACGAATCGGAGTGGCCTGCAGAGGTCTCCGCGGAAGACCGCAGAGAGATACTGCGCCGCTATGCGGAAGGCTACGATCCGGCGGACGACAACTCCGCGTGGTTCGAGAAGATCCGCGGCATAACAGCGGACATGGGATACGCGGTAAAGCCCAAGGATTACAAAAAGAACCCGGACGCTTACAAGGGCCACGTAGGCCACGTAAGCGGAGTAATAAGGATAGCCGTAACAGGCAGGGCAAACAGCCCGGACCTTTGGACCATACAGCAAATAATGGGCAAAGAAAAGACTCTTGCCCGCATCGCAAAAGCGGCCGAAGCCTGAAAGGACGCCTTCATGAAGTACAAGAGCACAAGAGGTCTGGCCCCGGAAATGAATGTCTGTCAGGCCATAATAAAGGGCATCGCGGCAGACAAGGGACTCTATGTTCCGGAGCGCTTTCCGCAGCTGGATAAGGACTGGAACAGGCTGGCGCAGCTGTCTTACGACGAGCTTGCTGCCGAAGTCCTTGCGCCTTACCTCCCGGAGTTCTCCGCGGAGGAGCTGGCGGACTGCATACACGGAGCGTACGACGGCAAGTATTCCGCGCCGGAGACCGTGCCTGTGGTAAAAGCCGGCGGAGCATGGTTTTTGGAGCTCTATCACGGACCTACGGCAGCGTTTAAGGACATGGCTCTGCAGCTGATGCCCAGGCTTCTTACGGCCAGCATTAAAAAGGAGAGCGAGGAAAAGACCGTAGTCATCCTGGTCTCCACGTCCGGAGATACCGGCACTGCAGCGCTTAAGGGCTTTGAGAACGTTCCCGGAACGCAGATAGTGGTGTTCTTCCCGGACGGAGCGGTAAGTCCGGTCCAGGAAGCACAGATGCGCACCGCGGACGGCACCAATTCGCACGTCTTCTCCATACTGGGCAACTTCGATGACGCCCAGACCACGCAGAAGCAGATCCTTTCGGACGCGGAGCTTCTTAAGGAGATGGAGTCCAGAGGCTTTACCTTCAGCGCCGCAAACTCCATGAACGTGGGCAGGCTGCTCCCTCAGATCGTCTACTACGTCTGGGGCTACGCGCAGCTCGTGGCAAATGGCGCGGTAAAGGCCGGAGATCCGGTAAACATATGCGTACCGTCCGGAAACTTCGGAAACATACTTTCCGCGTACTACGCAATGCGCATGGGCCTTCCGGTAAAGCGCTTCATCTGCGCGTCCAATAAGAACAAGGTGCTTACGGACTTCATAAATACCGGAGTCTACGATACTAACAGGGAATTCTACGTTACCAACGCTCCTTCCATGGACATACTGGTATCCAGCAACCTGGAGCGTCTCCTGTTCCATCTGGCGGGCGAGGACGCTGCGGAGATACGCAGCCTTATGGATCAGCTTGCGGAAAACGGGAAGTACACCGTGGGCGAGGCGGTAAAGAAAGGCCTGGATGAGTATTTCTCCGCGGGCTTTGCAACGGAGGAAGAGGTAACGGATACCATAGGAAAGCTCTACAACGAAGAGGGTTACCTTATGGATACCCACACCGCCGTAGGATACAAGGTATGGAAGGATTACGCGGAAGCTTCCGGCGATGATACGCCGGCGCTCATAGCATCTACTGCAAGTCCGTATAAGTTCGCTGCCGTCGTTGCCGAAAGCATAGGCATTGGGCAGGGCGCGGACCCATTCGAAACGATAGACAGGCTCTTCGCGGCTACCGGAGCGCACGTTCCGGACGGCCTTAAGGGTCTTAAGCAGAGAAAGATAATACATAAAGAATCTATACGAAAGGAAGACATGAAGGCGCGCGTAAAGGCGCTGCTGGGTCTGTAACGCCATGGATCTTAAGAACTATAAACACATTCATTTCCTGGGGATCGGAGGCATAGGCATCTCCGCCATAGCCGAGATAATGAAGGACCGCGGAGCGGAAGTCTCCGGCTCCGACATGAAGGAGAGCACCGTAACGGATCACCTGCGCAGACAGGGGATAACCGTATACATCGGCCACGACGCAAAGAACGCGGAAGGTGCGGACCTGCTGGTCTACTCCAACGCGGTATCGATGGAGAACCCGGAGATACTCAAGGCTAAGGAGATGGGCATCCCTGTAATATCCAGGGCCCAGGCTCTGGGGATACTGCTTGCGGAATACCCCAACTCCATAGCGGTCTCCGGAACTCACGGAAAGACTACCACCACGTCCATGGTATCGCTCATCCTGCAGAACGCGGGCAAGGATCCTACCATAACCGTCGGCGGCATACTCAACGAGCTCCACGGTAACGTGCGCATAGGCGGCAAGGATTACTTCATCACCGAGGCCTGCGAGTACATGGACAGCTTCCTGGAGCTGCGCCCCAGGGTGGAGATAATACTCAACATAGATTCGGACCATCTGGATTACTTTAAGGACATAAACCACATAACCCGCTCGTTCCGCAAGTTCGCTCTGGCGGTACCCAAGGACGGCACCATAATCGCTTACGACGCCAACCCCTTCGTAAAGGCGGCCACCGCGGATCTGGACTGCGCTGTTAAGACCTTCGGATTCAGCGAGGGCAGCGACTTCTACGCCAAGAACATCTCGTTCGACGCCATGGGCCATCCCTCGTACGACCTGTACACCAGAGAAGGCTTCGTAGACAGGATATCGCTCTCCGTTCCCGGCGAGCACAACGTTGCAAACAGCCTTGCTGCCATAGCCGCGGCGTTCACTCTGGGCGTAACTGATCTGGACGTAATAAAGAACACTCTTCTGGCGTTCAAGGGGACCCAGAGGCGTTTCGACATAATGGGCCGCATCAACGGTTTTACCGTAGTGGACGACTACGCTCACCATCCTACGGAGATAATGGCTACCCTGGCGGCGGCTCAGAAGCTGGATCACGAGCGCGTGTGGTGCCTGTTCCAGCCCCATACTTACACAAGGACGCTGGCCCTGATGGATCAGTTCGCGGATGCTTTCAAGGACGCGGACATAGTATGCCTTGCGGAGATCTACGCTGCAAGGGAAAAGAACATATACAAGCTTTCGTCCGCGGCCCTTATGGAGGACATAAAGAAGCGCCACCCGGACAAGGACGTAAGGTTCATAGACAACTTTAAAGACATGGCAGACTACGTTCTGGCCAACGCAAAGGCGGGCGACGTTGTAATAACCATGGGCGCGGGCGACATCTACCGCGTAGGCGAGATGATCCTGGGCAAAGGAGAAAAGGCTTGAAGAGAGCTCAGAGGGCATGCATAATAACGCAGATCCTTACGGAGAATCCCAACAAGGATTATCCGCTGGCTTACTTTGCGGATCGTTTCGGATGCGCTAAATCCAGCGTTTCCGAGGATCTTCAGATAGTAAGGCAGGCCGTGGAGGACGCAGGCCTTGGCTACGTGGAGACCACTGCGGGAGCAAAGGGCGGAGTGCGCTATGTTCCGTACATCAGCAAGGAAGAGTCTTCCGAGGAGCTTAAGCGCTTCGGGAACATGCTTGCCCAGCCGGACAGAAGCATAGGCAGCGGGTTCATCTATACCACGGATCTTATGTCGGACCCTGTGTTCGTAACGCTCGCCGCAAGAGTGTTCGCAAGGCATTTCGCGGCCACGGAGGCGGACGCTGTAGTTACCGTAGAGACCAAGGGCATAGGCGTTGCCATGATGACAGCCAGGTTCCTCAACCTGCCCCTGGTAGTAGTAAGAAGAGAAGCCAAGGTGTCCGACGGATCTACCATAAGCATCAACTTCTTCTCCGGTTCCGCGGACAGGATACAGAAGATGAGCCTTTCCAAGAGGGCCATAAAGCCCGGCTGCAGGGCGATAATCATAGACGACTTCATGCGCGGCGGCGGTTCCGTAAAAGGCATGCAGGACATGCTTGCGGAGTTCGATGCAAGGACCGTAGGAGTGGGCGTGGTGATCGTGGCCGGCAAGGACGAGCAGAAGAAGATAGGAAGCTATTTCCCCATCTTCCATTACGATGACGGAGGGGATGTCTGCAAGGTCTCCGTCAACCCGGAACTGATAATATAATTTTATATTACATAGATAGCAGTTATTGAGAGGCAAAAGAAATGATTGGAAATTTTAAGGAGTACGCGATCTTCACTTGCAACGGAAACAGGACTCTGGCCGCCGAGATATCCGAGCAGCTGGGCAAACCGCTCGGCGACGCCACGGTAAAGAAGTTCTCCGACGGTGAGATAGCCATCAACATCAACGAGAGCGTAAGAGGAAAGGACTGCTACATTATCCAGTCCACGTCCGACCCCGTAAACGACAACCTGATGGAGCTCTGCATAATGGCCGACGCTATGAAGCGCGCTTCCGCAGGCAGGATCAACGCGGTCATCCCTTACTACGGCTACGGCAGACAGGACCGTACCGCAAAAGCCAGAGACCCCATCACGGCAAGGCTTGTAGCGGACATCATCCAGATCGCGGGCATCAACAGGGTAATAACCATGGACCTGCACGCTTCTCAGATCCAGGGCTTCTTCAACATCCCCACCGATCATCTTCTGGGCTCTCCGATACTTACCGAATATTTCAGGGGCCACGACACCGGCAATCTGGTAGTCGTATCTCCGGACCACGGCTCCGTAAAGCGCGCCAGGGACATGGCCCAGCCTCTGGGAGTTCCCATCGCGATCATAGATAAGCGCCGTCCCAGACCCAACGTCTCCGAGATCATGAACATCATAGGCGACATAGAGGGCAAGGACTGCATACTGGTGGACGACATGGTGGATACCGCCGGCACCATCTGCAACGCGGCCAACGCTCTTAAGGAGCGCGGAGCCCGCAGCGTAAAGGCCTGCGCAACCCACGGCGTACTGTCCGGACCGGCCCTGGAAAGGATCCAGGCTTCCGCGATAGAGGAGATGGTATTCCTGAACACCATAGAGATCCCCGAGGACAAGAATCTGGACAAGTTCACCGTTCTTTCCGTAGCCCCGCTGTTTGCGGAAGCGATAAGAAGGGTGTTCAGCAACGAGCCTGTAAGCGCTCTGTTCAACAAGTAATATCAGGCTGCGTAAAGGCAACCGTCAGGTAAACCGCACTGCGCAATAGAATGGCATCCCGATCACGGAGTAGGCATGTACATGATCTGCGGCCTGGGCAATCCGGGCAGACTTTACGAGAAAACAAGGCATAACATGGGCTTCGTCACGATAGACATTCTGTCGGACAAGTTTAACATACCCCTGAACAAGCTGAAATTCAAAGCCCTGTACGGCGAAGGGACGATCGGGGGAGAAAAGGTGTTGCTCGTAAAGCCTCAGACCTACATGAACCTTTCCGGCGAGGCGGTCCGTCCGCTGGTGGATTATTTCAAGATCCCCATGGACAAGCTGCTGGTGGTATACGACGACATAGATCTGCCGCTCGGCCGCACCCGCGTAAGGCGAGGAGGAAGCGCCGGCACCCACAACGGCATGAGATCCGTCATCTATCAGCTCCAGAAGGACGACTTCGCAAGGGTGCGCATAGGCCTGGGTCCGCACGGGGACATACCGCTGGACCGCTTCGTGATAGGCCGCTGGACAGACGAGGAAAGGCCTGTGCTTGGCATGGCGTGCCTCAGGGCGGCCGACGCCTGCGCGGTATTCGTGGAGCACGGTGTGGAAGAAGCCATGCAGCGCTTCAACGGCCTTCCCTGAACCGGACAAACAGCATAGTACAGACACCGGGTATTACCGCCCGGTGTTTTTGATTGCCGTGCCGTTCGTTTATATTACTCTTCATCCGGCGGGAGTACGGCTTGTGTTTTCGAAGCGCTCCGGAGCGGTAGAAGAGACTTTTTTCTAAGGCTTTTCCAGGAGGCCGTCAGGTACGAGCCGACTGGTCAAAAGCCTCAAAAAGGCTCGGCGTGAAGCCGCGGAGTGGGCTGAGATAAAATAAGCCGTACCTCGCCGGAAAGAATAGTAATACAGTACGATTCGGTTGTCTTTTATGCCTATTCGGGGTATAATATCTTGTTAATATGGAGGAGTCTATAGTATGGATGACAGACCTATCGGAATATTCGATTCCGGAGTAGGCGGACTTACAAGCATAAACGCTTTTTCGGAGGTGCTTCCCTCCGAGAGCATCTTATATTTCGGAGATACAGCAAGGGCGCCCTACGGGTCCAAAAGCCCGGAGACGGTAAGATCTTTCTCAAGGGAGATAGGGCAGTTCCTTATCAACGCAGGCGCCAAGATACTGGTGGCGGCCTGCAACACAAGCTCGGCTACGGCGCTGGACTACCTTAGGGAATGCTTCCCGGGAATGATCGTCCAGGGAATTATCGAACCCTGCGCGGAGCAGATAGCCGAGGAATGTACGGCGGAAGACAGGATAGGCATCATAGCCACTCCGGTCACCGTAAACAGCCGCGCGTACAACACGGAGATAGCTAAGCACAACCCGGATCTCAGGGTCTTTTCGGAGGCCTGCCCGGACTTCGTTCCCATGATCGAGAGCGGAGCTTTCGAGAGCAAGACTATGGAGACGGCCATACAGCACCACATCGGCAGGATGGTCGATGAATGCGGCATAAACGTGCTGGTGCTCGGCTGCACGCACTATCCGATAATAAGGGACAAAATAGAGAGTCTGTTCCCGGACTTAAGGATAATAGATCCGTCGGTGGCCCTGGCTAAAAAGACAAGGCAGCTTCTGCAGGAAGAAGGCATGCTGGCCAGCGACTGGCCCGGTTGGCGCAGGTTCTACGCAAGCGATCTTTCCCCCAGGTTCCTTAACGTTATAGAGCGTCTGGGAATAAAGGGAGACTACTCGCTGGAGAGACACAGACTGTAACGAATCGTCCGGAGGGTACGCCGCAAGGCCGCCCGGGCGGATCACGGAGAAACTATGACACTGGAAAAACTCTACAAACTGCTGGAGATGGACGGCCCGGAGGACATGGAATACTTCGAGCAGTTCGCGGACCTTATGGAGATGGACGAGGACGTTCCCTTCGACCTGTTCTACATGGCGCTGTCCGGGGTAAAGCCGGAGAACGCGGGAGAGCTGGCGGAGAACTATTTTGAGGATCTTTCCAACGCTGCGCCGGAGGACGAGAACGATCTGGTGCTGCTTCTGGATTCCCTGGAAGAGAACCTTATGCACCTTGCGGAAGACATAGACGACGCGGACGCAAGACGCAGCTTCGCGGAGCAGCTGTATAAGTTCCGCGAGTGGTACAAGGCGCCAGGCGGAGCGGAGATAGACGGCGAGAAGGCAAGCGTTTTTGAGGCTCTTCTGCAGGCAAGATCTGACGCCATAAGCGGCGAGACCCACGATCTTACGTTCCTCTCCACGGACGAGTTCAAGCTGGACGACGCATCGTACGGACTGGGCAAGTTCAGCAAGATAGACATTGCATCAGCTCCGGATGAGGAGGATGCAACCGAAGGCGCGGATCCCGAAAACGGCGCGGAAAACGAATAGCAAAGCATAGATGAAAGTAACTCTCAGCTGCAGCAGGATCAGGAAAATAGCAAGGCAGATGTTCCGCGGACATTGGGCGGGAGCCTTTCTGGCGGTGTTCATCTGCGCGGTGCTGGTCAACGGACCGGGATACATAGTGTACTACCTGTCCGGGTCCAGGACTGCGTCCACGATAGTGGAGCTGTATACGGTATTCGTTACCGGACCGCTTACGCTTGGGCTCTCCAACTATTTCCTTAACGTGTTCCGCGGAACGGCGGAGCTCGGAATGGGCAGTCTTACCGAGCGTGGGCCTTACCTGCTCAGCGGCGTGGCTCTCTACGTTACGGAAATGATACTGGTCATAATGTGGAGCTTTCTGCTGGTCGTGCCCGGGATCATAGCCGCTATAAGATATTCCCAGGCATTCTACGTGCTGGCGGACGAACCGGACATGAATCCCTTCGACTGCATAAGGCAGAGCAACCGTCTGATGCTTGGAAACAAAGGGAAATACCTGCTGCTCCTGCTCAGCTACCTTCCGTGGCTGATACTTGCGTCCATCCCCGCGGGGATAGTGCGTTCGAACCTTGTGGGCAGCGCCGCGGTATACGACGTGGCCGGTCTGGAGGCTCTGCTTAGCAGACTGAGCGCCGCGTCCATGCATCCGGCAGTAATTCTGCTGTCGGTGCTTACGCTCTTCGTGCAGGTCTACGTAATGGCCGGCACGGTGTGCTTCTACGACCTTGCCAACGGCAGTCTGGTGGTGGAGCACGGGGACGTTACTTACGAAGGATACATAGCCGACAGCGTAGACAGATACGAGATAACCGGCTTTGAATCTAAATATAAAGACCAACAGGAGGATAGAGATGAAACTCAGGGATTACATTGAAAGACTAAAAAACGAGGGTCTGGACGCGGAGATCAGGGTGCCCGGCAAGCAGACGCCGGCAGCGGAGGATCTTGAGCAGGAGATAGAATGGCTGTCCTGCGATTCCAGAGACGTTAAGCCCGGCACGCTGTTCGTGTGCAAGGGCGTGGCTTTCAAACCCGAATACCTGCAGCAGGCGGTGGAAAAAGGGGCCGTCGCTTACGCTCAGGGCAAGGACATAAGAAGGGCAATGGCTATCTTCGCCAATATGTTCTTTGAGGATCCTTGGAAGGACATGGCGCTTATAGGCGTCACCGGTACAAAGGGCAAATCCACGACTCTTTATTACATAAGAGCCATACTCGAACACAGCAAGATCTGCGGACCGGACCGTTTCGGTTTCGTTTCCACGATAGATACGTACGACGGAATAAACCGTTTCCAGAGCCACCTTACGACTCCGGAGATAATAGAGCTTACGGAGCACCTGGCCAACATGCGCACCAGCGGAATAAAGATCGGAGGCATAGAGGTCTCCTCGCAGGCTCTTAAGTACGACAGAGTATACGGTTACAAGTTCAGCCACGGAGTGTTCGTAAGCTTCGGGCAGGATCACATAGGAAGCACCGAGCATCCGGACGTGGAGGACTACTTCCGCTCCAAGCTTATGCTCTTCGACCGATCCGACGTGGCTGTAGTAAACCTCAGCAACCGCCGTATTGCTGAGGTAATAGAAGCTGCAAGGCAGTGCAGGAAGATCTACTGCTGCACGGAGGAGAACCTCCGCAAGGAAGGCGGAGAAGTGTGCTTCGACGCTGTCATCTACGATGGCATCCCCGCTCCCTACGCCAAGGAAGGCGAGGCTCCCGCGGAAAAGCGCGTGGTCAGGGGGATAAGGCTGTCGATGCCCGGACTCTTCAACGCGGAGAACGCTTCCGAGGCCGCAGCCGTGGCTCTGGACCTCGGTGCCACGGAAGAGGACGTTGTAGAAGGTCTTAAGGGAGTTCTGGTGGAAGGCCGCATGGAGTTCTACGAGAACAAAGAGCGCGACGTGATCGCCATAGCGGACTACGCTCACAACGAGATCAGCTGCAGAAAGCTCCTGGAGTCCGCAAGGGCCGAGTACCCCGGCTACAGGCTGGAGGTAGTCGTGGGATTCCCGGGAGGCAAGGGCATACAGCGCAGGGTGGATATCCCCAAGGTGACCGCGGAACTGGCGGACTTCACCTGGGTAACGGAAGAAGACCCGGCCAACGAGGACCTTCTGGAGATCTGCAACGAGGCGTACGGCAACCTCGTAAAGTTCGGCGGAAAGGGCTGCATCTGCCCCAACAGGCAGGAGGCGGCCAAGAGAGCCATACTCGAAGCAAAGCCCAAGACGGTGGTCATGATAATAGGCAAGGGCAGTGAGGCGTACGCCTACAGAAAAGGCGTCTACTACCCCGTACCTGCCGACACCGAGCTTGCAAGAACATACATAAAGATGTGATCAGTCCCGGGCAGCCGCAAACGCGGAAGCCGGGAATGCATAAAGGAAAATAACAGGTAAGCATCATGGAAAAGAATCTGGCAAAGACTTACGATCCCAAATCTTTCGAGGATCGCATATACAAGCAGTGGGAAGAGTCCGGAATGTTCGCTCCGGACATGGATCCGGACAAGAAGCCTTTCACCATAGTAATGCCGCCGCCCAACATCACCGGGCAGCTGCACATGGGACACGCCATGGACGCGTCGCTTCAGGACGTTCTCATCCGTTTTAAGAGGATGCAGGGATACAGCACCCTGTGGCTTCCGGGCACGGACCACGCAAGCATAGCTACCGAAGTAAAGGTAGTCGAAAAGATAAAGAAGGAAGAGGGCAAGACCAAGGAAGAGCTCGGACGCGAAGAATTCCTTAAGAGGGCCTGGGCCTGGAAGAACGAATACGGCAACCGCATAACCACGCAGCAGCGCAAGATGGGTACTTCCTGCGACTGGAGCCGCGAGCGCTTTACCATGGACGAGGGCTGCAACGAGGCGGTAAAGGAACACTTCCTGCGCCTCTACAACAAGGGCCTCATCTACAAGGGCAGCCGCCTCATAAACTGGTGTCCGGTCTGCGGTTCCGCGCTCTCCGACATAGAAGTAGAGCACGAGGACAAGCAGGGCAAATACTGGTACTTCCGCTATCCCGGAGCCGACGGTTCCGAAGGCATAACGGTAGCCACATCCCGTCCGGAGACCATGTTCGCGGATGTGGCCATAGCCGTTAATCCGGAGGACGAACGCTACAAGGACCTGGTAGGAAAGATGGTCCTGCTCCCCATATTCAACAGAGAGATACCTGTAATAGCAGACCCCTATCCGGATCCTGAGAAGGGTACCGGCGCAGTTAAGATAACTCCTACCTGCGACCCCAACGACTTCGAGGTAGGACAGCGCCATAACCTGCCCATGATAGAATGCATGGACGAAAAGGCCCGCATGCTCCCGATCTGCGGAAAGTACGCAGGAATGGACCGCTACGAGTGCCGCAAGGCCTGGGTAGAGGATCTGGACAAAGCAGGTTACCTTGTAAAGACCGAGGACCTTATCATCCCCACGGGCGAGTGCTATCGCTGCCACAGCGCCGTTGAGCCCCGCATCTCCGAGCAGTGGTTCGTTAAGATGAAGCCGCTTGCGGAGCCTGCCATAGAGGCCGTTCGCAAGGGAGAGACGCAGTTCGTTCCCGAGCGCTTCGACAAGATCTACTACCACTGGATGGAGGACATAAAGGACTGGTGCATAAGCCGTCAGCTGTGGTGGGGCCACAGGATCCCCGCATACTACTGCGACGACTGCGGCGAGATGGTAGTTGCCAAGGAGATGCCGGAAGTCTGCCCGAAGTGCGGAGGAAAGCACTTCCATCAGGACGAGGACGTTCTGGACACCTGGTTCAGCTCCGCCCTCTGGCCGTTCTCCACGCTCGGCTGGCCAAAAGAGACCGAAGACCTTAAGAAGTTCTACCCCACCAGCGTTCTGGTTACGGGCTACGACATAATCTTCTTCTGGGTAGCCAGAATGATATTCTGCGGAATAGAGGACATGGGCAAGGCGCCGTTTGCGCACGTGCTTATCCACGGCCTGGTCCGCGATGCGCAGGGACGCAAGATGAGCAAGTCCCTGGGCAACGGCATAGATCCGCTGGAGGTAATAGACCAGTACGGCGCGGACGCGCTTAGGTTCATGCTGCTCTCCGGCATAGCTCCGGGCTCCGACATCCGCTATCAGACGGAAAAGATAGAAGCCGCAAGAAACTTCGCCAACAAGCTCTGGAACGCGTCCAGGTTCGTCATCATGAACCTTCAGGACGAGGACGGAAACTTTAAGCCCATGGCGGACGCTAAGACCGCAGTCCTTAAGCCGGAAGACAAGTGGCTGAGGGCGTCCATAGACGCAGCAGTCGCGGAGATAACCGACAACATGGAAAAGTTCGAGTTCGCTCTGGCAGCCGCCAAGATCTACGACCTGATCTGGGGCAGCTACTGCGACTGGTACATAGAACTGGCAAAGCCCAGGCTGGGCGGCGCGGATGAAGAGGACAAACTTACCGTCCGTTACATGCTGGTGACCGCGCTTCTGGACCTTCTTAAGCTTCTGCACCCGTACATGCCGTTCATCACCGAGGAGATCTACAGCTACCTTCCCAAGGCGGAAGACGCTCCTCAGTTCCTGATGACCCAGAGCTGGCCTGTCCCGGAAAACAACGACTACTCCGGAGACGTTAAGCTTCTGGAAGCCTCCATGGCTGTTATCAGGGCAATAAGAAACATCCGCGCGGAGGCGGAGGCAGCTCCCTCCAAAAAGCTCCACGCGTACATAATAGCGGAAGGCGCGGACGCAGCGCTTGCAAAGGCCGGCGCCCCGTACATAAAGGCTCTCGGCGGAATAGAGGAGCTGTTCGTAAGAGCCGACAGAAGCGTCCTTCCCGAGGATGCAAAGTCCGCGGCAGTTCCGGGCATGGAGATATACGTTCCCATGGACGAACTGGTGGACTACGCCAAGGAAAAGGAAAAGCTTACCAAAGAGGGAGCCAAGCTGGAGGCAGAGATCGCAAGGGCAAAGAACAAGCTCTCCAACCAGGGCTTCGTTTCCAAGGCTCCCGCTAACGTAATAGAAGCCGAGCGTACCAAACTTGCGGAGTACGAGGACCTTCTTGCAAAGAACAGAAAGATGCTCGAGGCCGTGCTTGCCAAGCTGGCTTAGGAGGATGATTTGTCCGGCATTCTGAACTTCCTTCTTGAAAGACTGTATATGATCCCAGGCATAGTCCTGGCCATCTCCGTCCACGAGTACGGGCATGCAAAGGTGGCCCAGCTCTGCGGAGACAGGACCGCCGAATACATGGGGAGGGTCTCTTTGGATCCCAGAGCCCACATAGACATAGTGGGTCTGCTTATGCTGTTCTTCGTAGGGTTCGGCTGGGGCAAGCCTGTGTTGATAGACCCGAGGCAGATGAAGCACCCTCGCCGCGACCAGATCCTGATAGGCCTTGCAGGGGTATTCAACAATTTCATCGCATCCATAGTATTCGCCTTCGTGTTCAGGTTCTACGTGCAGCTAGCGCCCAGGACCTTCCTGCTCTCTAATCTGGGGATGGTGATCTATACGATCCTGCAGGCGGTGGTAGCCATCAACATTTCGCTGATGCTCTTCAACCTGCTGCCCATACCCCCGCTGGACGGCTTCGGAGTGGTCTGCGGAATATTCGGGCTCTACAACACCAAGTTCTACTGGTACGCAAGGCGCTACGGCATGTTCATACTGCTGGCCCTGATATATCTGGGATTCACATCGCACCTGCTGGGCCCGCTCAGAAGCGCCGTATACAGTTTCGTAATAAAAATTGCCACCATAGGATTGTGATCCCGGGGCAAGCACGTTTTTCAGACATAGTGTAATGAGAGCGATAACCGTAATCTACATCCTGAACATATTCATAAGTGTATTCATAATCTTCGCGGAGAGGAAGCGTCCGTCTTCCACCATCGCGTGGATCATGCTTCTTTTCGTGCTGCCGGGCGCGGGAATAGTGCTGTACATAATGCTTTCGCAGCTGCTGGCGAGGTATAAGCTCAGCAGCCTGTCCAGTTCCATGCATTTCAGGAACAATCCTTTCCTGCTGGACCAGAAGCGCAGCATCAACGAGGGCAGTTTCCACTTCGTGAACACTCAGGCAGCGGCGTGGAGGCAGCTGATCAAATTCAACCAGGAGTATGCCAGCGCGTATCTTACGCAGAATAACGAGATAAAGATATTTACGGCCGGGCAGGAATGCTTCAACAGCATGTTCGAGGACCTGAAGGCGGCAAAGAGCTCCATAAACATGGAATTCTTCATAATGAAGCCGGACTACATAGGTCTGGAACTGGTCCGCATCCTTACGGAGAAGGCCAGCGAGGGCGTAAAGGTAAAGCTCCTCCTGGACGCCATGGGCTGCAGACGCATGCGCCGCAAGCACTTCGATGAGCTCCGCAGCGCAGGCGGGCAGGTGGTGTTCTTCTTCCCCGCAAGGATATTCAAGCTGGATCTTAAGCTCAACTACCGCAATCACCGCAAGCTTCTGATAATAGACAACTCCATTGCTTACATAGGCGGTCTTAACGCCGCTAAGGAATACGTGGGCGACAGCAGAAAGTTCAAGGGCTGGCGCGATACCCACCTTCGCATCCGCGGAGGCAGCGTGTTCGACATAGACTCCAGGTTCATAATGGACTGGAACTTTGCCAACGGCCAGGAGATAGAACTTAACGTTGCGGACTACCCCGTGGACACCTCGCTGGACTGCGCAGTGCAGGTGGTCTCCAGCGGACCCGAGAGCCAGGAGACGGAGATAAAGTTCGGTTATCTTAAAATGATCAACTCCGCGAAGCGCAGCATATACATCCAGACCCCGTATCTTGTACCTGACGAGAGCATATTCGAGGCTTTAAAGACTGCTGCAGTGTCCGGTGTGGACGTAAGGATAATGATCCCCCCGATGCCGGACCACCCGTTCGTGTACTGGGTAACTTATCAGAATCTCGGGACCCTGGTAAGCTACGGCGCAAAGGCTTACATCTACGAGAAGGGATTCCTTCACTCCAAGACCATAGTCGTGGATGACGAGGCCGCCAGCGTAGGTTCCGCGAACTTCGACATACGCAGCTTCGAGCTGAATTTCGAATGCAATGTGTTCGCTTACGACAGGGAAGTCGCGATAGAGCTCCGCAAGGCTTTCGAGGATGACATGAAGAATTCCAGAAGGCTTACTACGGACGACTACGAACGCCGTTCAAACTGGATAAAGGTCAAAGAGTCTGTTTCAAGACTTATAACGGATATTTTATAGTAGTATTATTCCGCATTATTAATCGTTTTCAGAATTAGGAGGAAACCATTATGAATCTGTTTTCACCGGCTGAAGTAGCAAAGAACTACATCAACATCGGAAAAGGCAAGGTCAACACACCCATATGGAAGATGATATTCCTGGGCATTCTCGCGGGCGCTTTCATTGCTGTAGGCGGAGTTGCCTCCACCACGGCTTCCGTATCCATCAGTGCCGCGTCCGTAGCCAAGCTCGTGGGAGCTTGCGTATTCCCGGGCGGACTTGCTATGGTACTGCTCGCAGGGAGCGAACTGTTTACCGGAAACTGCCTGCTTACTCTGCCCCTGCTCCAGAAGGAGATAAAGGTGGGCGGAATGCTCAAGAACTGGGTGTTCGTATACATAGGAAACCTTATCGGCGGATGCCTTGTGGCTGCTTTCTGCGCTTTCGGACATCAGTTCAGCCTGTTCGGCAACGGCATGGCGGTATCGGTCATATCCACCGCTGTCGCTAAGTGCAGCATGCCTTTCGGCGACGCTCTTCTTAAGGGCATCATGTGCAATTTCCTGGTATGCATAGCCGTATGGATCTCCTTCGCGGCCAAGGATGTAGCCGGAAAGATCATAGGAATATTCTTCCCGATCATGATGTTCGTACTCTGCGGATTCGAACACAGCGTCGCTAACATGTATTACATCAGCGCAGGACTGTTTGCCAACGGCATTCCGGCCTACGCACAGGCCGCTGCCGCTGCGGGAGTCAACACCTCCGCGCTTACGCTCGGCGGATTCTTCGGTGCCAATCTTCTTCCCGTCACCATCGGCAACATCATAGGCGGCGGAGTCTTCGTAGGCATACTCTACGGAGCGATATACCTCGGTAAGAAGAAGGAAGACAAGTAATAATATCCGTCTTTCGGGACGGATCCTTTCAGTAAATGAAAGATAATTCTGAAATAAAAAAAATAGCCGCATCGATACTTAAATGGATCTTCTTCGGCATACTCTGCGGTCTTGTGGTCGGATGCGCCGCGAGCATATTCGGAAAGCTTATAGGGTGGGGAAGCAATGCCTTCTCCGAATACCCCTGGTTGCTTTTCTGCATGATCCCGGCCGGACTTGCGATCGTAGGATGGCAGAGGCTGCTTAAGATAAAAGAAGTCCGCGGTACCAACCTCGTCATCGAAAGCGTAAGGGAGGGCTGCCGTCTTCCGTGTAAGATGGCGCCGCACATTTTCGTTGGGACCGTTCTTACGCATCTTACCGGAGGTTCCGCAGGCAGGGAGGGCGCGGCGCTTCAGATAGGCGGAAGCCTGGGCTGCACCCTCGGAAATCTTCTGCGATTCAAAGAAGAAGATTGCAGAAGAACGATAATGTGCGGAATGTCCGCGGCGTTCTCCGCGCTTTTCGGAACGCCTCTGGCGGCTACCATAATGTCGATGGAGATAAGCACCGTAGGCGTAATGTACCATTCCGCTCTGGCCCCCTGCATGTTCTCCGCTCTCACGGCGCATCTTGTGGCGGAGAAGGTGTTCGGCCTTTCCGAAGCCGACCTGACGCTGGCCGCGGTCCCGGAGATCGACATCAGGACCATTCTTATGGTAATACTGCTGGCGATATGCTGCTCCGCGGTAAGCGCGCTGTTCTGCTGGGTGATGCACAAGACGGCACATCTGGAAAAACAGTATTTAAAGAACGACTGCCTTCGCATCGTTGTATCCGCCGCGGTAGTCATAGCTGCTACGCTGGCTATTGGCACGCGCATGTACAATGGTTCCGGAGCTGCCGTAATAGAGCAGTGCATCTCGGACCCTGGGTTTAAGATCTTCCCGGCGGCTTTCCTTATCAAGATCGTCCTTACCGCCGTTACTTTAGGCGGGGGCTTTCAGGGCGGAGAGATAGTTCCGTCGCTGTTTACGGGAGCCGCTTTCGGGAATCTGTTCGCGCAGGTCTGCGGACTGCCTTCGCCGCTTTGCTCCGCTCTGGGCGCGGCTGCGGTATTCTGCGGAGTCACCAACTGTCCCGTAACGGCGCTGATGATAGCCTTCGAGATGTTCGGATTCGGAGCGGGAACGCTGTTCCTTCTGGTAGTAGCCGTAACGTATCTTTTTTCCGGGTATTTCGGCATCTGGTCTTCCCAGATGATACGTTTTTCCAAATACGATCCGGGCATCATAGACCGGAAGACACATTGATCCGGCAGTAAGAAACGAAAGGCCGACGTTATGTCTAAAAGATCGTTTGCGCCTTCCTCCATGCTTGCGCCGCTGCCTGCCGTAATGGTAAGTTGCGGAAGCACGGAAAAGGGCACGGACAACATAATAACCATAGCCTGGACAGGTATCGTCAACTCCGATCCTCCACGTACATATGTAAGCATAACGCCCAGAAGGCATTCGCACGACATAGTCAAGGAGAGCGGTGAATTTGTGATAAATCTTGTTCCGGAGACTCTGGCTGCTGCCATGGACTGGTGCGGCTGCGTAAGCGGAAGCAAGGAGGCAAAGTTCGGAAAGCACAGCCTTAAGAGCGGTCCGGACGGTTCTCTGGAGTTTACGCTTACACCGGAGCCGGCCGAAAAAGTCTCGTGTCCGGCCATAAAGGAGAGCCCGGTGCAGCTGGAATGCAAGGTGTTCGAGGTAAAGTCCCTTGGCTCTCACGACATGTTCCTAGCGGACATAGTAAACGTCCGCGTGGACGAGTCCGCAATTACCGGCGAGGGCCGCATAGCCATGGAAAAGCTTGGTCTTGTAAGTCTTATCCACGGCAGTTACTACGCGGCGCCCAGGGAGCGCATAGGGCGTATGGGCTTTTCCGTAATGAAGCCTTCCACCGCAAAGAAGATCTCCGCGCAGCAGCGCGCAAAGCACCTTATAAGAAAACAGGGCAAAGAAAAATTCGACAGAGGCTGACGTGCCCGGACGCGGCTTCGTAATCGTTCAATTAAACTAAACACATGAGATGGATAATAGGTTCGGATCTTCACGGATCCGCTGAATATACAAGGCAGTTTCTGGATCGTACTGAGACCGAAAAGGCGGATCAGATACTGCTTCTGGGGGACATACTCTACCACGGTCCCCGCAACGCGCTGCCGGAGTTATACGGCCCGATGCAGGTGTTCGAGATGCTCAACGCCTACAAAGATAAGATCCTCTGCGTGCGCGGCAACTGCGACGCGGAGGTGGACCAGTGTGTGCTGGAATTTCCCATACTTGCGGAATACATGCAGATAGTGGACTGCGGAAAACTCATATTCGCCACTCACGGCGACCACTACAACACCGGGCATCTTCCGCCGCTGTCCGGAATAGACGTCCTTCTGCACGGTCACACTCACGTGCCTGCATGCGAGGACCACAACGGTTACCTCTACTGCAATCCAGGCTCTGTCTCGATACCCAAGGGCGGCTCAGCGCACAGCTACATGACCATGGAGAACGGCCTTCTGGAATGGCACAGGCTTGCGGACGGCAGCGTTTATATGAGCCGGCAACTTTGATCTGTTGATGATGCGGCCCGGTCGTGTGCTTATCCGAAGGACTGTCGGGGAACCCGGTCCTTAGCGACCGGCAAGCATCCATGCGCAGACGGAGCTTAGTACCGCTGGGAGGGCCCCCGCCAAGCCGGGAGGCGTGTCCGGCGGATAAGTACCGACCGGGACGCAATTAAACAATAAAACCGATATGCGTAAGATACTGAGCAACAAACTGTACCTGTACCTGACGGAATTCTTCGCAGGTATGTCCGTAATGGCGGTGGAGCTTGCCGCGAGCAGGCTTCTGGCGCCGTATTTCAGTTCGTCCCAGATCGTTTACACGATAATCATCGGCACGGTAATGATAGCCATGGCACTGGGCAACATCTACGGAGGCCGTTCGGCCGACAAAGATCCCAACCCGGACAAGCTCTACAGGCGCATGCTTGTGGCAGCGATATGGATAGCTGCCATCCCTGTGGTGGGCAAATACATCATCATCGGTATCTCCGGGCTCGTCATCTTTACCGTAAACTCCAACTTTCTTGTAATTGCGGCGTTCGTAAGCGCCATGGTGGTGTTCGTGTTCCCGCTGTTCCTTCTGGGGACCGTAACTCCCAGCCTTGCGGCCTATACCATAGGAAGCCTTTCCGACAGCGGCAAGGTGGTGGGAAGGCTTGGCGCCTGCAACACCGTGGGCAGCATAATCGGCACGTTCCTGCCTACCTTCGTTACCATACCCAGCGTAGGAACGGCAGTCACGTTCCTGATCTTTGCAGGCATACTTCTTGCGCTGTGTGTCATCTACTTCATCTCTTCGAAAGTGTCTCCGGTAAGGACAGCAGTAGGCATTATACTGTTCGTGGTCTGCTGCGTTTTCGGCTGGTCCGGGAACTTCGCTTTCTGGGAGAAGGATCTTACCTATGAAGGCGAGTCCATCTACAACTACCTTCAGGTCCGCGAGGATGACAAGAGCGTCATCCTTTCCACCAACGTGCTGTTCGGCGTGCAGTCCGTCTATCAGAAGGACGGCGGACTTACGGGAATGTACTACGACTACGCCATGGCGGCGCCTGTAATGGCCGGCGTGTACGACACGGAGAAAAAGGAAGACTTCTCCATCCTGGTGCTGGGCAACGGCAGCGGCACCTTCGCGACGCAGTGCCGGAAGCATTTCGGGATAAACAAGATTGATGCGGTGGAGATAGACCAGAGCATCACCGATCTTGCCAGAGAGTACTTCGCCTTACCCGAAGACGTAAACGTCTACACCTACGACGGCAGGGCATATCTTAACGCTTCGGAGGAAAAGTACAACGTGATAATGGTGGACGCGTACCAGGACATAACCGTGCCTTTCCAGATGTCGTCCAAGGAGTTCTTTTCTCTGGTAAAGGACCATCTTAAGGAAGACGGAGTGCTGGTGGTGAACATGAGTATGCGAGGCAAAGGGGAGAACACCATAAACAGCTACCTTGCGGACACGATAAGCACTCTGTTCTCCGAAGTCTATACGATAGACGTAACCTACAGCAGCAACAGGGAACTGTTCGCGTCCAACAATAAGGACATGATGGACGTGTTCAAGGCAGGTTACGGGCCTCTGATCATAAGGAGCAACACCATGGATCACGACGTTTTCCTGATGTCGGACACGGTGTATAAAGGCATGGCGCGCTACGTTCCCGGGGACCGCGTAATGACGGACGACAAGGCACCGGTGGAGCTTCTTTCCATGCAGGCCATAGACGGAATAATCTACGACGAAGTAGCGTATTTTAAAGACATATATAACGAAAAAGGAATTAAAGGCGTAATAGACGCGCTGCAGTAAGCGCGTTCAGCAGATAAACAAGACAGGAGGATACGATGGAACTCAAGGTCGGAAGCAAACTTAACGGATTTACGGTTACCCGTATCAGAGAAGAAAAAGAGATAGACGGAAGGCTTGTGGAGATGGTCCACGACATAAGCGGCGCGCAGCTTGCCTGGGTGGACAACAAGGACGTGAACAAGCTCTTTTCCATAGGATTTAAGACGCTGCCGGAAAACAGCACCGGCGTATTCCACATACTGGAGCACTCCGTGCTCTGCGGATCGGACAAGTATCCGGTAAAGGAGCCTTTCGTGGATCTGATCAAGGGATCCATGAACACCTTCCTGAACGCCATGACCTTCCAGGATAAGACCATGTACCCGGTGTCCAGCCGCAACGAAAGGGATTTCCTTAACCTTACCAGTGTGTATCTGGACGCGGTGTTCGCTCCGCGCATCCTTAAGGATCCCAACATCCTCTACCAGGAGGGCTGGCACATAGAGCAGGACGAGGACGGCAGGCTGTCCTACAAGGGCGTCGTATTCAACGAGATGAAAGGCGCTCTGTCCGACGCGGACGGTTTCCTTTCCGAAGAGATGCTTACAGTGCTCTATCCGGACAACTGCTACGGCGTAAACTCCGGCGGAGACCCGGCGGTCATAACCGATCTTACCTACGAAGAATTCATCAGGACTTACAAGAGGTTCTATCATCCGTCCAACGCCAAGGTGTTCCTTGACGGCGACGTTCCTCTGGAAAAGACCTTGGAGATGATAGATTCCTACCTTTCAAGGCACGGGAAGCTGGAGGATCTTCCGACCTTCGAGCTTCAGGTCCCCGGAGCTTTCGAGAAGACCGTAGACTACGCTCTGGCAAAGGAAGAGAGCGCGGAGAATAAGGGCAGACTGGTGGCAGGTAAGATATTCGCCGGCCCCGGAGAACTGGAAAAGATGATAGCCGCGGAGATACTCTTCAGCGTGCTTACCGGTACCAACGATTCCCCGCTGAAGAAGGCAGTCCTGGATTCCGGCCTTGCTCAGGACCTGAGCGTGGACACACTGGACGACATTCCGCAGGCATCGTTCATGATGCAGTTCAAGAACATAAAGGACGGCAAGGAGGACGAGCTGTGGAAGCTTGCCCAGGACACCTGCTTTAAGCTTGCGGAAGAGGGCATAGACTCCAGGGAGATAACCGCCGCGCTCAACCGCAGCGAGTTCAGCTTCAAGTCCCCGCAGGAGCCTGCAGGCCTTATAAGGTGCATAAAGTCCTTCATAACATGGCTGCACGGCGGAGATCCCATGGCTTTCCTGGCAGTGGACGGTCTCTACGCTTCGCTGAAGGAAAAGCAGGGCACAGGCTATTACGAAGCGCTGCTTAAGGAGCTGATGAGCGACGAGAATATGTGCAAGCTGCACGCAAACGCTTCCTACACCGCCGCGGACGAAAAGGACGAAGCCGAAAGGCAGAGGCTCGAGGTCATACGTGCTTCCTGGACCGAGGAGGACTTTGCGGCAAACAAAAAGATGAACGAGTCGCTGCTTAAGTGGCAGCAGACAGAGGACAGCCCGGAGGCTAAGGCCACACTGCCCAAGCTGCCGCTGTCCGAGGTCTCCGAAGATCCCCAGTGGGACAAGACCGAACTTAAGGACGAGAACGGCGTTGCGGTAATGTACCATCCGGTGCCGAGCCGCGGAATAGTTAACATCAACCTGTACTTCTCGCTGGCTGACAAGAGCCTGGAGGAACTGGCGGACCTCAGCGGTCTGTCCAGACTCCTGGGAGAGCTTCCCACCGCGGACCATACCAGCGCCGAGCTTGCAAGGGACATAAAGACTTATCTGGGAGCCCTTACGTTTAAGCTCAACGCGTTCGAGAGGATAGGCGGCACAGGCGCGGCCATGCCCAACTTTACCGTAAGCGCAAGCGTGCTGGAAGAGAACCTTGAGATAGCCGAAGACCTTATAAAGGAGATCCTCCTTACCACGGACTTCAGCGATAAGGAAAAGATAAAGAACATAATGGTGCAGTCCGACATGGGAGCCAGACAGGCTCTGGTCGGCATGGGTATCGCTTACGCGGTGACCGTAGCCTCTTCCGGATATTCTTCCGCTGCGGCAGCTCTGGACGCCATAGGCGGATACTCCTTCGTCAAGAGGCTCCACGAACTGGTGGAGAACTTCGACGAACGATTCGAGGCTTACTCCGCGCTTCTGGCGGGCAGCCTTAAGGACGCGTGCTGCAGGAGCAGGCTGATAGCAAGCGAGACCGCCACGGAATACATTCCGCTGGGAGACCTTATAAACTCCCTGCCGGTCGGTACCTGCGCGGGAGTCGAAGCGGAATACAAGTCCGGTCTGCCGGCCAAGGCAGGAATAAGGATACCGTCGCTGACAGGTTTCAGCGCGCAGTCCTACAAGCTTTCCGCAGAGGACGGCGCGTACGACGGAAGCCTGGGAGTCGCGAGCAACATCCTTTCCTACGACTTCCTGTGGAACCAGGTGCGCGTTCAGGGCGGAGCATACGGAACAGGATTCCGCGCCAATGCCAGGGGCTACGTAAGCACCTATTCCTTCCGCGATCCTACCCCGGCAAGATCCATAGACATCAACAAGCAGCTTGGCGACCACCTGAGGAAGCTCTGCGAGGCAAAGGTTCCGCTGGATAACTTCATAATCGCTTCGATCGCGGCTACGGAGCCGCTGCTCTCTCCGGAACAGAGAGGCGCGCAGGCGGATCAGTTCTTCATGTCAGGCATTACTTTCGACATGTTCAAGAAAGCAAGGACTCAGATGCTGGCAACGGACTATGGCAAACTGCTCTGGTGCGCAAAGATAGCGGACACCATGGCCGAAAACGGCAGAGTAGCCGTAGTAGGACAGGAGTCTCAGCTGGCAGAGTTTAAGGACATGGAGATGCTGGATCTGTAGAGTCCGTAAAAGGAACTGCAGGGTCCGCAATACTATCTGTTATATCAGGGTCCGCAGCAGGACCTTAAAGAACACTAAAGAACGTAGAAGAGTTAGATAAATGGCAGCGTCAAACAAAGGAGATTTTTCACAGGGAAGCATAGGCAGGATAATTTTCAAGCTCTCTTTGCCGATAATGCTGGCAGAACTGGTACACCTTGCCTATAACATAGTGGACAGGCTGTTCATAAGCCATATGCCCGGGGTCGGCACTGCCGCTCTTACGGGCGTGGGGGTCGCTTTTCCTTTGATCTCCCTGATCACGGCATTTGCAAACCTCTTCGGAACCGGCGGAGCTCCGCTGGCATCCATAGCAAGGGGCGAGGGGGACTACGAAAAGTCCGCCAGGATACAGGAGACCTCCTTTACCACGCTTCTCATAACCGGCGCGGTCGTAACCATCATAATGTTTTTCGGGGCCCCGTATTTCCTGCCGCTTCTGGGCGGAGACGAGGAGACCCTTCCTTACGCGCTGGATTACTTCAGCATTTACGTTCTGGGCACCATACCCGTAATGATAAGCCTTGGAATGAACTCCTTCATAAACGGACAGGGCTTTGCCAAGGTAGGCATGGTAACGGTAATAATCGGCGCCGCCATGAACATAGTTCTGGACCCGCTGCTCATCTACACTGCAGGCATGGGAGTTAAGGGTGCGGCTGTCGCGACAGTAATTTCCCAGCTGGTGAGCGCGGTCTGGGTGGTCCTGTTCCTTACAGGGAAGAGACCGGTCGTCCGCATCAGAAGGCTCGGCATATCCGGACCGGACCTTAAGGCCGTCGCAAAGCTGGGAGCTACGGGCTTCATGTTCAAGGCCACCAACAGCGTGGTCCAGGCCATCACCAACATAGTCCTTAAGACCTGGGGCGGAGCGGCAAGCACGCTCTACATAGGCGCCATGACCATAATCAACTCCACCAGGGAGATAGTAATGTGCCCCTGCAGCGGAATAACCTTCGGCGCAACGCCAGTAATGAGCTTCAACTACGGCGCAAAGAAGCCCGAGAGGGTAAGCCAGGCGATGTCCGTCATGCTCTTCAGCTGCCTGATCATTAACACCGTATTCTGGGCACTTATGGTCTTCGCACCCGGCTGGATGTTCTCGCTGTTTACGAGCGATCCGGAGCTTATCGCTACGGGCTCCGTCTGCGCAAGGATATACTTCCTTACCTTCCCGCTCATGACGCTTCAGCTTACGGGGCAGAACACGTTTACGTCGCTCAATTATCCTAAATACGCGCTCTTCTTCTCGCTGCTGCGCAAAATAATACTGGTGGCGCCGCTCACCTTGCTGCTTCCGCACATAGGAGCAGGCGTCTACGGTCCGTTCTGGGCGGAGACCGTTTCGCAGGTGGTGGGTTCTCTTGCGTGTTTCCTTACCATGTACCGCGTAGTGTGGAAGCCTCTTAAGCAAGCCGCCAGGGAGCAGGCCGAATGAAGGTCTTTTACGCCGAAAACGACGCCGCGGTCCGCAGAGAACTGTTCGGCAGAATAAAGAGAGATATAGAGGATGGTCCCGCGGGCGGGAGCGTCCTTCTTGTCGTTCCGGCGCAGATAACGCTGTCCATGGAGGAAGAGGCACTGGCGAGCGTCGATCCCAGAGGATTCCTAAGGCTCAACATCGTGTCCGGCGGAAAGCTCCGTCAGGACATACTGGACAAGACCGGCGGCAGCGGAAAAGCTGAGATAAACACCATAGGCAGAAAGATGCTTCTTCGCCGCGTCATAAACAGCGATAAAGATGAGCTTAACGCATTTCAGGGCGTGTGCGCAGATCCGCGCTTTCTGGACATGGCAGGTGACTTTCTGGTGCAGATGAAGCAGAACCGCGTGGATGCGGAAATGCTGGAAAAAGCTGCGGAAAAAGAGACCGGACTGCTTGGAAGAAAGCTCGCGGACATGGCGCTGATAGCCCGTGGCTACGCGGACGCCTCGGGCGGAAAACTGGAGGATTCGGAGGACATCCTTGTCTACACGACTCAAAAACTTGATGGATGCAGCCTCCTTAAAAACGTAAAGATATACTACTGCGGGTTCTACTCGTTTACCAAGAGCGAGATAGAGTTCCTTCGCGCGCTGGACAGAAACAGCGCCGGACTTCAGATAGCGCTTGTATGCGGAGAAGGCAGCGAGTTCCGGGCGCCGAAGCGCACTCTGGAGATGCTCGGCGTTCCCGCGGAAAAGATCCCCTGCGAAGAACGCAAAAAGCCGGTCCTGGAGATCGTCAGATGCGCCAACACTTACACTCAGGCCGAGAGCATCGCCATACGCATTCTGCAGCTGGTGAGGGAAAAAGGGTACAGATATTCTGACATTGCCGTACTGGCTCCGGAAGGCCACAGCAGCGCAGGAATGATAAAAAGAGTCCTTACGGATCTGGGGATCCCCGTGTTCATGGACGAGACCCGTTCCGTTATGCACAGCAGCGCCGCGGAGCTTATTTCGGCTCTTCTGGACCTTTCCTGCGGAGAATACAAGACCCGCGACATGCTGCGCTTCATAAAGACCGGCATACTGGGCGTTCCGGAAGACACGGTCTTCCGCTTCGAAAAATATGCCAGGAGCTTCCACATAAAAGGAAAGCGGTTCCTAAAGCCGCTTAAGTATTCCGATAAGAACACGGAGGCGCTGCTTCCCGAACTGGAGATGATCCGCAAACGCGCCGCGGCGGCCGTTGAGCCTCTTGTGGACGAGCTTGCGCTTGCAAAGACCGCAGGCGAAAAGGCTGAAGTCTTTACAGAGTATTTAAGCGCAGACCTGAGCTTCGAAGCATGGCTGGAAGATACCGCCGCTCAGCAGAACGAAGACGGTTTTGAGGACAGCGCGGAACAGACCCGTCAGCTGGCAGGAGTGGTTGCGGACATCGCTCAGCAGATAGTTCAGCTGATAGGAGACGAGGCTGTGTCTGCGGAGGAGTTCCGCGGCATATTCATGGACGCTTTTAAAGACGTAAAAATAGGCGTTCTTCCCCAGGCGGAAGGAAAGGTGCAGATAGGAAGCGCCAAGCGTTCCATCATACAGGAAAAGAGAGCGGTATTCTTCGCCACGTTCTGTGACGGTCTGGTGGCGTCCTCGCAGGAAAACTCAGGAGTTCTTTCCGAAAAAGAGATAAACGGGCTCGCAAAAAGAGACCTGCTGCTCTCCAAGCCATCGGACCTGCTGATCTCGGAGGAGCTTTTCATGCTGTTCCGGTCGGCGTCCTGCGCAAGGGAGCTTTTGTGGACAGGGATCCCGTCCACCGATCTGGAAGGAAACGAATACAACGCTTCGCCGGCTCTCGGAATGCTTAAGGAACGCTACCCGGAGACGATCGAAACAAGGGACGCGGAGAGCACAGGCGACCAGACAGTTTATCTGGAAGGCTCCAGGCTTCCGCTGGAAAAGCTTTCCGCAGCTGTAAGAGACGGGCTTTCCGGAGAGACGATACCGGAGCTTTGGAAGGCTGTATACAATGAACTTTCATCAAGCGCTCCGCAGGTAAAAGACGGTCTTCTTTTCGATCCTGCAGAGAAGCCTCTGGATAAGAAACTTGCAGAGAAACTGTTCGCTTCCCCCGACGGCAGCAAGTCGCTCAGCCCATCCAGGCTGGATCTTTTTGCCGCATGCCCGTTCAAACATTTCATGAACTACGGATTAAGACCGCTGGAAGACGCGGACTTTACGATAACCGGCAGGGAGATGGGCGACATACTCCACGAGGCGCTGCTTAAGCTGAGTGAAAAACTAAGCGCGGTATCGGCGGAAAAAGGCCTTGCGATAACGGACCCGCAGTCGCTGTGGATGACCGTGGGCCCGGAAGAAGTCGATGCCATGATAAAGGAGATACTGGACGACATGGCGCAGACCAGCCTGTCCGGCATAATGCAGTCCTCCAAAGAGGAGATGTACAGGTCCGAAAGGATACTGGATACTTGCTCGCGCTTTGCGCGGCATCTTATACATCAGGTGCGTTCCGGAAACATAGAGCGCATGTACTTCGAGACTCCGTTCAGAAGGGGCGGGACGTTCGGCCCCATAGAGCTGAACACTGCGGCCGGCACGGTATACGTGGAAGGCAAGATAGACCGGGTAGACATGCTTCCCGGCGCTGACGGAGAACAGTACGTAAAGATAATAGATTACAAGTCCGGTCCGGACAAGTTCATAAAAGGCCTTGTGGAAGAAGGCCTTAAGATGCAGTTGATGACTTATCTGGAAGGAGCTCTGGGCAGCGGAGGAAAGCCTGCCGGAGTGTACTATTTCCGCATCAACGCGGACGACGTTGCCGGATCGGTGGAAGACCTTATTTCGGACGACGTTTCGGAAAAGGTGCTTAAGACCATAGAAAAAGAGTACCGTCTGGACGGCATCACCGTTGCGGAAGGTACTGTGATAAGAAACATCGACAAGGACTTCGATGAGACCGGAGAATCCTCGGTCGTAAACCTTAAGCGCTACGCGAACGGAAACCTGAGCGGGAGCTTCATCGGCCCCGAAGACATGGAGGAGTTCCGCGGGCAGTTCCGCCGCAGCCTGCTTTCTGTAAGCGAAAGGTTGTTCTCCGGAGAGATAAAGGCGCAGCAGAAGAAGCGCGGAAACGATTACGATTCCTGCAGGTACTGCGACTACGCTTCCGTGTGTCTTAAGAACATAAGGATATGAACAAGCTGCGTCCTGGAGGCGTGCGGATATGACGGCTAGTCGTCCTCGTCGCTGCGCGGCGCGAAAAGATCCATAAGGGTCCCCTGGAAACTCAGATAGGCATCCAGAGGGCCTGTTTTTTTAGGATAAAGTCCGGACTTGTAACGGTCGCATACTATGTGATAGCGTTCTATGGCTTTGCTTACGGCATCCGGCCAGGACAGGTAAAGTTCCGCGGCTGCGCATTCGCCGGCTTTTCTGAGCAGGTGTCTGTCTCTGCCTTTTGTTGCCAGAAGAACTGCCAGTGACGCGGCGCTGTCCTCGGTAAGGAACCCGTTCCTTCCGTTGGTAACGCCTTCCGCGGCGCAGCTTCCCTTAAGAAGAGCTGCAGGCAGCGAGCAGGCCGCGGCCTCTCTTACAACAAGACCGTTGGTGTCGAAGTCCGAAGGGAACAGGAACATGTCCGCCCGGCAGTACCAGGCCTGCAGGACCTTTCTGTCGCGAACGGGTCCGCAGAACAGGACCTTGTCGTCCAGCGCCAGCTTTTTGGTATAAGCCTTTATCTCATCGGCATCCTGGCCGCCGCCCACGAATACCATGCGGAAGTCCATGCCCTGCGAACGTACTCCTGCCAGAGCGTCCAGTATGGTCTTTATTCCCTTGTACCACATGAGCCTTCCTACGAAAAGGTAGACCGGCACGTTCTCCGGCGCCTTAAGCGAAGCAGTAAGTTCCATGGTCTCCTTTTCCGGCAGGCGTCCAAGCGGCATGTCAGCGCCGTTGGGCATTACTATGTAGTCGCCTTCGTAGCCCATGGAACGCAGGTTTTTTCCTGCGCCTTCGCTTACTACCCAGACTTCGTCGCAGGCGCTGATGCTTTCGACAAGAGCGTTAACTGCGCCGTCCTGCAGCAGCTTGCCGCGTATGGCTCCTTCGATCTCGATGTCGAATTTGGTGTGGTAGGTCATTATCAGCGGCACGTCGATGATGCCCTTCATGCTTCTGGCAAAGATGTTGGAAGCGATGGGGCAGTGGCTGTGCAGGATGTCTATGTTGGAGTTCTTGATCTTTTTTGCGGTGGCAGGCGAAAAAGGATAGCCCGCCATGTATCCTATTATTTTCCGGGCGTCTATCCCGGGGTAGCGGTATACCGGAAAATCGAATCCGCTGTCGTCCGCGTCCGGATTGTCGGGCGTGACCACCAGGCTTGTTCCGCCGTTTGCTTTGATTATTACCGCATAATTAACGACTGCGTTCGCCACACCATCGATTATGGGCGGGAACGAGTCGTTGAGAAGACATACTTTTAGATCCATTTATACGTTCTGCCGCAGAGACCGTACGCTTCCGGGGGATGCGCGGCCGTCGCGGTCCTTTCTACAGTTCTTTGGAGTCCAGCACTATGGTGAAGGGTCCGTCGTTCAGCAGTTCCACCTGCATGTCCGCACCGAACACGCCGCGCTTAACTACAGGCACGTTCTGCTCCGCAAGCCCGCAGATGTAGTTGAACATATCTTCTGCAAAAGCCGCCGGGCCCGCACCGGAAAAGCTGGGTCTGTTGCCGTGTCTGCAGTCCGCGCAGAGCGTAAACTGCGACACCATAAGAAGCTCGCCGCCCACGTCAGCCAGAGCCAGGTTGGTCTTGCCGTTCCCGTCCGCGAATATCCTTAATCCGCAAAGCTTTTTTACCATCTTGTCAGCGTCCGCTTTGGTATCTTCCGCGAATACGCCGACCAGCACCAGGAAACCGCTGTCGATCTCCGATACCGTTCTGCTGTCGACTGTCACGCTTGCCCGCGATACGCGCTGAATGACGAATCTCATGGTTCCTCCGTAAATGCTGTAAAGGTATTATACACCAACAGAGGCGGATTTCTTAAGAAAAATGTTTTCTTTCGGATGCGGGTCCTGCTTTGGCGGCATCTGATCCACCGTCTTAATTGACACCGTACGCTGTGGTGTATATAATAAATCATTACACACAGATATGTACCCGACCCAAAGGGCGGGAAGCAGCGGCTAATGGCAAACGAAGCAATAATCCAATTCAAAAACGTAAGTTTCGCATATCTTCAGGAAGATGACGGGTCCACGCAGGCAGAAAAGCTGGCGCTGGACGACGTCTCTTTTGACATACAGCGCGGTTCGTTCGTAGCTATAGTAGGAAGCAACGGTTCCGGCAAGTCCACGCTTGCAAAGCACATGAACGCGCTGCTGCTGCCTACGTCCGGGAGCGTCCTGATAGAGGGCGTGGATACAGTTACTGCTTCGGACGAGGCTCCCTGGGAGATACGCAAAAAGATAGGAATGGTCTTCCAGAACCCGGACAACCAGCTGGTTTCTTCCATAGTGGAGGACGACGTTGCGTTCGGACCGGAGAACATAGGCATGCCTCCGGAAGAGATACGCCGTAGGGTGGACGAGTCCCTTAAGATGGTGGACATGTACGAGCACCGCAAGAAAGGCCCGCATCTGCTGTCCGGCGGACAGAAGCAGCGCGTCGCCATAGCGGGCGTCGTAGCCATGGATCCGGACTGCGTGGTGTTCGACGAGCCTACGGCAATGCTGGATCCCAGAGGACGCAGGGAGATAATGGCTATAATCCGCAAGCTCCACGACCAGGGCGATACCGTAATACTCATCACGCACTTCATGGAGGAAGCCGCGGAGGCGGAACGCATTATAGTAATGGACCACGGCAAGGTGGCCGCGGACGGATCCCCGGAGGAGATATTCTCCAAGGAGGATCTGGGCGTGCTTAACGTTCCCTTTGCGGTAAGCCTTTCGGCAAAACTGCGTGAGAGCGGATTCGACATACCCGCAGGAACAGTAACAGAAGAAAAACTCGCGGAGTTTTTATGCAGATAAACGTAGAGAACCTCAGCAAAACTTTCAGTCCCGGAATGCCTTACGAGACCAGAGCCTTAAGCAATATCAACTGCGAGATAGGCGACGGCGAGTTCGTGGCTATAATAGGTCACACCGGTTCCGGCAAGACCACGCTGGTCCAGCACATAGCCGGACTGGTGCAGCCGGACGAGGGCAGGGTGGTAGCCACCCTTAAGGACGGGACTCAGACGGTAATAAGCGAAAAGGGCAAGGCCGCCTTTGCGGTAAGACGCAGGGTCGGCATAGTTTTCCAATACCCGGAATACCAGCTCTTCGAGGAGACCGTGCTTAAGGACGTGTGCTTCTGGCCTCCGGAAAGTTCGAACGGAGAAGACTCTCCCACAGCGTCCGGATCCAGGCCTACAAGGCGAAGAGCGTCGCGCGCCCTTTCCTCCTGCGCTGCCTGATCCAGTCCCTGGTTCTTGGGACCGAAGCATACATCCTTAAGTACCGTCTCCTCGAAGAGCTGGTATTCCGGGTACTGGAAAACTATGCCTACCCTGCGTCTTACGGCAAAGGCGGCCTTGCCCTTTTCGCTTATTACCGTCTGAGTCCCGTCCTTAAGGGTGGCTACCACCCTGCCCTCGTCCGGCTGCACCAGTCCGGCTATGTGCTGGACCAGCGTGGTCTTGCCGGAACCGGTGTGACCTAT